>JABDFI010000004.1 GCA_013286595.1 Chlamydiota bacterium | reverse complement strand
TTGCCTAGAAAATCTTTGATTTTTCTGAGCAAAGCAGGTTACGCAAGATGTCTAATGCGTGTGTTTTTCTCGTTTTAAGATCTGAATGAAGCGTAGTCCATTGTTGGGTGAATAGGTGAATTCTGCTATGCCGCAGTTAGCAGGATAAGGAATTTTCTCTTCCGAATCTCTAAGATCAGCAATGAGAGTTTTCAGTACCCGTCCGTGACCAACAATCACAACGGTTTCGCCTGGATGGAGTTCTGCGATCCTCTTTAGTTCTGTTAGTGTGCGATTTAAAAGAGCATTGTAAGTTTCAGCGCCTTCAAAGACCGGAAGATAATCCCATCGGGTCTTTCTCTCAGGATATTGTTGTTCTATTTGGTCTACAATAGAGTCATATTCCTCTGACATGGTTTGAACTAGCTGACCATCGGCACATCCCCAATTGATTTCTCGCAATGGCTGCCGCAAGTGAATACTTAAACCAAGCGCTTGTGAGATTGGTTCAGCGGTTTCTACAGCTCTTGTTAGATCGGACGCATACAGAGCTGTGATGGTTCCGCAATGGCCATTTTGTTGGAGATAAGAAAGGAACTGTGCACATTCTTTAGCTTGAATTCTTCCTAGTTCTGTGAGGGAATCATCGGTTCCACTTCCAGTGTAGATGTAAGTCCTAGGATCAGGGTTGTTCCCTGGAACTTCCCCATGTCGAACGTAGAGAATGCGGGTTGTTGGAACGGCTTCTTCAGCTTGGGTTTGAGAGATCCCTAATAGACATAAACCACACAGGGCATATTTGATTAAACTCATATTTCGTTCCTTACAATGGCTTCAAATAGGATTGGCTTATTGTATAGTACTCCAGTTGAAAATCACTACATTATTTTAACGCGAAAGAAAAAGGATTAGATGGTATCTTCTTGTTGATAAGCACTTTCGGAAGGAATTTTTTTAAGTGCGTGTTTTTGTCTTTACTCGACGTTTAAGAGTAGTACTTCTTGTTTTTACCGTTCTTTTAGATCTGCGAATGGGTGCTGCAGCACCTCGTAGTAGACCTTCAGTACTCAGATCCTCATCTATTTCTGGCCAATGGATGCCGTAACCGCCTCCGGAAATTTCCCATGACGATCTCTGCTTGACTGTAGCTTTTAAAAGTCTTGGATACCATCTTAAGGGTACAGAAATAGAACGACCATCTTTTAAGTCAACAACCAGAGAATCCCTGGTAAAATGTACGGCTTCTACTCGTTCATCGACTTTATGCGTTAAAGTACTCATTCCATCCAGCCAAAAAGTGTTGTTGATATTGACTAACTATACTAATCAAAAAATATAACATTGTTTTTCAATAGGAAACTAGTAGAAATTTTTCAGCCTGAAAACTATTTTATGAAATCAAGTGCTAATGGTTACTTTTGGCGTGACGCAATCTAAATTGGATCAATATAATCTAACCTTTAGAGGCGATTGCAAATTCCCCGACCTAGAAGAATTTAATGTGATGGGAATAAGCGTAAAAACGGTCAATTAGTCATGAAACAACTTTCCGAACAATCTATCAAGGAATGTCTAAATCGATGTTACGGCGTTAAAGTGAGCACAATCGCTTTACTCCCGTTAGGTGCGGATATAAATGCATCGATTTATCAAGTCATCGATGAAGAACGTCGAGCTTACTTTGTGAAGGTAAGGCCAGGTAAGCATTACGATGTAACTGCTGCTTTACTGATGCAATTACATGAGGCTGGAATTGAACAGATTATTCCTCCCATTCCCGCCCAGAATGGTCAAATAACGCAGGATATAGAGGGATTGACGCTCATTGTCTACCCGTTTGTGAAAGGAGTGGATGGTTTTAGTCATCATTTGACCGACGATCAGTGGTATACGTTGGGCAAAGTAATGAGACAAATTCATGCAGTTAAACCGTCTGTTGCTATCAAAACAGAAACTTACTCTTCCCAGTGGCGGGAGAGGGTGCGTCATTTGTTTGATCATATCAACTCGGGGAAGACTGTTTCTGACGAGCTCGGTCTAAACTTATTGCGTTTTCTGCAAGAACATAAGGAGATCATTCTTCGTTTAGTCAATCGCGCTCATGAACTGGCGCATAAAATCCAGGAACAAACGGCTGAATTTGTCCTGTGTCATTCTGACATGCATGGTGGAAATGTACTCATTGAGGAAACTGGCAGCATCTACATCGTGGATTGGGATGATCCTATCATGGCGCCTAAAGAGCGCGATCTCATGTTCATTGGTGGAGGAGTGGCTAATGTTTGGAATAATCCGCATGAAGAAGAGCTTTTTTATAAGGGATATGGAAAGACACAGATCAATCGGGACATTTTAGCCTATTACAGATGCGAACGAATCGTGGAGGATATAGCTATTTATGGTCAGCACATACTGCTGACTCCAGCTAACATAGAAGATAGGCCAACCATGTACAAACACTTACTTGCCATGTTTGAACCTCGAGGAGTGGTTGACATAGCACTCAAAACATAACTTTGGTATAAGGTGCTCTCCGTTCTATAGGTAATTAAGTGATATCATCCTTTCATAAAACAGCGGCTCTTGTTCTCGTTTTAATGATCGTGTTTATCGATTGGCTAGGCCTTGGCCTTGCATATCCCATGTTTTCTTCCATGGTTTTTGATAGGACTTTTGGTCTTCTTCCCGAACAGACAACGGATGCAGTGCGAGGGATGTATCTGGGCATTCTTTTAGGAGGGATGTCTGTCACGCAGTTTTTTAGCGCTCCGATCCTAGGTTCCCTATCAGATGCTCAAGGCAGAAAAAGAATCCTGATTTACAGCCTGTTGGTCGGAGTTTTTGGCTATGTGCTGGCTGTCATTGCCGTGATGCAGCAACATCTCTATCTTTTAATTACCTCAAGACTTGTCATCGGCATTTCTACTGGAAGTGCAGCTGTGGCAAGTGCTTATATTGCCGATATCAGTAGCTCCTTGGAAGAAAAGACAAAGAACTTTGGCTTATTCAATATGGCTACTGGGTTAGGTTTTACGATTGGGCCTTTTCTTGGTGGAAAATTATCATCCACTGGATTTGGTCCTTTTACTGGCTATTCTTTCCCTTTTTTCGTTGCTGGGTTTGTTTTACTCTTAAACGCCGTGTTGATCTTGTTCTTGTTTAAAGAGACCCATTTTCTAAGAAAACCTAAAAAACTGAACTGGATCATCGGCATACATAATTTGGTACGCGCTTTTCGCAATCCTAATCTGCGTGTTCTATTTCTTGTTGTTCTCTTCGTAACCTTTGGTTGGTCTTTTTTTTGGGAATTTATCCCTGTTACATGGATCAAACGCTATGCGTTGAATGCTGACGGTGTTGGATCATTGTATGGTTTTGCAGCAGGAGTGTATGCGTTCAGCTCTGCATGTTTAATACGCCCATTGGTGCAGCGTTTTAAACCTGCTCCCACCCTTTTTTATGCTTTATCCCTACAAGGAATCTACATGTTTCTTTTTCTCATCCCTATGGCTCTCTTTTGGGTATGGGCCTATATTCCTTTGCAACAGCTGTTAATTGCTCTTACGGTTACCATTTTGCAATCGTTGATTTCCAATAGAACCTCGGCTGATATGCAGGGGGAAATATTGGGTGTCCTGCAATCGGTGATTGCCTGTGGGTTCATTATAAGCCCTTTGATTTCTGGGCCATTGCTTGGACTCACAAGCGACATGCCCATGATCATTGGGGGAGTGGCGTTTTTCCTGGCTAGCGCTATTTTAGCTATTTTTCTTAAAAGGGAAATTTTTGCTCGAAAGAGCAAGTAAACTAGATCAAACTATGTGACAGGAGACGATTGGATCATCGATGGCGGTTATACTTGTCTTTAAAAATATCATTAGATCTCTTAACTTAGATGGCGCAATTGAAGTTATGCTAATAAAATACGCAAGAGGTCTATTGAAGATTTAGCAGCCATTTCCAAATAGAAACAACAGAAATGACAAAACCGTTAATGTTGATTGTATCTTGTTCACTTTCAGTCAGGATTATTCCGTCTTGTAACTGACCCGAAGGACTGGCTGCAACAACACGATCTACTGCGCTTCTCTCCTCGCCAAGGTGAACTACCTTGGCTTTGTCGAAAATCTTGTATCTCGTGGGTTTCGCTCAGTCCTTCGGGCAAGATAGGGGGCAAGTTGGGTTATTATTCAAATAAGCCAACCATTCCGAAGGACTTGTTAGTATTTGATTTTCAGTAGTCATGTCTTTCTTCTCTTTTGTAATATTGTGCTATCAAGCTCAACACTTCTTTGATTTCAGTATCGATAGAATACTCCGATGAATCGAAGACAAGGTCATAATAAAAACCTAGGCGTGCAGGGGCTTTAAAAACTTCAGCAAAGGTTTTCTCTACATATAAGCGTGCGTAGTGAGCTCTTTTGGGAGAGCGATGTAATTGAACTGTTCTTTTAGAATCCCTTACAAGAAGTTCAGGTAAAGGTGCATACACTAAAACATACAGTTCATCTTTCTTTTTTTGAGCTCGCCAAGGGATTTGAGCATCAACTACCACGTGTTGATCCCTCGATTGAAAAGAGAGGATACTTTCTTCGATCATCTGATCTGCTTTTTCCTCGATACAAAGGCCATCTTCAATCAATTGATCTCTATCTAAGTAGGTCCAAAAGGGGCCTAATTGTTGAACTAAGGCCTTGGAGAGAGTTGATTTTCCTCCACAAGATGGTCCAAAAACAAAAACTATCGAAGCTAGAAAAAGAAACATATTGTTACCTGGTTTATAGCAAAATAATATCCAGTTTCAACGGGATCTGTACGAACTCGAACCTCGCCGGTTACGTGCTGCAAAAAAATGGAGGGAATTGACTTCTTAATATACAATGTCCGCATTAATTTTGATGAGTTTAATTTCAAATCAACTGTTAGAAGTGTGCAATGCAATCAGTGACATTTGATGAGATTTCAAGGCTTACACCTAGCCAAATGCTAGACAAGGCAGAGGCAACACCACCTAGGGATACACATGAAAGGATAGTATTGCCTATTATACAAGAAGTGGGATATGCACTTGGGTCTCTTATTGCTGTGTTCACGCGGCCAATCAATGCCGTATGTGGATTGAAATCGCTTTGTCAAACTGGATTGGAAACTGCACAGCGTTTTAGTAAAAAGAACGTTGTTCATGTTACAAAAGAAATGATTGCTTCTAGTTCTAACTTTTCTAGTGAGTTACAATTAAAACTTCTTTCTGTGTTATATAAAATCGAAAATTTGCAAAAGAAGATGGGTTTAAACGGGAATATTGACTGTTTGCTGGTTGAAGATGGTCATGCTCAATTATGTGGTGCTCCAAGTAGTTTTCGCTCTTTTTCGGTGGTAATTTCACCGTCATTTCTAAAAAAACATTCACATGAAGAAATGGAGTTTATATTGGCTCATGAGCTTTCCCATCTCAAACACTATGACAGTTTTAGAATTCCTTGTTTTGATATGTGTGTGTGTCTTGTCCAAATTGCTTTTATTGCTTGTCTGCCATTGATGATAAGTCTACCTTCTATAGTGTTGGTTAGCGCTTTAGCAGGAAGAATTTCTATAGTATGGGGTAAGGCTGTAGAAAGAAGGTCTGATTATGAAGCGATGACGACTCTTAATTCGACTCAAAGCGCTGTCAATTATTTCTCTAATAAACTTAAAAGGCATTATATGCTTAAGCATGCCTCCTTCGATGAAGTTCGCAAACTGGATCCTTCAATTAGTTTTGATGAATATATTGCGGGTAATATAAACTTTAATTCTAAGGGTGATGCGCTGGGAAACCACACTCACGATGCTACAACAGAACGGCTTGCACAGGCCCTTAGTTTTAAGCCTCAGAGAGTTGCTCTAGGAGCAGCGGTATAGTGAACAAGATAATAACCCAACTTGCCCCCTATCTTACCCGAAGGACTGGCTGCAACCCACGATCTACTGCGCTTCTCTCCTCGCCAAGGTGAACTACCTTGGCTTTGTCGAGAATCTTGTATCTCGTGGGTTTCGCTCAGTCCTTCGGGCAAGATAGGGGGCAAGTTGGGTTAATAAGGTTTTCTTCTTTGCGATTTCAAGAGCGCCTAAGTAAGAGATATTTTTATAAAGTTAGATGATTCCAAGAATAAGAAGAGTTCCGAGTAGGTATAGCAAAGCTATGATGATTTTTTGAATGAACTCCATTGTGATTTTTTTTAGCAAAGCCATCCCTAATAAAACACCGCCTATAGCACAGATTACGGCCGTGCTCAGCAACGGTAGATTAGAGCCTGTAAACAAGTTGCTGAAGCTCAAACTATAAACGACAAGACGAGCCACGTCTACTACCACTGCAATAATTGCATTCGTCCCAATAAAAGCGCTCTTGTCGAGATTAGTATTGATTAAGAAAACACTGCGAAGAGCACCCTGGTTTCCCGACAAGCCTCCAAAAAACCCGCTGATTGCTCCTCCAATAAATAAGTTTTTAATTCTATACATTTTGTGCGGAATTGCTTCCGTGCTTGCAAAAAGAATGAGAAGAAGTCCTACGCATATGTGCAGGATGGAAATTTCACCTCTAATTTCCCAAAAGGAATATTCCTTTATAGGTGCAAATTCGGACAGTTTCTTGAGCAGTAAGGCTCCGGGAATCGACGCTGCCAGAGCGGTCACCCCAAACCTTATAGCAATAGTCCAATTAATCATCCTCCACAGCAAACTTGTTTTCAAAAGATTATGAAATAGGTGGGTTATTGCAGTAAGGCTTATTGCTATGGGCAAAGGGAAGAATATAGCGATCACAGGCATGAGAATCGTTCCCAATCCAAAGCCTGAGAAAAATGACATAAGAGAGGCTAAGAAGGCCGAAATGGCAACAGCTAAATATCCTAGCACTTCTTGCCAGTCCTCCAGTCCTTGCTCAGTTTTTCCGACGCTGGTTCAAGAAAAATTTGGGTCATGTTATTTATCACTGTAACAATTGGCTTCTAGTGTGAGGTGAACTATCTTTAGGTTGTAAAGCTTTTGTATCTAATCATCCACTGATTGTTGTACTTTAATAATATGATGTAATCAATGAATGTATAGCCTGCAGCAAAGACACGAGTTTTTACCATTGCGGCATCATGGGTAATATCTATAGAAAGAATTTCTTTCTCGAATTTTTCATTTTTTTCTGCTGAAGTAGGTTTGACTGTTACTCTAGCTATAAATTCTTTGAGAGTCCATTCGTGAATAGTCCCTTGAATACTCCCTGTAATACGAGCATCTGGGTGAAAGGCTTGTCTTAGTTCTTCCGCATTTCCATAGTAGGTTCCGGTAAAATATAACTTAATGACATCGTGAATTAATGATTCATCTTTGGATGTCGATTTCATGCTGCTCCTTTATACTCTCAATAAATTCAGAAAATAATGCTGAAAGGTTTTAGAGGCAATTGCAAAATTCCCCGACCCAGAAAAATCGATGATTTTGAGTCAGTTTGTCAGCCGCTTAAGCGGCCGTGGCCCCATCCCCGAGGACATACTCTAAGCGAGTAGGGCTTGGGGATGGAGTGGCAAAATGGCTCAAAAGGGCGATTTTGCTGTGGCGTGAAGTTTTGCAATTGCCTCTTTAGTAGAACTCGATTGTTTTTTTATCACAGTTAACCTTTACCTTGCCTCCACTTGGAATAATTATTTGAGGATCGGTGTGGCCAAAATTCATATTAAAGATAACTGGAAGAGTGCTGTTGTAGTCCTTAAGAGCATTTTTCACTGCGTTTTGCTGATTTATGATAAAGAGTTCTCTGCCTTCTGGTGGTTGTTTATCGCAAATTAGAATTTTTTACATAGAAAAAAATTGCATTTTTCCTGATTTTAATAATGGTTTGAAAAATAAAATGAGCTTTAGGGGAGATTAGTTTATGAAACATAAGGTAGGGTTTATTGGACTTGGTCATATGGGGCTTCCCATGGCAGAAAATGTTCTAAAAGCTGGATTTCCTCTTTGGGTTTACAATCGGACAAAAGAAAAAGCTGCTCCTTTACTTGACAAGGGGGCTCGATGGGCAGCAACTCCCGCAGAACTCGCTAGTTTATGTGAGGTTGTGATTTCTATGGTCGCAAATGACGGTGCCTTAAAGGAGATTGTTTTTGGGGCATCTGGAATACTGTCCTCTCCTAAAAAGAATTTAATTCATATCTCAATGAGTACAGTTTCTCCGGATCTAATTACTGATTTAGAAAAAAAACATCAAGAGGAGGGAATTGCATTTCTAGCAGCTCCTGTTACTGGACGGCCAGAACGTGCAAAAGAGGGGACTTTATGGATTTTTTTAGCGGGTGATTGTAAAACTAAAAAAACCATTTCTCCCATTTTGGAGGCTATGAGCAGTAAGATTTTCGATTTAGGGGAACGTTCATCGCAGGCATCGTTATTTAAACTGTGCAACAATTTCATGATTGCCAGTCTTATCGAAGCATTTTCTGAAGCGGCAAGTGTGCTAGAAAAAAGTGGAATTTCCACTTCAACTGCAGCGGAGATTTGGGGAAGTTCCCTATTTGATGCTCCAGCTTTTCATAGCTATACCCCAATGATATGTAAACGCAATTTCGCGGATGGGGGGTTTGCCTTGAATCTTGGGTTAAAAGACATACGGCTTCTTCAAGACTCTGCTGACAGGGCGCAAGTTCCCATGCCCTTTCTTTCCACTGTTCATGAAAAGATGCTTACTTGTATGAATTTAGGTAGAGCCGATTTTGATTGGTCGGTAATCGCTCTCTTGACCAGAGAATTAGCTGGGATGAAATAAAGAAAAACCGCAAAATCTGGTCGATTTCAATGGATGCATCATCAATTCAAAAAACCAGTTCTCGATTGCTTTTCCTATTCCAAGACATCGCCTTGGTTGAGAGAGCAAAACCAATGATAAGAATGCCAATTCTGCCTGTTAACATAAGAAGAGCAATTAGGCTTTTCCCAAAGACTGATAACTCAGAGGTAATTCCCATACTCAGTCCTACTGTACATAAAGCAGAGGTCGTTTCAAAAAAAAGAGGGAGGAAGGGTTGTTTCTCAATTAGGCTGAAAAGCAGGGCAGCTGCCAACAAAACAAGGCAATAACAGGCAAACGAGAAAAAAGAAATTTGCATTCTTTTGAAGAGAATTTTTCGACCCCATAAGGAGTTTGTTCCCTTATTCCTAAGTGTATCCGCCATAAGCTTTAGCAAAGTAGTAAATGAAGTGCCTCTCATATCCTTACCATTTCCAGTCAAGGAGACGCCGAGAAGCATTAAAATAATGATCAAAAGATGAATAACTAGTGGCAATGCTTTGATATCTACTGTATTAAACCCGGTGGTTGTTATCGTAGATATTACCTGAAAAAATGATATGATTAATTTTTGTAATTTGGAGCTTTCTGTTGGGTAAGTTGTCATCAATAAAAACAGAAAGCTTCCAATTATGATCGTTACAGTAGCAAGGGGTTGCGTAAGCCGAGTAGCCAAACCCATAAGCGCTTTTCGATTCATTATCCTTTTGAAACAATCCATCCACAGGAAAAAGCCGAAAGCTCCCAATAGGCTGAAAAAAGAGATAATTGTATTAATTCCAAGGTGATTTTTATATCCTTCCAAATTAGATGAAAAAAGACTAAAGCCTGCTGTACAAAAAGAAGAAACACTATGGAAAAGTGCATTCCAAAGAGCATTATCTATTCCTTCATTCTTAAAGTAAAAAAACAATAGTATCAATCCACTTATTTCACAGATAGCCGTATAGGTTACAATCTGTTTAGCTAGTTCTGTAATGGAAGGGACATTTGAAAGTGAAAAGGTAGGTTCTATGCGTAATTTAGATGTTTTTTTTCTAAGACTCAAAATGAGAAAAGAGCTGAATATCATGTAGCCGATACCACCTAACTGGATGAGGAGTAAAAGTACCAGTTGTCCGGGAAAGGAAAATGTTTTTCCTATGTCAATCGTGGTTAAACCTGTAGTAGAAACTGCCGAAGCAGCTGTAAAAAATACATCTATTCCTGACACAAAACCTTTTTGACAGAAAGGAAGTTGTAAAATGAGCCATCCGAGTGCCATGCAAGAAAAATAACTACAAAGAAATAATTGCAGAATAGCCCGTTTTTTTACTAAATTTTGTATGAAAGAAGCAGTTATCATGCGCAAATTTTAGAAAATTGCAAACATAAAAACCATAGGTATTTTGTCGAATAATTCTATTTTTTAGTTTTGTTGAGTCAGAGGCCTCTGGTATATATTTCTTTTTTAAGGGGAGGCGAAAGATGGTGAAAATGCGTGCTATACAGGTTGCAGGGCCAAACGAACCGCTTGAACTTGTGGAAAAAGAGGTGCCCACTCCTCAAAGGGGGCAAGTTCGCGTGAAAGTACAAGCCTGCGGGGTTTGTCACAGTGATGTCTTTGTTAAAGAAGGAAGTTTTCCAGGCATTCAATATCCCCGAGTGCCGGGCCACGAAGTTGCGGGAGTAATCGACTCTTTAGGCGATGAGGTGCACAATTGGCAAGTTGGCCAACGTGTGGGTATTGGCTGGTATGGCGGTCACTGTATGGTATGCAATTCATGCAGAAGGGGTGATTTTATGACTTGCTCCAATCCGCAAATCTGTGGCCTCACCTATGATGGTGGTTATGCAGAATATCTCGTTGTTCCAAGTGAAGCATTAGCTCTCATCCCCGACTCCCTTTCGCCGATCGAAGTCGGTCCTCTAATGTGTGCGGGAACTACTACATTCAATGCTCTGAGAAATAGTGGGGCTGTAGCTGGAGACACCGTTGCAATTTTAGGCATCGGTGGTTTGGGACATCTTGCTGTTCAGTACGCAGCCAAAATGGGATTTCGTACCATTGCGATTGCAAGAGGTAAAGACAAGCAGGCGCTTGCCCAAAAGTTGGGAGCACATTTTTTCATCGATAGCGATGCACAGAAAGTAAGCGATGAGCTCCAAAAATTTGGCGGTGCAAAACTCATCCTCTCAACAGTGACCCACACACCCACTATATCTGCGGCAGTTGAAGGACTTTCTATCGATGGGAAATTGCTAATTGTAGGGGTCTCGCCGGAACCTTTGTCTGTTTCAACCACTCTCTTGATCTTGGGGCGTCGCAGCATCAGTGGTTGGCCTTGCGGAACATCCATCGACTGCCAAGATACACTCGCGTTTTCTCTTCTCTCAGGAGTACGTTCCATGAGTCAAACCTTTCCTTTAGAAAAAGCTCCGGAAGCTTATGAGCTCATGATGAGCGGCAAAGCGCGTTTCCGTGTTGTTCTTGTAACCGGAAAGTAAACACAGGAGTTTCCACTTACATTGACATCAATTACCTAATAAAATAATTTCAAACAAAAAATGGAAGAAAGGAAATGAAAGGATTAGCAATCTCTATAGCGTCAATTTTTATCATGAACTATACAACACTTCGAGCCGATGCACAGGAAGAATCACAGCAACCTCAGACAACAATAGCTCAATGTTCACAAGCAGGTCCGTCGCTCTGTATTGAATATCTATACTGGAAAATTCAAGAGGACGGGTTGTCTCCTGTTATTTTGATCGATCAAAGAATTGTAGAAGGGACAAATAAAAATGACCTCAAACTCGAAAACCAGAAATTCGAATACACTTCTGGATTTAGAGTTGCACTTGGATATAATTTCAATTATGAGAAATATGACGTTAACTTGGCTTGGACTAGAATTCATCCGAGTACAACAACACACTATTCAGCCTCTGGTACAAAAGAGCTCATAGTCATTCCTTTTTTCGATCAAACAGATGCGGACGTTCCTAAAGCAGGTTCTCTAGTTAGTCATTGGCACGCAAACTATGATATGCTAGACCTGGTAATGGGCTGCAAATATCCAATAGGTCGACACTTTAAGCTCCGTCCCAATATAGGGTTAAAAGGGGGATGGATTAACCAGCTGCAGAAGATGAAATCGAATAGTGTCTTGGTTGGGCAGCCAACTGATGAAATCGTCCAAGGGTCTGTCAATAGACAGAATGATTTTAATGGAATCGGTCCGCGTGTTGGAGTCGATTTGCACTATGGTTTTGGATCTCACTTAGGAATATTCAGCATACTTAGCGGGGCTCTCCTCTATGGAAATTTTGATCTTAAAACCAAAACTTTTTTATCAGACACTTCCAATAATGGTGTTCCAGGACAAGGTCCTGCGATTGTGACTCTCGAAAATTCAGGGAAACATTTGAGCCCAACAGTCCAAATCTTACTAGGTGGCGATTGGCGCACTTGCTTCCGTCAGACACATTGGTTCTGCTTTGGAGCTGCGTATGAAGTGCAATATTGGTGGAATCAGATGAGATCTGACAATTCTATAACCCAGCTTTTATTTGTTAATACTCCAGCCGGTGGCGATCTCATGATGCATGGATTGACACTTCGAGCCAGTTTAGATTTCTAAGGCTTATTAACTCGACTTTGTACAATTTTTAGCCCGATTGCCTAGCCCATTTGCTCCCTGACGTTTGGTTCTATTAAGATTCAAAAAATATTTTGCAAATATTTTTTTTTCGAGTTAGCCTTGAACTTTTGTTTAGTCCATTTTTTTAGGCAAAGGAGGCCTGGCATGAAACATACTTATCTAAGATATCTGATAGTATTGATGCTGATGCTCACGCTAAATATAGGTGTCGCATCAACTTCTACCCAATCTACTAAAAGACTTTCAGGACATATTCCAAGCAAGGCAGTATCCGAAGCTGTTTTTATGGAACATCTTGATGACAATACGACTGTTCCGATTACTTTTGTATTGCCATTGCGCAACCAAAAAGCGTTGGAGCAGCTTATCCTACAGATCAGTGATCCCGCTGATCAAGAGCATTATGGCAAGTATTTGACCTCTGGAGAATTTATCGAGAATTTTGCTCCAACTCAGGAAGATTATGATACAGTCATTGCTTATGCTAAAGAATTAGGCTTGACTGTTGTCGGTACACATCCTAATCGCATACTGTTGAATGTGAGCGGTTCTGCACAATCTATTGAAGCCGCTTTTGAGATCAAGCTCAATATGTACCAGCAAAAAAATACAGGCCGAAAATTTTATGCTCCTGATAATGAGCCTCAAGTTCCTGATGCTATCGCTTCCATTATCAACGGGATCGTGGGTCTAGATAATTCTGCTGTTTGGCGTACTCACAACCGGCGTCAGGAGATAAGTAAAGAAACGTTAAATGCTTCAACATCTTCATCATTTCCTTCTGGTCCAGGAGGAGGTCTCGCTCCCAGTGATATCAAGACAGCTTATAATCTTAATGGCGTATCAGCAAATGGTTCTGGTCAAACGATTGCTCTGTTTGAGCTTGGGTCATACCTAGCAAGTGATATCACTGCATATGCAAGCCATTTTGGTCTACCAGCTCCTAATTTAACAAATATCTTAGTGGATGGTGGTTCAGGTCGCGGCATCGATCCTGAAGTAACTCTTGACATTGAGCTTGCTCTGGCGTTGGCTCCACAGAGTCATATTTACGTGTACGAAGGCCCTCCTTCTGGTCAAGGTGTTCTTGATATATATAATCGCATTGCGTCAGACAACATAGCCAAACAAATGAGTATCTGCTGGGTATTAGGAGAAGATGAGTCAGGTACGCTCCAAGCAGAGAATGCAATTTTCCAGCAGATGGCGGCTCAAGGGCAGTCTGTTTATGCTGGTGCTGGTGATAGAGGCGCCTATGCTGATGGCGGTACGGCTCTTGTTGTGGATGATCCAGCTGCTCAGCCTTATGTGGTGGGAGTTGGAGGGACTAGCCTTACCGTGAATGCAAATACTGGCGCTTGGGAGAGTGAAGTGGTTTGGAACAACGGCCCTGGCCAGGCCAGCGGAGGGGGTGTCAGCGGGGTATGGCCAATCCCTTCCTGGCAAACAAATGTCTCTACCGTACATTCCAAAACCAACCGAAACGTGCCTGATGTTTCGCTGAATGCAGATGTGAGTGGTTATTCCATTTATTACGATGGGCAGTGGTCCATATTTGGCGGTACAAGTTGCGCAACTCCTCTCTGGGGAGCCTTTACTGCTCTTGTGAATCAGCAGCGCCAGGCAACTCAAATGCCGACAGTGGGGTTTGCGAATCCCATACTTTATGCTATTGGGACTGCATCCTCGCAGTATGCAATGGATTTTCATGATATTACAACAGGTAACAATTTTTATTATCAAGCTGGTCCAGGTTATGATAATGCTTCCGGATGGGGTAGTTTTAATGGGGCCAATTTATTTGCTAGTTTAACAAAGACTTCAACCGACATGCCAACAGTGAGCATTACTGCGCCCGCAAATGGCGCGACAGTGACTGGTACCATTACTATCACAGCTAATGCTTCAGATCCGGTAACAATGATTGCACATGTAGATTTTTATGTAGATTCTACATTGATAGTATCAGATACAGCTGCGCCTTATATGGCTACACTTGATACAACTAAGTTATCAAATGGCCAACATACGCTTAAAGCCATTGCGTATAATACTGCAGGCAATTCTGCTCAAAGTGTTGTGACTATAACAGTGAACGCAAGCAGCTATTATATAAATGCTGGTGGTCCTGCGTTTACAGATTCGTGTAATGGCGTAGCTTGGCAAGGTGATCAGTATTATTCAGGTGGTCAAACCTATACGAATCCTAATTTGTCAGCTTGTTTTGGAGTTTATACAACGGAGCGATATGGCAATTTTACATATAACATACCTGTTTCGAATGGATCTAAGTATGTTCTTTTAAAGTTTGCAGAAATCTTTTTTTCGTCTGTAGGAGAACGTGTATTCAATGTGAATATCAACGGGGTAAAGGTTATTTCAAATCTTGATATATTTAAAGAAGTTGGATTTGCGAAGCCTTTAGAACTTAGTTTTCCAGGACAGGTCTCAAATAACAATATTAAGATAGAATTTATTAGTGTTGTGCAAAATGCTAAAGTCGACGGCATTGTAGTCCTCCCACAATAGTTTTCACAATAATCATCCCCTTTCTGTCACTTGGCAGAAGGGGGCGTTTCTCTTTTTTTTGGGGGAATCGCTTTCTAATCAACGTATCGCTGGATTGAGACCTTAATGCAAAAAGAGCTTTCAGGAGAACCTGAAAGCTCTAGTTCTTAGACGTAGTAGAGCATTCAGACTAACTGAAAAACAACCACTACCTTCTTTTCTACCATGTTTTTAATCGATAGCTTCGTGAGCTTTTTCTTTGGCTTTATCTTTTGCTTTTTTAGCTTTGCCTTCAGCCTCTTTAGCTATTTCTTTAGTCTTGTCTTTGGTGTTTTTAGCTGCTTTTTTGGTCTTATCTTTCGCAGCTTTGGCTGTCTTTTCAACCTTGTTAACCCCTTGATCTACTTTTTCACCAACAGTTTTGTCCTTTGCAAAAATTGATCCAGAAGCTAAGCAAGTGAATAATGCGCATAAAACGTACATGCTTTGATTCAAGTTAATTTTCATAAAACTACCTCCTGTTAAAGTTTAGACATAAGAGAGGATATGCTTTTGCTAAGATTATGTAAAGATGCTTCTCGTGAATTAAAAAATTTATATAAAATTAAAAAGCTGACGCGAAAAGGATGGCTTTTCGGGTCAGTTTTGTAATTCCCTCTATATTCTTCTCTTTGCATATTGACCTGTGCTTCGTTAATAATTTGTCGACTTTAAAAGAACCATGGGTATAAATTTGGGTAAAAGAAATGAGATGTTTCCCTATATGAAGTTAGCAAATGTACCAGGTAGTATTTTAATTTGCCGAGTAAAGGGTTCTCACATGTCTTTTTTTGCCACTCAATTTTTCTACTCTTTTAATAGAGAGAGCGGGGATTGATAAGGTAAAATTGTTGCCAGTCAGCACCCCGGCTCTCCAAGCCGGGGTGGATCCTCTTATGGATACTTGCCCCAGCTACCAGGGCTAGGGTTTTTTTAACCATAAGAGGAAAACAAATGTCTCCAAAAAATGTTACTATCCTAGTCTGTCTAATCGTTGTATTAGGCGTCTTTTTGTATAAAAAAATCTCTCCCGAAAAAAATGTTGAAAAAATCACGGTTGGGATTATTCAAACAGCGAGTCATCCGGCTTTAGATCAAGTAAGACAAGGTTTCATCACTGAGCTCGAAAGATTGTCTAATAACGAAATTGATTTCGTCGTTCAAAATGGAGAGGGTATTCTTTCCCAAATACAGAGTATCGCTGCAAATTTTCATGCACATAAAAAAATTGACGCTATTTTTGCTATTGCGACTCCTGCTGTGCAAGCAATAACAAGAATGGAAAAGAGAAAGCCTATTTTTATTGCAGCAGTCAGTGATCCAGAATCTTTAGGACTGACCCAAAACACGAATGTCTGCGGGACAACCGATCGAATAGATACGGATGCTCAATCCAGCTTAATTAAGGAGTTAATTCCCCATGCACGCAGGGCTACAATTCTTTACAACCCTGGTGAGAATAATTCGGTAGCAATGGTAAAAAAAATGAGGGTTTCTCTTGAAAAGCAGGGGATTGAGTCCACTTTATTGGGAGTCAACCTGGAGAGTGAAATAGCAATGGCTGTCAATGCCGCTTCACGCAAAGGTGACGTCATTTTGATTCCTGCTGATAACCTACTCGTTGGGGCCATGCCTCTTGTTGCGAACCAAGCTCTAAAAAATGAATGTCCTTTAATTGTCAGTGACATCCCTTCAGTAACAAAGGGAGCCCTCGCTGCTAAAGGAGCAGATTACGGGGAGTTGGGCAAAGAAACAGCTCTTCTTGTCTACAAAGTACTCATAGAAGGAGAAAGTCCAGAAAGCGTAGGAATTAACGATCCATTGAACACAAAAACGGTCGTTAATCAGAAAATTGTAGAAGCTCTACAAATCTCAGTTTCAGAAAAGCTGGCTAAAAAGAGCCAACTCGTTGGCAATGAGGTTTGTGATGAATCATGAATTGGTAAATATCCTTTATCCCATTTTATTACAGGGGCTTATTTATTCCTTTGTCGTAATGGGAATTTACATCTCTTCGCAAGTGATTCAATTCGACGATCTCACAACAGAGGGGAGTTTTGGACTTGGCGGTGCTCTGTCCGGTGCTCTCATTTCTATAGGGATCTCGTCCTGGTTAACACTCCCCCTATCCATGATCGGGGGAGCATTGGCAGGACTCATTACTGGGCTTCTGCATACCAAAATGAAACTGAACAATCTCATTTGTGGACTTATCGTAACAACAGCTCTATTTTCTCTTTGCCTAAAAGGAGCAGGATCTAATCTTTCTATCCATGAAAAATCCACTATTTTCATATCTCACTACCCTTCGATCCTAATCCTTGTTCTGCTCGTAGGGATCGCGTTTTGGAGTCTTAAATTTGTTTTGCGGTCTGAAATGGGTCTTCTTCTAAGAGCTCTAGGTAGCAATCCTCAAATGCTTATGAATCTGGGGAAAAGTATCGATTGGTATAAAATTCTAGGTCTTATGATCGCCAATAGTTTTATTGCTGTTGGGGGATCACTTTTTGTTCAATTGAATGGTTATTTTTCTATTTTGGGCAATATAGGAACACTAGTCATTGGTCTTACAGGACTCATTCTCGCACAAATCATTAAGCCTGTTTTTGGAATCGCTCTCATTATCGGTGCCGTCTTTTATCAAGCCATTTTTGCTCTTACAATCGAGCTAGGGCTAGATCCTATATGGAATAATCTCATCAAGGCTGTGCTAATTGTTCTTCTTATCCAGTTAAAAAATATTAAAAAACAAAAGGTTCTATGCTAAAAATAATAAATATTTCCAAGAAATTTGGTCTTCTTGAAGTGTTTAAGAATTTTTCCTGCGAAGTGCAGAAGGATGACTTTATCATTATCATGGGGCCAAACGGGGCAGGGAAAAGCACTCTTTTTGAAACGATTACAGGAAGAATTCGACCCGATCAGGGAACTGTAGTTCTCAATGCATTAGATATGACAAATGTGCATGAAAGAGAAAGAGCTCATCTCATCGGCAGGTTACACCAAAATACGTATTTAGGGTCTTGTTCTAATCTCACTTTGCGAGAAAACTTGGCCATGGTGCATTTAAAAAACCGAAGAGCCGGTTTAGGAAGAGGAATCAAGTTATTTCCCGAGGAAATCGTCGAAAACTTGCTAAGGCCCTTGAATCTTAATCTCGAAAAACTCTTGGATGCGCCGATGGCTGTATTATCAGGAGGGCAAAGACAGATCGTAGCTTTTATTATGGCTATCCTTAAGCCACCTAAAATTCTTCTTTTAGACGAACCTACAGCGGCTCTGGATCCTGCTTCTTCTACGACGCTACTTTCCTTTGCCAAAAACTATGCTCACCAACATCGAATTCCTATCCTGTTAATTACCCATGACCCTCTAATCGCAAAATATCTAGGCAACAGATTATGGATCTTACAAAACGGACATATTGAACGGGAATTTGGTCCTGAAAAAATGACCATGAATCCTGAAGAATTTTTTCATGCCATAGATTATATAAAGCTGTCAGAACATAGCGATTGAATGGAGAAATAAAAAAAGCCAGGTCATCTGACCTGGCTGCATGTGGAAGGACGATTCAGAACTTCTCAATGAAATTCCTATTCTTTACTGTTGTTGTAAAATAATCTCTGAAATTGTGCATTTTTTGTTGTTGTTAGAGAGTATTGGGGTTGATACATGAGCATTAGAATCACCCCTTATGGAAGGACCTGAAGGGAGTTCATCGGCAAAATCCATCACAATATTGTGAAAATACAATGAGTGGCCTAAAATAGCGTTGTTGTAAGGCTCGATCGAAAAAATCGCATAATTTTGCGCTTGATTCATCATGTTAATTTGAAATTCAACCTTTTTCTCTGTGTTGTGATCGTAGATGGTTTGAGTCCATACTTCATTAGAGAGAGAAAACGTTATGGTTAATACGTCCCCAGGATGAACAGACATTGCAGGACCGCTTAAACAGCCAGTATATCCCGGATCGCTACCATAAGTATTGACGTATTGAGCAGAAATCCACCAAGTAGAATAAAGAGGGGGCTGATTTGTTGGAGCACAAGAAGGTCCCCAAGTAAGCACAGACTGGAGAACCCCGTTATTGATGGGAAAATAATTAGCGCCACCGGGTTGTAATCCTGGCCAAAGAAAAAGCGTACCTTCAGCTGCTGCAGGCTTGGGCGGAACTATCATCTGAACTCTCATATGTGTTATTCGATTGTTGCTTGGTATGCTAAAAATGACTCCTGCAAAACTGGACGTTGCAGCAAATAGAAAGAAGAAGAAATAGATTTTCTTAAACATGGATACCTCGCTGTTTTGTAGTCATTATTGGGGTCCATGCAAGTTAATAGACATGTAAAATGAAAGCAACAAAAGAATGACAGTCTTTTCGGCCACAAACCCCTTATATGGGATTAATTAACGCAGTTTTTACGCACTACATCAGATGAAACTGGCGAAAAATTCAGAGCATGTCTGGCTGAAAGGTCTCTCATTTAAATAGCCATTGATAGAGAGGGATGAGATGAATCGCTTTCCCTTCCTTTAAGAGCACATCTTCCAAAGAAAGTGTTAAGATTTTCCCCGATGGAAGTTCTAGGGCCTGCAAACATTCTAGCAGAGCATTGATCTCGCGGTTGCGCGTTTCTTGATCCTCAAGATCGGAATAGCACACTTGTATTGCATCTATAGGTTTTCCCAATTCTGTGATTACAAAGTCGACTTCTTGCGTTTGTTTATAATAGAATGCTTGTTTGCCCCTGCGTCTTAATTCTAAATAGACAGCATTTTCCGCTAAACGGCCCCAGTCCTCTCGATCGGATTGCAAAGATACTGTGCGCAGGCCTGTGTCAATCACGTAAATTTTTTTAGGGTCGCGGGCTTGTACTTTGAGATTGGGATGGTAACGGGTCATTTCAAAGGCAAGGAAAGCTTGTGTCAAATAACCTGTCAACGTTGAAGCTAGTTCAATCGAAATTTCAAAAGCTTTTCGCAGTGAATTGTAGGAATGTAAACAACTCAGACCTGTTAAATAGAAACTAACTACTTGATGTAAGGCTTGCTGGTTTTTAATGGAATGTCTTGCAACAACATCTCGTAGCACAATATCACTAAGGTATTGTTTTAATAAAATGATCCGATCATTTTCGTCCGGTGTTAAGATGACTTTTGGAAAGCCTCCCCAACGCAGATAATTTTCTAATGCGCGTAACCAAGATCCTTTTGCAGATGGCGTTTTACCCAAAAATGTTAAGTATTCGGAAAAGGAAAGGGGCCAGATAGTTTGTTCAATAACCCGTCCGGAAATAGCTGTCGCGATCTCGGAACTCAATAAATGAGAAGAAGAACCAGTTACAACGATTTGGTAATGCCCTAAGTCGATTGCTTTGCGCACCCACCGCTCCCATCCTTGGACATTTTGGATCTCATCCAAAATTACTAGCTTGGGCATCTTTCCCATTTCTTCTTCATAGAGTGAGAGAAGTTGATCAAGTACTTCAACACTAGCTCCTGGGAAAAAAATCGGATCCTCAAAATTAAAAAAGAAGGTCTCCTCCAGTCGCCCCAGCGCCAATTGGACTGTCATGGAGGACTTTCCAGAACGCCTCACTCCCGTAAGCGCTAGGCAGAGATCTTTCTGTTGGTTAAGAAGGGAGCTCCTAGAGACAATCAAATGGCTATTTTTGTTCAGCCACTGCTGCCAATCCCGTAAAGCTTTTTTTAATTCGCCTCGTGTCGTCATAACTTCATTTTAATCGATTAGTCGATTAAAAAAACCGAAAATTAATCGATCTATCGATTGATTTATGTATATAATTAATCTTTAGGAGGTTGTGGATATCGATATTTTTGGGGATGATATATTTTGAACTTCCATTCAAAAAGGGAGGATGCCATAAGTGAGATTTTTAACTCTTCTGCTTTTTACGCTATTTATGTTGGACAAATCCAAGCTCGTTGCACTGCTTCTTTTTGCTAATCCATTGTTCTCCAACACTATTCAAGTCACTAACACCGATAATAGCACGAGCCCTGGTTCTCTTGGTGCCGCCATTCTAGCGGCTGTGAATGGAACCGTGATCGATTGTTCTCCCATCGCTGGACAGACGATAGGCTTGGGTTCCCCCCATTTACCAGCCATCGGATTCAATTTTACAGCGCCCACCGATTCCCTCACCATTCTTGGCAATGGAGTGATTATCGACGGTGGCGGCAGCTCTATAGATCCCACGGTCGGTGTGCCAATTTTCGCATTAGGACAGGGCTCTGCCACCATTAGTAATTTCATCATTCAAAATGGTAATTCAAAAGGGGGTAATGGTGGTTTTGGCAAAGCCGGCGGTGGTGGCGGAACCGGGGGTGGCGGCGCGCTTTATCTGCATTCAGGCACTACTTTGACCATTTCTACGCTGAGCCTCAGTGGTCATAAAGCTAGCGGCGGCGCGGGCGGGGCTGCGGAAAGTTCAGAAGGTTCGGGAGGTGGTGGCGGTGGATTTGGCGGTGGGAACGGTGGCACTGCATCCACTGCTGGCGGCTCTGGCGGAGGTGGTGGAGGCAATAGCGGTGGGGCTGCCGGAGGAAATGTAGGAGCTGGGAGTCCTAATACATTCTCAAACTATGGAGGAGCTGGCGGCGGTGGGCAAAGAATATCACCCACCATTATTACAGGGAACGGTGGCTCTGTCGCTGCTACTAGCCTGCCTGCGCATTCAGGCGGAGCGGGAAGCAGTGGTGGCGCTGGCGGTGGCGGAGGTTCTGGTGGAGGTGGCAGTGCAGGTTTCAGTGGCTTTGGAGGAATAGGCGGCCAGGGTTTGGGTGTTAACTTAGATTATGGCGTTGGTGGCGGAGGTGCAGGCAGCATTAGCGGAGCCATAGGCGGTGGCGCTAGTGGCGGCGGCGGTGGAGGGAGTGGACTTGGAGGAAGTGGAGGAGCTCTCGGCGGCGGCGGCGGCGGCTCTGGATCCGGTTCAGGTGGTAATGCCGGTTTCGGCGCGGGCGGCGGCGCAGGCCGCAGTGGTGGTGGCATCGATATGTATGGCCTCGGCGGAACTGGTGGTTCTGGATCACCAGCGGGAGGTGGAGGAGGTTCTGGGCTCGGCGGAGCCATCGTTATTCTAGATACGGCCCAGCTTATCATTCAAGATGGCGTCACTTTCTCCGGTAACTCGACAATGGCTGGACACGGCGGTATTGGAGCAGGAAATGGATCTTCTCTAGGACAAGATATCTTTATCCAGTCGGGCGGCAGCGTTACCTTCCAAATTAACGGTACATTGTCACTCGACAATCCGATCGAAGGGGCTGGATCTTCATTTAGCGGCACGGGAGTTCTGATGTCGGGCGCTGGCACTGTCGGACTGAGTGGCGTAAATACTTATTTCGGCGCTACGCACGTCCAATCAGGCACGCTCAATTTGAATGGATCTGTCAGTGGAGACATACATGTCGACACGGGCGGCACGCTCACAGGCAACGCTACGGCAAATGGTTCTATCTTCAGTAGTGGCACGCTCAAGCCAGGCAATTCCGTCGGCCAGATGTTCACGACCGATCTCGTCCTAACCTCTACGAATACCTATGATGTCGAAATCGACACTCTAGGCAATAGCAATGAAATCGTCGCCTCTGGAACCGCGCAACTCGCCGGCGGCATTTACGTGATGCCCGATAGTTCCCTCTTGACAGGTCCCATCGTGCATACCATCATCAGCGCAAACGGTGGCGTTACGGGGACATTTTCCTCGCTGGCGAGTGACCCGGGTTTCACGCGTTTGATCTACGATCCCTTTACTGTTGAACTCATCTTCATACCCGCTTCCTATGGGAGCATAGCGGAATGCTTTCTCACTCTTGATGTAGCCACTATCAATAACGTTTTGCTTGGCTTAAGCTTCGATACTCTCAGCGATGCCTTTAAACAGATGGGGCCCGCCCAGTTTTCAGGTCTCACCAATGTGCAACTTCTAGATGCCGTGCTCGTCCGCTCCACTTACACCCAGCACTTGCAAGATTTCTTTTTCAATAACGACCAGCGCTGCGGACGCTCCGTCAGTTTATGGGTCGATGGCGTGGCACAGTGGCAGAAACAAAAGAATTCCTTCGGCTATCGCGATACTACGCTCGGAGGTACGATCGGCGTCGATTATTCTTTCCGGAACTGGATCGTCGGCGGTGCCTTCAGCTCTACGGACGACTCCTTCCATTTAAAAGAGTTCCCCAGCAAAGCATCCATCAACAGCTATTACGGTGGACTCTACGGTGCTTGGAGCCAGAACGGATTTTGCATCGATATGGCCTTCCTCGGCGCATACAACAAATATTGGACGAAGCGCAGCCTGGATTTTGGGACGATCGACAGCGTGGCGCGCGCTCAGCACAGCGGAAACGAGTTGCTGACGCACGTCGGCTTTGGCTATCAGCTGCGCCCTTCCACCTCCTACCTATTTACCCCCTACATCGATCTCGATTATGTGCTGCAGCATGAAAACAGCTATACCGAATCTGGCGTTGGGATCCTCGATCTCCATGTGCACACAAAAAATGCTACGCTCTTTCAAGGGGAAGTGGGAATTTTGTTCAGCACCAACTACTCTGCCTGCAAGGGAGTCTTCACCCCCACACTCAGCTTGGCCTACATGAATCAGACACCTTGCTCCAGTCGAAAATACCGCGCCAATTTCGTCGACTCCTACTGCTCCTTTAAAGATAAAGGGGGAAACTTTGAGCGGAACCTCTTCGCCCCTAGCCTCGCTTTCACCTACCAAAGTGCGAATAACTTTGTCAATGCCTCCATCTACTACGCCGCCGAAGTGGGCAGTAAATACTGGGCGCAAAATGTCGGCTTCGACCTATCTTTTCACTTTTAAAATTAGTGAAGTAAGTTCAAGGACACAGATAAGCATGAAATTGCCATTTTGTCTCATATCCTAGCCCTTTGCAGATGCCATAGGCCATTCCTTCCGATGTCAAATAGGTCATACTTGTCTGGCAACCATTTAAAATGGCGTCATTCAACGCCGCTTTCCAAAGTTCATTGCAATAGCCTTGGCGACGAAACGTCGGATCGGTAGCAACATTCCAGACACTTACCACAGTTCCTTCAATAAAGGTGGATAGGGCTGCAATGATTTTCCCTTCTTTTTTCAACACCCAATTATAGATCCCTGGCCTTTCCCAAAGTGCTTGTTCATATTGATCTGCTGCTTGTCCTGTGATGCTGAAAATGAGGCAGATGAGAGCGGCAAATTTGTTCATTAAGGCTGTATCTTGGACAAGCTCGATTGTACATTCTCTTTGCAACTGAGTCGGAAATGAACGATCTAGTCGGGCTATCATTCCTTTGAAAACTCCAAGATCTTTAAACCTGGCCGCAAGAAGTCTCTGCTTAAATCCGGGATTAGATTCTTCGTCTATATACCAGCAAAATGGCATATTTTGTTCGCGAAAAAATTGAAGGTCGTCCTCGATTGCTTCCGAGATTCCGATACGGGCATTTATAGAGGGAGATAAAATACCAGAAACAAAGCGGCCTGAATTCTCAGTACAAAAACATTTAAAAAATTCGTTAAAATGACATTTTAAATTGGTCTCTTCCATAGGCACCTGATAAACTATTTCTGTTTGAGTGTCCATCAACATAATGGCTCCTTTTTGTTGAATTGAGAAACGATTATGTGAGAACAGAGGACAGGAAAAATACCGTATCGATTACGGTATAAGACCAAACTGTTTGAGTTCTTTAGCCAAATCGAAAAGTTCGAAGGCGCGGATTTTGCCTTTATTTTTGATATGCTCGAGATAAGATTCAACAGTCCTTGAGGAAAGGCGAAGGAGGGTCGCTGTTTCTTTAGCAGTCTTGCCTTCTGCAAGATGAAAGAGACATTTTTTTTCCTGAGAAGAAAGCAATCTTGCAAAATCCACCAAATTTCCGAGCCCAATCTCTTTCAAGTACTTCTTTAATTCCTCCGTAGGATTGGTATGGATCGGTTCATTATTGTAAAAGTCATTTCCTTTGAGTTCTGGGAGAGTGCTTGCGCCTTCTTCCATCGATTGTAAAATGTTTTTCATTTTCCGCTTGAAATGAGTTGCAAATGCTTTAAGATACAATGGATGGTTACGTGCGATATCAGAGAGCTTGTAAGAGTCCGTCTTACTGGCAAATCCAAAAAATTCAACATAAGGGCCAGTTTTTTCAACGATGAATAGAGAATCTCCCATATCCATAATGTCTTTCCCTTCACGCAAGATTTTTTTTCGATATTCTTCCGGCCCATTGCTTAGCATGGCGCACATTCCTGACTGATATTGGTCGGGATGCCGAAGGTAAGGATCTTCTAAATAGAGTTTTTGTTCGACGTATCGCTCGGCCCAATCGGGTCGATCGACTAGGACCGTGTATTTTCCATCTATGTTGATGCGATGGTAAGTAAAATAAGCGACGTCCAGATGATCACGGACTGGCTGAGTCGCCTTACGGATCTGGTCAGAATGCTTGATGATAAAATCTTGGACGATGGTTTGCCAGTTCATTTCGATTATTTTATACCGAACGTGGCCTAAAAGCCAATTTTTGAATCACATCACAGTATGTTATGGCGTCGGCGGTTTGAGTAAAGCAATTGCCTTAGCATAGTTATCGTCATATTCAGACTTATCCAAGATGATGGGATTAGTAACTTTAGAAACTATGTATTCTTGAGCTGTGGTATGATTATTTATTTCTATCAATTCAAGTGGGGTTTGACCGTCATTGCTTACAACATCTAGACGAGCTCCATATTTTAAGAGCCATTTAATAGAAGAAACGTCATGTCTTAAACAAGCAATATGTAATGGAGTCAATCCATATGCATTCGTTGCATTTATTTCAGCTCCTCTTTGAATTAATTGTTGCGTCAGTTCGGCGTTGGTTACAGTTAAAGCTTGTCCATCAGCATTTTTATCTTTATAACCTTTAGCAATAGTCATGTGCAATGGTGTGTTACCACGATGGGAATTGTCTTTTATGCTTAAAGCTTCTTTGGGGCTTTCATTGATAAATGCCAAAGCTGTCGAATTCCTTGCATTTGCGATACTCCAATGAAGAGGTGTATTTCCATAGAAGCCCTTCTCTTTAATGCTTAAATCGCATCCGTGTTTTAGTAATAGGCGAATAAATTCTTCAGAGCCGCCTAATTGTCCAAATAGGTGTAAAATTGTATTACCTTTAGCAAAACTTACAGTGTTTTCATCTATGCTTTCCATTAATGGATAGTTAAGCCATTTTTTATTTTCAGATAAGGCTTTTTCAAATTCTTTTAAATGTTCAATGGTGGCTTTTGTTTGACCAGTGAATCTTTTTAAAAATTTTTGGAACATGGATAATTCAGTAAATTCTTGTGCTGAAAGTTCTGGGGGAGGAGCGATCATTTTAATAGGTGGTAGCTCACTCTTGCTTATAGGATCTGGAAGTGGAATCGAGAGCGCCTTTGGCTCGATTGGAGCTTTCGGAGGTAAATCAAGCAGGATTTCTTTCTTAGATGAGGCTGTAGATTCCTGGAAAGATTTTGATTGATCTTCTTCTACTTGTTGTGGAGGAGTAGAAGCTGCAGATGATGGACTAGTCAAGGACAATTCAGTAAACTCTTGTGCTGAAAGTTCTGTAGAAGGAGCGATCATTTTAATGGGTGGTAGCTCACTCTTGCTTATATGAGCTGGAAATGGAATCGAGATCGGCTTCGGCTCGATTGGAGCTTTCGGAGGTAAATCAAGCAGGATTTCTTTCTTAGATGAGGCTGTAGATTCCTGGAAAGATTTTGATTGATCTTCTTCTACTTGTTGTGGAGGAATAGAAGCAGGATGTGAGGAGGGGGATGAAGATGAAGAGGATGCTGAAGCAGCTTGGGAGGATACAGGTGAAGCAGCTTGGGAGGATACAGCTGAGGCAGCTAGAAAAAATATAGGAGGAGGTGGTGAAAAGAGAGAAAGAGACTCGCTTTGATAATTTGACAGATTTAGAGCAGCAACGGCTGTGGTTGCAGCAGTTTTTTCTCCTTCTTCTTTTTGCGCAGATTTATTACTAGGAGCTTCTACTTTTGCGTGAATTACATTAACCTCTAATGACATTAGTGCCTCATTTTTATTTTTTAATTAATTTATTATCACTAAATAATATCATTATAATAATTTTTACAATAAAATTAAAGTAAAATGTATTATATTGTAAAAACTATTTCTCTTTTGGCTTCTTCACAATCCGTTTACATCCTTTGTTGCACTTGGTTTTTAAATTGGCCTCTCTTCACGTTATTTGACATATCTATTTGATAATAGGTTACTTGTAATTATTTAATTTTCACAAAAAGATGCTATCTTTGTGAAAAAAGAGACGGTGAAGATGGGTCAAAGTATTGAAATCGCGGTGAAAAATAGAATTATCGATCATGGTCGGGGGGGTGGTGTTTTACCCCGGTACACTTTTCTGATCTGGGAAGCAACGCCTCTATTCGCAAGTCTCTCTCACAGCTTCAAAAGCAAAATGTTATTCGTCGGCTTGCACAAGGTATTTATGACTATCCCAAAATGCATGATTTATTGGGCCTAATCCCTCCAGATTTGAATGAGGTTGCGAAAGCAATTGCAGAAAAAAATGGAGTTCAAATCCAACCAGCTGGGGCTTACGCTGCAAATTTGGTTGGCCTTTCTGTACAGGTTCCCGGTCGAATTATCTTTTTAACTGAAGGTCCCTCAAGGAAAGTCAAAATTGGCAATCAAGAAATCATTTTTAAAAAGGCCACTAAAAAAGTTATGTCTTCTGCAGGGACTAGAGAAGGTCTTCTGATTCAAGCTTTGAAAAATTTAGGAAAAGATCACATTGACCAGATAGCTCGTGCGCAAATTTCAAAATTCCTCAAGGGTTCAAACGAAAAAGAAGTGAGACAAAATATGAAATTTGCCCCTGCGTGGATACGATCCATCGTTTTTGAAATTATGGGGCTGGTAGCAGTATTTCTTAACTTTGCTTAAACTTGCTCATTTAGCATTAGAATGAACAAGTTCTTAAGTATTCAGCAAGCCGCTACATTGTTAGGAGTTTCTCCTAAACACTTCATCGTTGGGAGGGAGAAAGGAAATAGCTCCTTCTCATCTAATGAAGGAGAAGGATGTTATGGCCCCATGGAATTTGGGCAACAACCTGTTGCCCAATTGAGAAATCGGGGTATTCTTTAGCAAAATGAACCATATATTTGAGGTTTCTATGAGAAAATCCCTTCATCTCTGGAAAGGTAGATTTGAGGTCATTTGCCAAGTTTTCAATAGTTTTAGCACCCCAGGCCTTCACCCTTCTGTTTGAGATGGATTTTAGAGCCTATTTCCCAGTAAAGATTGATGAGTTCTTGATTAACAGCTAAAGCAGCTTTTACCTGAGAGGTTAAGATTCTTTCTTTAATCTCTTTAAAGAAGGCTTTGTATTCTTTGAGGTCCTTGGTCTGAACTTTCTCAACAGTATTTGATGACATTTTGCTCTCTTGGTGTAAGTCGAAGAGTGTAGCATAAAAATCTCAAAAATCAAGGAAGTTTTACTGCAGTTTCATTCAGTCTAGTGCGTAAATACTGCGTAATTGAGCTTTACGCAGGTGAATTTTCTGGTGTGAATTTGGTGTTGTATGTCACTAAAACAAAAGGCTTCAGTCGTGAAACTGAAGCCTTGAATTTAATTGGAGGTGGAGAGATGCATTCAGAACTTTTGATTGGAGCAAGGTGGCTTTGATCCTGGTCTCATGAGATCTTCGCTTCCGTGAAAAGATAAGGGCGTATTTGGGGTTTTCTCAAAATAAGTAATAGAACAATTGCCGGGTAAAACGGTGAACCCTGGTGTTGCTTCAAAATACATAGGAATAGGTTTTGTGTCTGCTCGTTGTCTACTTTCAGCTTCAATCCCTATTGTTTTGATAATGCCTGCATGAGTCACAAGAAGGACTATTTTGCCTGGGTAGCTGTGCGTTATTTCTTGTAAGACGAGATTTACTCTTGCTAACACTTCTAAAGCAGTTTCGGGTATGCCTTCAAGGGGGATCTCAGTCATTTTGGAATCATATGCGATCAGATCTGACAATCGAAGTCTCCATTTAAAAAATCGATCGAGAATCTCGCCTGTTTTAGCAGTTTCTTCTTCTATTGCCTCATATTGCATCTGACAAATTTGGTTTCTCAGTTTAAAATCCATCGTGTCGTATTTACCATGGTTAAATTCCATAAGACGAGGATCTTCGACTATATCAATGTTAGAAAAGTAGCCTGCGATGATTTGAGCTGTTTCCCTTGAGCGTCCTAAGGGGGAAGTGTAGATCACTGCTATTTTCCCTGAATAAAGCTCGGCAAGTTTTTTCCCTAGTTGATCAGCCTGTTTGCGACCTGTTTCATTTAATTGCGCTGCTGGACCATCTTCTTGACCGGAAATCTTTTCTCCTACTTTATTTCGGTGAGTTTCTCCGTGTCTTACGAAATAAAGCTTCGTAGGTTGAAGATTTTCATCTGAAATGGATGGCCGAGAGTCTCCTCGTAATTGTGCCATACTGAGCAACTTAATAAATAGAGTAAGAGCCATAAGCAGGCGACGGGGTAAAAAATGTTTTCTCATAAGACTCGGTTTTTTATAACTTTGAACAACAAATCTTAAACTACGATCGATGATAATCAAGAAAAAAACAGGAAAATTTAAAAGGCCGGGAGAAATTCCCGGCCTTGGCGTTTTGTAGGTGGAGAGACGCGTTCAGAACTTTTGCCCAAGACAAAATACACTTTGTTAGATCAATCGATTTGCCCTAATTGTTTCATCATACCTAAATCATCAGATTGGCGCCAATGCTCGACTATTTGCCCGTTTTGGATACGTTCAATTTGCATTTGATTAATTTTAATTTCCCTGTTTGTTGGGGGAAATCCGAATAAGTCACCTTCATGAGTTCCATGCATTGTACAATGGATCGCTACAAGTGAATCTGTGATAACCATGTTTTCAATAGTAAAACATAGGTCAGGAAAAGCTTTACGTAAACCAGCAATAATTGGTTTGAGGCCATCTGGTCCAGGAATCGGGTTGGGCATGCCAGGACTATGATTGACATAATTCGGAGCAATAATCTCATCAAGTACTTCTAATTTTCCTTGATTCCAAGCTTCCTCAAAGTACTTTTTAATAATCTTTTCATTGTTCCTAATTAAGGCTTCTTGATTACTCATATCATATTCCATTCCTACAAGTTTTTGAGAGAAAAACAAGATAATCAAAACTGTTAGAAGTCTTGTTTGTATGTTTTTCATATCCCTCCTGAGGGGTCATTGATGCATGATAACAATTTCATAAAGGCGCATGCAATGAAATTTTCTTTTCTTTTCCTAGGGTAAGAGACTAGCCAAGACTTAAAATACCGAATCATTTTGAACAGATCTTATGTAGTTGAAGGTTGGGAGATGCATTCAAAACTTTTCAATGGGAAAGATTTAAAATTCCTTATACCATGTTTCTTCTAGTAAAGCATCTTAAGGGCTAATGATATGGGAAACGGGGAGATCATACTCTATACTGCCGAAGATGGAAATGCAGTAATACAACTTCGGGCTGAAGAGGGGACTGTTTGGCTGACTCGAACAGAAATTGCAGATCTTTTTCAAACTACGCCGCAAAACATAACTCTCCATATACAAGGTGTTTATGAAGAAGAAGAAGTTGATATGAAGTCAACTAGTAAGGATTACTTACTAGTTCAAACTGAAGGCGGAAGAAGCGTTCAGAGAGAGGTTAAACTCTATAACCTCAATATGATTCTTGCAATAGGATATCGCGTTCGTTCTTCTCGTGGTACTCAATTCCGGAAATGGGCCACAACTCATTTACAGGAGTACCTTGTAAAGGGGTTTGTGATGGACGATGCAAGATTAAAAGAGCCGAAGCCGTGGGACTATTTCGATGAGTGGCTTGAGCGTATTCGAGAGATCCGGGCTTCAGAAAAGCGCTTTTATCAGAAAGTGCGAGATATTTATGCTACTGCGGTTGATTATGATCCCAAGAACAACCAAGCTCAGCTTTTTTTCAAGAAAGTGCAGAATAAGATGCTTTGGGCAACAGCGCATCACACAGCGGCTGAGTTGATTGTTGAGCTGCCAATCCAGAACTGCCAAATATGGGTCTTAAAAGCTGGAAGGGAAATCGAGTGCGTCAGCAGGATGTAACCATTGGAAAAAATTATCTCGATCAGCCAGAAATCGAAGAGCTCAATCGGATTGTTGTCATGTATCTCGACCATGCAGAAGATCAGGCTAGGAGACGCAAGGCGATGACCATGGCAGAATGGGAAGAAAAATTAGATGCCTTTCTACTTTTTAACGAGAGAGATTTGTTAGATCACGCTGGTAAGATCTCACCTCAGGTTGCGGAAAAACTAGCCTTAGAGCGCTATGAGGAATTTGATGAGAAACGACGTAAAGAGGAATGGTTGATAGCTGATAGGGAAGACAAGGCTGTATTAGAAGAGTTACGAACTAAAGCAAAATCAGTAGAAACGTCTTTGAGAAAGTCATGAGTGTTTCTAGTTTAATCCGAAAAAGAAAATCCTGCAGAGCATACACTCAACAACCTGTTGATTTAGAAGTTGTTCGGTCTTTATTAGAAACAGCCAAATGGGCACCTTCGGGGGTTAATCACCAACCAACAAAGGTTGCAGTTCTAGGGGCTGAAACAAAAACGAGATTGTCGAAAGCTTTAGTCGAGAAGTTTGATTCAGGAGCGATCTCAAATCCAGATTATGAATATTGCCCGGATAGCTGGTCTGAAGCCTATAAAAACCGACGCAAAGTTTGTGGAAGAGTTCTATATCAAACTTTGCAGGTTTCTCTAGAGGATATTGAGGGGAAGAAAAGACACAAACGACGCAACTATGATTTTTTTGAGGCACCGGTAGGCCTCATGATTTTTATTGAAAAAGGCATGCCCAAAGGCTCTTGGTTAGATGTTGGTCTTTTTATTCAAAATTTTCTATTGGCTGCAGAAGATATGGGATTAGCCACTTGCGCTCAAGCATCTTTTGCTGAATACCCTGATGTCGTGCGAGAAGTTCTCGATCTTACCGGAGTAGATATTGTTTGTGGAATAGCGGTGGGATATGAAGATCCTACTCATCCAGTAAATTCTTATAGGACTGAAAGGGAATCCGTAGAGAATTTTACCAGTTGGTACGATTAAAGGGATTGTGCAAAAAATAAAGAGGCATTCAGGTGTTCTGAATGCCTCTCGTCAATTGGAGGTGGAGAGAATCGAACTCTCGTCCTTAGCAAACTCTATATGACCGACTACATGCTTATCATCTTTTAAGTACAATAACCTTGATGAAAGATGCCCCACAACAGGTTATCGTGCTTCTATCAGTCTCGAACATCCCTATAAAGAAGCAAAGAGAGAAGGAGTTCATACCAGGGTTGATGACAATAGTTCTAACGCTCCTAGTTGTGCATTAGGCTATCGGACCACTTAATACTGTTAGGTATTATGCAGCCAGCAAAAGATCGTTAAGATCTGTATCTTTGCCGTTTAATTTGTTGTGCCGGATGATTTAGGAGGCCAACCGACGTCCTCCGCATGCCACTCATACTTTGTTTCCAAGTCGAAACCAGTACACCCCCGAGATTTATTATAGCATAAATATCATTTATGCATCATAAGAAGTGCCATTGTCTTCCTTGAAAAGAAAATTGTAAAGTAAATATGTAAAAGTCTGAATATGAAAGATATAAGTGTAATTACTGTCACGCATGATTCGGTGAATTATATCGAAAATCTCATCCTGTCGGTCGTGACGGGTGCTAAGATAGCGTCTGTAGAGCATTTCGTGGTGGATAATGGCTCAAGTGATGGGACTGCGGAAAGGGTTGAAGAGCATTATTCAAATTATATCACTTTCATCAAAAATCGGGACAATTTGGGCTTTGGGGCCGCTAATAATCTTGCGTTTTCTCTTGCTCAAGGAAGGTTCCTGCTTTTTCTCAATCCCGACATGAGGGTCGAGGAGGGAAGTTTGGATCGGCTCATCGCGTGGTTAGATGTTCATCCTGAGGCTGGAATTGTATCTTGCCGTCCGGTGGATGCCGAAGGAAAAACCTTATGGCATCGGGGCCCTCGTGCTTTTCCCAAGTGGTATCTAAATCTCTGGTGGTTGATATGGCCTTCTTTAATTACAGGTCGAACACAAGTAGAAGACGGTGATCCGCAGGTGGTGGATGTGGTTTTGGGGGCCTTTATGTTGGTGCGGCGAGAGATGTTGGAGCGCTTAGGGTTTGCCTTTGATCCTAGGTATTTCTTGACATTTGAAGATGCTGATCTATGTCGAGAAGCAAAGCGGTTGGGATATCAAGTGGTCTATTATCCTGCAATTTCATGCATCGATTTTAATAGCCGGAGTTTTGCTAAAAAAGAACCTTTGTGGATTTATAGGCAAGTGTCACGTGGGATGCTGACTTATTTTCGGAAGTGGAGTCCGTGGTATGTGTGGATCTGGTTATCTGCGTGCATTCCACTAGGGTATGCTATCCGATTTGTCATAATTAAATTTAAGAGTAGTTTAAAAGGGGTTTAGTGGGATAAATTCTTGCGCTTTTACAAGGAGTCTATCATGACAGTCGCCCCAATCTCTCCGGCAGCACGAGCTGCAGCTGCAACGCAAATCACACAAGCTTTGAACGTGCGTCCTCTTTACGATTTACTCAAAAGAAAAATCCCGGAAACGACTTTGCCTTCGTTTAACGTTCCTTTCTCGGTTGCTGATTCTAGTGCTTTACTCAATGTTTCACTTGTCTCATTAAAAAATGTCCCTTATGTTTTTGCAGGAGATCAATTGAATATCAATGATTGGTCTTCTTTTATTTCATCTCGCATTCGCTATATGGAAACGGCTCTCTTTTCAGTGGTTTCTCTCGTTCATAATGTTGTATTTGCTACAGTGTTCAGTGCGCTAGCACTTGTCACGTTGGGTCAGATTTCTAAATTAAATCAGCTGGCAACTAAGCATCTGGTTCAAACTGGCCTTGCTATAGGCTCTTTTGTTGTGTCTGTAATCGGAACGATCGTGCCCAAATGGGGTATCATGACCAATTTAGCATTAGGCGGGGCAGTCGGCGTTGTTTTTCTTCAACATACAGAAAATGAGCTAGCTGGCACCATCAATGATTTTTATCAAAAAAATAAAACAGAATTAAGGGGAGCTCTTCTAACAAGTTTGGGAAATAATCAACCATTATTTAACGAACAGATTGAGCCCATGCTTCAGTTCATCGAACGCCAACTAGCAAGTGATCGAGTCAGACCATTTGGCGGATTGCTGCAGATCTTCACGGATGTCTATAGAAATCATGCAGCTGCTGGGGTGTTAGCTGCTGGATTAGGGGGACAGCTGCTTCAGGATATCACTGGAGGAGCAACTGGCGCTGCTGAAGAGCCTGTACGCACTTTGTTGGGTATGGTTCAAGGACTATTACCTACAGCATAAACAGCTGTTTTGGACTTTTTAAAACAAATCGGATAGGATGTTTGTTTCTCCTTTAAAATGATGTAAAATTATGTTTGAACCTGATCCGAATGAGTCGTTTCCTACAAGAGAAGAGAGAGTTCTTTCCTTTTGGCAGGCTGAAAAGATATTTGAACAGTCGTTAGAGACAAAGAAAACCTGCCCCATTTTTTCTTTTTATGATGGACCGCCTTTTGCCACCGGCCTTCCTCATTATGGCCATATCTTAGCGGGCACCCTTAAAGACGTTGTCCCTCGTTATAAGACGATGAAGGGATATTATGTCCCGCGTCGTTTTGGATGGGATTGTCATGGGCTCCCCGTTGAAAATGAAATCGAAAAGGCAAAGGAACTCTCTGGTGCCCCTGCGATTGAAGCCTTTGGGATCGATGCTTTTAATGAAGAATGTCGTGCGATTGTTTTCCGTTACGCCAAAGAGTGGGAAACCACAGTGAAAAGAATGGGAAGATGGGTATCTTTCGAAGATACTTATCGCACTATGGATGTATCCTTCATGGAATCGGTGTGGTGGGTGTTTGGGGAGCTTTATAAGCGAGGGCTCATCTACGAAGGATTTAAAGTGATGCCGTTCTCTGCTAAACTGGGAACCCCATTATCCAATTTTGAAGCCAACCTCAATTACAAAGAAGTCGATGATCCTTCCTTAACTGTAACCTTTCCTTTGGTAGATGAACCGAATACTTCGCTTTTAGTGTGGACGACAACTCCGTGGACACTCCCTGCTAACTTAGCGATCATGGTTAAAGGGGATCTCGACTACGTCAAAGTTAAAGAGAATAAAACAGGACACCATTACATCTTAGCTCGCTCTGCGCTTTCACGCTGTTTTAAACAAGCAGAAGAATACGAAATTGTAGCGGAACTGACAGGCGAAAAATTAAAGGGAAAGCGCTACTTTCCCATTTTTCCCTATTTCGCTGATCGAGCGCAGCAAAAAGCCTTTCGCGTGATTCTTGAGTCTGCCGTATCGAGCGAAGAGGGAACAGGACTTGTTCATGCGGCACCTGCTTTTGGTGAAATGGATTTTTTTGCTTGCAGTCGGGAAGGAATTGAATTGGTGTGTCCTGTTGATCACAATGGCAAAATGACAGCCGATGTGCCCGATTTTGCTGGACTGTATGTGAAAGATGCAGACAAAGAGATCATCAAACGACTCAAAGCAGATAAGAGAGTCTTTCAACACAGTCAGATCCGCCACCGTTACCCCTTTTGCTGGCGCTCGGATACGCCTTTGATCTACAAAGCTGTGAGTTCGTGGTTTGTCAATGTGGAAACGATCAAAGAGCAGATGTTAGCTGCCAATGCTACGATCCATTGGGTACCAGAGCACATCCGCGATGGACGTTTTGGCAAGTGGCTTGAAAGTGCTCGAGATTGGGCGATTTCGCGTAATCGCTATTGGGGAACACCCATTCCGATTTGGAGAAGTGAAGATGGGGAAATTCGCGTCATCTCCAGTGTAAAAGAACTCGAGGAAAAAACAGGTCAACAGGTCAAGGATTTACATCGCCATTTCATCGATGGTCTCACTTTTGAAGAGAATGGCAAGGTGTTTCGCAGGATCACGGAGGTTTTTGATTGCTGGTTTGAATCGGGATCCATGCCCTATGCGCAAGATCATTTTCCCTTTGAACATCGAGATGAGGTCTTAAATCGCTTTCCAGCAGATTTCATTGCTGAGGGCCTAGATCAAACGCGGGGATGGTTTTATACGCTCACCGTTTTAGCTGTGGCTTTATTTAATAAGCCCGCTTTTAAAAATGTCATTGTGAATGGGATCATCCTTGCTGAAGATGGCAATAAGATGTCTAAGAGGCTTAAGAATTATCCTGAGCCTACTTCTGTCATCAATCGCTATGGTGCGGATGCTGTGCGTCTTTACTTGTTAAATAGTCCCTCTGTACGTGCAGAAGATCTGCGCTTTTCAGAACGGGGTGTGGAACTCGTCTTGCGGCAAGCGTTAATTCCTCTATGGAATTCCTTCGTCTTTCTATCGACCTACGCCAAGATTTACAACTGGGCGCCCAAGCAGACAGATTTTCCAACTCCTCAAGCGGATATCGATCGTTGGATCCTCTCTCGGCTGCAGCATTTAACTAAAGAAGTCACCGAAGCGATGGATCAGTATGAGCTCAATCGGGCCGTAGAACCGTTTGTTGGCTTCATCGATCAATTGACTAATTGGTACATCCGACGCAACCGATCTCGTTTCTGGGATGAGCATCCCTCTCGTGAGAGAGATGAAGCGTTCCAAACTCTATATACAGTTCTGACCAATTTGGTGACCATTGCAGCTCCTTTCATCCCTTTTTTAAGCGAAGCAATCTACTTACAGTTACGAATTAAGTCGGCGCCTCAATCCGTGCATCTGTGTGCCTTCCCCAATTACCGCCCTGAACTGCGCGATGAAACGCTCGAGCATGAGATGAGTTATGTGCAACAAGTTGTGAGTGCTGGGCATTCCTTGCGCAAAGATCACAAGATCAAAGTACGTCAGCCTTTGCCTAAGGCATTCCTCATCTCAGCTAATTTGTCTATCCTTGACGCTTTAAAACGGCAGCAGCATCTCATCATGGACGAGCTGAATGTCAAAGAGGTGATGTTGATCAGTAAAGAGGAAGAATTTGTCACCTTGCGACCCAAAGCCAACTTCCGCGTCCTGGGTAAAAAAGTCGGTAAGCTAATGAATGCAACGCACCAAACGATCGATCGGTTTTCTCAGGCCCAATTGAGTGTACTCCTAAAGGGGGAACCTCTTGATATCGTGGTGGAAGGGGAGTCGATTACGTTAACCCCTGAAGACGTCGCTGTAGAACGGATTGTCAAAGAGGGACTCATCGCCTCATCGGCAGGTGAAATCACAGTGGCTCTTGATACGCTGTTAACAGATGAATTGCTGTTAGAGGGACTTGCCAGAGAATTAGTGAATAAGATCAATTCGATGCGTCGCGATGCAGGCTTTGCTGTCACCGATCGCATCGTTCTTGCTCTTGAGACTACAGAGCGTGTCAAAGCTGCACTTCAGCAGCATCAAGAGTATGTGATGCATGAAGTACTCGCTACGCAAATCCATTTCAATTGTCCAGACGGGACAGCTTGGGATCTTAACGGAGAACCTACCACCATTGGAATTTCCTTAAGCGTAAGACAATAGAGGGAATTGCAAGCTAACAAAACAAAAGGATGTTTCGGGGACTTGCCAAGCAAGACTTAGATTGGTCCCCAAAAAATCACTCTTTTTCGTTTGAGTTTTGCAATTCCCTCAATTTTAAGGCTCTATTTTAAGGGGGAGTTTGTTTTTTCTTCTCCATAAGATAGTTCCTCCTAGAATTGAGCATCCAGCTGCAATCCAGATGAGTGTTCTTGGGAGATTGAACCAAGGATAGGCTGGTTGATTGGGCGTTCCCCAACGTGAGCCCGGTGGCCAGAAAATGAAATCGGGAGCGCCTCTTAAGTTGGATTGGGGCACAAACCCAAAGTCGCGGCTATCTGAACTCATGGCATGATTATCCCCTAAGGCAAGATACGACTTGGGAGGGATAAGTAGACCATATTGCTTGATGAAATCGATGTTAAGCGAGCCATCACTCAGCACAGGAGCCCCGGCGTCTTGAAAGGGGAAGTAAGGTGTTTGAGTTGCAGCTTGTTGTCTGGCTTGTTCTCTTTGGTTAAATTGAGCGAGAATGGGATCTGCTTGGTTAAGCGTGGAAGACCCTAATAAGTAGAGATCGCCATGGCGGAAATAGGTGTAACGAGAAGGAACTAGGCGTTGATCTTTCCATTGGGGCATGAAACGCATGTCCCATTCAATACCGACATTGTACAGAAGCTGTAAGCGCGCTGGTGTGAATTGGTAGAGGGGATGAGAGGAAGGCAATTCACTTGTGACTCCTTGCCAGCCCACAGAATGGGCCTTTCCGTGATAAAATTCATAGCAACCATCTGGAACATCAGGCAGCTTGACGGCATAGCTGTTGTTCAATCCTGAAGAAGTATCCATCCCATAACGGTAAGCAATTCCATTCTTAACGCAGAATCGCGCTGTGTACATGTGATCTGCAATTGTTTTCAGATGCTCTGCTTGGAGAGGGATGATCGATGTGCTCTTAGAAAGACCTGGTCGCAATCTACCATATTCATCGCGGTAGAGTTTGGGATGGATTACGGAAGGGTGATGCGTGATTTCTAAATAGAGTTGTCCGTCATCTAAAGTGGCGAGATCTTGATCTGTGAATTGCTTGACTTGATCGCGCGTCAGTAGACGAGTCATTCCAAAGTTTTTAAAACCCCAAAGATCGAAGTAGTCTTGGACAGTAGGTGCGTTGGAGAGATGAATCGTGGAATTGTTGATGACCTCTCCTGAGACCATTCCATTCTTATTGAGGAACAGTTTCGCCACGGGTTCGTTCATCTGGTAGATGATTGCAGGCGAAAATACATTTTGAGTCGGAGTTGCGGGGAGAATAGTCTTTCGATCAAAGTCGATGAAGGGGATATGTTCGATTTTATTCAGTTGAGCCAATTGAAGTTCTGAAGAGATGTCGTTTCCTTCCTTGTCGATTCCGTAGATCTCTCCTCCATAAAAATAGAGAACATCACCTGGTTTTCCGATGAGGCGTTTAATGTACTGTTTTTTGCCGGGAAAGATGTAAAAATACATCGTGTTCACATCGCGAATGTCCATGTTTTCCCCGGTGAACACAAAGATCCCATTGCGTTTGACAAGATTTGGATCGAAATACAGGTGATCAACGCTAAGAGGAATATTGATTCCAAAGTTGGTTTTAGAAACCACCAAACGATCTTGTTCTCGCAGTGTAGGACGCATCGATCCTGTAGGAATCTCATAGAACTCAAACCACATCTGTCGTACGAGCACAGCGATGCTCAAAGCGAACAAGATAGCTACAATCAGTTCGCGCACGTGATCAAAAGAAGTTTTTTTCAGATGCAGACCAGAAAGAGAGAGGACTTCTTTAGCAAGAAGATCAGCTTTTTCACGGTCTTTATCGATTAAGGCTTGTTGAAGGACTTGTAGGGTGGAGCTTAGATGGTGGCGCGCATCTTGAGAGAGAGTTTTTTTCTTACGATTAAAAAGATGCACCGCATGGCGTAAGATGTGCTTTGATTTCTTCAAAGAATAAGTCGAGGAAAGTGAAAAGACGCGAATCATGATAACCAACTACAAGCTTAAACAGCTTGCTAATGTACCTGGTTTAAACAATGGGGGCAAGCTCAACTTGCTTTGACATAACTTCTTTGAAAAAAAATATTTATATTTATGTGGTTCTACTACGCTTTTTTCGCAGAGAAAAAAATGAGATCGCCTGGTTAACGATGGGTGGTAAATATTAAAATATTATAAAGTAAATATTTATTTAAATTTGCCTCTCTGTTAAATATCTTGTCTGTTTAACACAAACAACATGGGGAGGTTACCATGGCACTACCAGCAGTAAGAGCAGCAGAAAATCCACAGTCATTAAATTTGCAACCTTTGACGTTAGCTCCTTCCACGTCGACACAATCAATGGTCAGTGGAGAATTGCGTAAGCATATAGAGCAAGAACTACTAGATCTAGATACACGTGTTAAGGAACTCGTTGAACCAAAATTATCTATTACGGTGTTAGTAAGTGATAATCAAAAGAGCAAAGGAGTTTTTGACACCTTGGTGAGCACTTTCACAGCGGAATATCCGAGATTTGCTAGCACGCAAGCGGCCATGGATGCATTTAGTACCACCATTTCAAAGAGTTTTACCGAAAAACAGTATAAACATGTTAGAACCCCGACAAAAGAAGCTCTTAAAAAGGAGAATGAGGCGTTTAATAAAGAGTACTATTCATTTAAGGATGTAGCTAACCATGTGAATGCGCTTCTGCAACAGTTTCAACGAGACCTCCCATCATTGTCTCCTATTACTAGAGATTTACCAGCACTTCCTAAAGATAAAGAAGAAGCTCCTGAGCCTGCCAAGTATAGAAAAGAAGCGGGGGCTCTTGATGAGATTGCAAGGAAAAGGTATGAGATCATTGATGATCTACGTGGAAAAATGAAAGTGCTAAACGACGCAATGACTGCAACTTTGAAAGAAACGGGTGCTAAAGTTGCCCGATTTAATCGTTTAGCGGGAAATGATGGAGAACCTCTTTATACAGTCACCCGCTGGGCGTTTAGAGTGTTGCCCGAATGGTTGATACTTCCAGATAGGGTGATAGAATCTTCAGAACAGGCAGCATCTGCTGAAGCAAGCGGGGAATCTGCGCCAAAGGCTGCTAGTGCATCTGGTGATAAACTTGTTGAAGTAAGCGGGGAATCTGCGCCAAAGGCTGCTAGTGCATCTGGTGATAAACCTGCTGAAGCAAGTGGGGAAGCTGCGCCAAAGGCTGCTAGTGCATCTGGTGATAAACCTGTTGAAGGAGGCGAGAGTTCTGCGTCAAAGTCAGCTGCAGCTTCATCTGAATCTTCTGCAGAAGCACAACAAGAACAAGCCGGTCCGAAAGAGTTTTCCCAGCCACAAAATTCCGAGCCAACCACGGCAATTGCATCCTCTGCGCCTGCGTCTTCTTCTGCGCCAACTGTAGGTCCTACTAAAGCTGTTGCTGGTGCAAGTGCAGTTTTGGTGGAACCTTCTATACATGAGCCCAAAACTCCGACAAGAGCTGCATCTCCTAATGATGGTATAGGAAAAAAGCCTAATTCGGTGGGCAATGCTGGGAAGACTACATATGCTGCTGCTGCTTCTGGAAAAAAGCAAAAAAAGGAAGACTGATGATAAAACAAACAGATAATGAAGGCTGAATCCTACCTTTTTATTTTCATACGCCGCATCAATCTTGATGCGGCGTTTTTTATTGTACAGTTTGAGAACGTTCTATTAACCAATGCAAAGCCACTAAAAATAGACTCTTGCGTAACCTGTTTTGCTTTGCGTTAAATTTTAATGACGATTGTGGAAAACTTGTTCATGTATTGTCGAATAAGTCGTTCTAAATTGCAGCATTAAGAAAAAAGGAGATGTTTATTAATGAAAGATTAAGATTGTAAGTCGTTGATAATCAATTGGTTGTAGAATTGCATTTGGAATGAGAATTTTAGAGGAATCGCAATGGGGAAAACATTGTTCATAACTTAGGGTTTTTCCCATATAAACGTCTCTTCTGACTCGAGAAAAGTGGAGGCTAAATGTTGGGATAGAATTACCCAGCGGTAGCGATGATGATCATGCAGGCTCCCCTTTAACGTGGCAGTATTGATCAATAGGGTAACATGCTCAGCGTCTCGTTTCATGAGATGGTCGATGGGTAGCATCAGGCTGTGATCTGTCAGATCAAGAGCAAACAGTTGGAAGTCTTTGTAATAGTGAGGTGCTTTGAGCTGGATTTCCCATGTTGTTTTGCTCTTATGTAGGGAGAGAAATTCAGGTGAGCGATGGGGCATCGGCATGGTAAAAGGAGAGGTGAGTTGATGCCCGGATTCAATGGTGCGTACCTTAAAAGCGTAGTGGGGACTTTTCACTTCGATCCAGTAAGGAAAAGGAAAAGAAGTTTTGGCATCGAAGTAGAGCTCGACATCGCATAAAGAAAGAAGGGTGCGATCTTCGGGCCATTGCGTATGGACGACATCAAAGGTGGGCTTAGGGTCTTTTTTACCATCGCGTATTAGGGAGGGGTTCCACGGTTTGCGGTGATCGTCTTCTCCTTGCGGGGCTGGTCCAATTTTTTTTCTTTGTGTGGGAGCAAGAGGGGAAAACGGAAGGGTTAATAGCCTGACGAAGAACTGTTCTTGCTCATCTAAGTAGATCCACCCATTTTTGCTCAAAGAAAAGCACTCCATGAGAGTTCCTTGATTGAGATCGATTTCATAGAGTGTCCACGAGGTGTGACCGGGTGCTTTTTCTGCCAACCATTTCTTCCAGTTAATCTGTTTGAGATCGACCTGTTGTGCAGGGATCGATATCTCTTCTAGGAGCAGCACATCGGATGTGAGGGAACGCAATAAAAGCAAGGAATAGGCTTGATCGTGCGCGGTGACGATATAGGCTCCCTCTTGAGCATGCATGAATTTATCTTGCAGCCGTAGAGGTGCGGCTTCAAGCTGGTATAAAGTAAAAAGTAGAATAAAAAGAATCCTTAACATCAGAGCCATTATACTGAAGCGGGATTAAATTGAGAACGTTGCATCATCTCAAACAGGCTAAATAGTTCAACCTCTAGAGATAGAGGTTGAACGTATTCTGGATTCATTGTGTTGAAGAAGCGGGGGTGGAATAAAGCACTTTCTTCCACTTAGGGATATAGCTGGCCATGGTCTGAATATGGCCGGTACTTAGAAGTTCAAAGATTAGATTGGCATTAGGCACATTTTTGCCAAAGGAGGCGTTGTAATGGGCTTGCTCGTAAATGTAGGGTTCAGCTTTTAAAATGCGCGCTGCGTTATGGACGAGGTTATTCTTCTTTAAATGGTCCAAGTAGGTATCAGGGGAACCCATCGTATGCTGTTGGTGGGTTTGAAAGACGATGAGTTGTGTGCCTGTTCCCTCTAAGCCCACAAAGTAGGACAGGTTCATCATGCGTGAAATTCCTGGGCCGATTCCGTTGTGGAAGGTGAACCGTTGAGGTGTAGGATCTTCGATGAGAAGATAGAGATGGAAATACTTAGTTTTATTGACTGGTGGTGAGGATTGGTTTTCAATCTTAATCTCGCTGTAGGGGGTCACGAGGATTTTTTTCGTGGTGAAATTCATTCCTTTGGAACGAGCAATGGCTTCCACGCGATCGGGGTTAACATACACACTTTCTAGAGGGTGTTCGGCGAGTAGAACAATATCTGTTTGAGCGATAAGATGAAGCAGATTGTTGACCATGTCGTAACAACCGTGAGGAAAGTAGAATCCATTAGGGCTATTGGACGCATCGAAAGGTAAGTGGGGATGATCCATCGACACGATGGTGCAACCCACATAGTCTTGTAAGAAGTTCAGCATCTGTCGATCGTGACCTAACGTGTGACAGCCTAAGTCGGCATGTTGGATTCCACAAATATCGATACTTTTCCACGATCCCCCGCATTTAGAAGAGGCTTCGAGGATTAACACGCTGTTGCCAGAGTGATACCGATAGAGAGCTTCGAGTAGACAAATCGGACTTGTTCCCACAACAATCACATCAAATTCTGCAGCGAAGCAAACTGCGCATTGATAGCAGATAAAAATGAGGGAAAAAAGCAAGCGTTTCATGAGATTCTCCCAAGCTCTAAGGTTAAAAAATTCTTAATAGCTATAGATGAATCAAACGAAACTTTCTAGCCTTTTTGACAGTCGTAATAGTATTTCTGTTCAAAATGGGAAGGATCCTCGACCTGAATGGTCATCACATACCATAAAGATAGGCCGTCTCACCTAAAACTGACCTTTCATTGGAGAAACCATATAAAGCCAAAGAGATTTAGAGAAAATTACGCAATTTTTACGCATGACAGAAATGTTTTTCCACATTTTAGCACCTAGAAAGAGGAGCTATCATAAAGGGAGTAACAGTTGGCATAGCACCATGAACCATGAGATAACCATTGTCATAAAGATATGGCTTGGGCATGGCATTCTGCGTCAAGCGGTCGGGAGAAAAATAAAAATAAATGTCCTTTATTGGAGTCTGGAAATGATCAAGAATAAGCTCTAATGACGGAATCTTTTTCGCTACAACATCAAATAAATGTAATGTTTGGTTTTCCACCTCAAAGGAAAGCAACCCATCAATTCTTGAAAAGATAGTCCATTCAACCATGTTCGATTCTCCTTGCTTTTGTATCTTCTTTTACATTAATTATTAAGTAATGTGAAGAGGAAGATGCTTCGTTTAATTCTATTGTTAAGCTTTTTATTTTTAAAGATCGAATGGAGTTTTGCAATTGCCTCTCAGGAGAATGAAACATGGCAAACGGAATTACAAAGCATTGATCAAGAATTAGGGCGATTAGATGGTTTAAAAGGAAAGTACTCTTCTTCTGCAGCGCGCAAAGAAGCAGAGGGGAATCGAGTGCAGTTTGATAATAAGTTAGATGCTAGGAAAGCCTATGCACAAGCTGAAGCGTACCGAGAAATTGTGATAAAAATTGAATCGAGAATGGCGTACTTACAGGCGCGAAAATCGCAGATATTAATGGACCATCCTGTCGATGAAAAAAAACCATAGTCTGGCTTTATTGACCGATTTATATGAATTGACCATGGCGTACTTAAAGCTTTATTTTTAAGCTAGAGAACCGTCTTTGTTCAAGAGAAAAGTCCCTTGCCAAAAACCGTCTAACCATCTATCTGAAATTCAGCATAGCAACTTAGTTTCGAAAGAGGTCTAATGCTCTCTTCCGACGTGGTTTCTTCAATAACCACATGACCCAATAGATAAACACTCCCGTTAAGCAGAGGTTTAAGGCAAGGCTTAGTTGAGCCATCTCAATCACGTTGTTAGGAATTGCGTATTTCATGGATATGACCAAGATGCCAGCACCGACCTCTCCTCTCGGCCACATCGCAACGCTAAGGGCAAATCTCTCTCGGAATGGCGCTTCTTTTTTATAGCACAACATGGGATAGAGCTTGCCTAAGTTGGAAAGCAAGGTCAACATCAGTACATGGAAGACAAGCCATCCTATAGAGATTTCTCCAAAGGCAATTTGGGGCAAGGAGCAACCGACGAAAAACATGTAGGTAAATTTCAAAAGATCATCGGCTGTGATCGCATGGGGGGCGTTGGCAGGTTGTCCATGAGGGGTTTTTAAAAGGCATCCCCATGCAAAAGCAGGCAATAAAATCTCGAGATTTAAGAGGTCGATGTGAGCAAAGGTTTCTGTGATCACCGTGAGGATTAAGGCATACACGAGTAACCACGGACGCGAAGTGGGCAGGCGTAAGCTGTGTAAATAGCGATAAGTGCAGAAGAGAATGGCAAAGATGATAGCAATGAGAACAACCGCTTTTCCATTGAATCCGATATGGAGCATTTGCAGAGGAATGATTAAAAGAATGGTATCGAGATCATCAAAAATGGCTAGGATGCGCGCTTTTTTGAAAACCCATGTGGCTGCTAATCCGGCGGCTGCTAACATCACAAAAAGCACCCCAGCAGAAGTGGGAGCGGCGAATCGTGCTATAATGGCAGCTTTGGTTAAACTGATGTCAAAAAAACTCCAGAAGTAGAGCATGCAGAAGATCCAGGGAAAGGCAGCAGCTGTCATGGCAATGAGATAATCCTTGCCATAATCCTTCAATTTTCCCTTCTGGATGTTAAATTCCAATCCTACCTCGATCATGATGTAACCCAAAATCAAGAGAGTGAAGAAATTGATGTAGGGACGTCCAGGTTGAAGATCGAACACTTGAGAAAGCACGATCCCCAAGATCATCAGCAGACTGTAGATAAAAACTTTAATCATGAGCTAGCCCTTCTTTTTTCAGGGATAGCATTTAAAGCAATTCCAAGAAATAGCTATTCATAAGAGGCAATTGCAAAATTCCCCGATCCAGAAAAATCGATGATTTTGAGTCAGTTTGCCAGCCGCTTCAGCGGCCATGCCCCATCCCCAAGCACATACTCCAAGCGAGTAGGGCTTGGGGATGGGGTGGCAAAATGGCTCAAAAGGGCGATTTTTCTGGATCGGGGAATTTTGCAATTGCCTCATAAGGCTTTTGCTAAAAGCATCGCATGCTGGCTCAGTTGATAGGTTGGTGAGGCAAGTGCAGGAGATTTTTTATAATTTTCATCAAAATCTTGGGGAGAGGGTAAGGAAGTATCGATGACTCGATGCCATTGTTTCCCCTTTGGCGGAGGAGGCAATGTGATATCTGCTTTTACAAAATTGGCATTGAAGGCAATGTAAAGATCTTGATGTTGCTCGGGATCTTTCAATGTGTAGGCGACAAAACGATGGGTGGGTTCCCAATCTGGCTCAAAAGGAACGTAGCCATGCCAATCCACATCAGCAGGTTTTAGAAACGAGGTTCTTTTGAAAATCTGATGGCTTTTACGAAATTGAATCATATGGCGGTGGAATCTAACCAACCCCTCCTCTTTTTCGAGTTCATCCCAGATCATCCAATTCAACTCATTATCCTGACAATAGGGATTATTATTTCCATGTCGAGTGTGTCCATATTCATCTCCCATCAAAAGCATGGGAGTGCCGATGGAGAGCAAAAGAGCAGCTAGAAAGTTGCGCATTTGTTGGTTGCGTAGCTGGATAATGGCGGGATCTTGCGTTTCACCTTCTTCTCCACAATTCCAGCTCTCATTATCGTTGGCTCCATCTTGATTGTTTTCTCCATTCACTTCGTTATGTTTGTCTTGGTAGGAGACGAGATCTCGCAGTGTGTAGCCATCATGAGCTGTCACAAAATTAACACTGAGATAGGGCTTGTGTGTGTTTCCATAAAGATCTTGTGATCCACAGAGAGAGGAGGCAAAATGACCAGCATGACTATCTGTCCCTTTAAGAAATTTACGTATGTAATCGCGGTATTTCCCATTCCATTCTGCCCAGCGCCCTTCTCCTGGAAAACTACCCACTTGGTACAGACCTGCTGCATCCCATGCCTCTGCAATGAGTTTGACATGGGAGAGAATTGGATCGTTGGAAATGAGGTGAATTAAAGGGGGAAATAAGAGGGGAACTCCTTGAGGATCCCTCGTTAAGCAGGAGGCGAGGTCAAAGCGAAATCCATCGATGTGCATCTCAGTTACCCAATAACGAAGAGAATCCAGAATGAGGGTGAACCCAGCGGGGTTGTTGCCATTAAATGTATTTCCTGTACCTGCGTAGTTGCGGTATTCTCCATCAGGAGAAAGGATGTAATAATTTTGATTGTCGATCCCTCTAAATGAATAGCAGGGTCCCTTGGCAAATCCTTCTGCCGTATGATTGTAGACGACATCTAAAATGACCTCGATTCCCGCTCGATGCAGTTCCTTGACCATCTGTTTGAAATCATTGACTGCTCCATAGCGACGCATCAGAGAAAAGTAGTTGATGGTGGAATATCCCCACATGTTGACAAGTTGTTCATCTGACTGGGGATTTTTCAATGGATTTTCACATTCATTGAATTCAAATACGGGCAATAATTCTATGGCGTTGATTCCCAACTGTTTCAAATAGGGAATTTTTTCAATGATACCGAGAAATGTACCAGGATGTTTGACGCCACTTGTGGGATGTTGCGTGAAGGCACGAACATGCATTTCATAAATAATTAACTCTTCAGGAGGATGATGAGGAGCTGGTACTCTTTCCCAATCAAACGGTAGTTCCTCTATGAAGACTCCATGCGGAGGACTTTCCTGTTTCCAAAAGCCTCTATCATTCCATTTTTGAGGAGTATTCAACTGTTTAGCATAGGGATCCGATAAGAGAAGATTGGGAACGAAGTGATTGAGGGGATTAGCGCGATCTCCATCTACTGTATAAGCATACTCAAATTGGTCGGGTAATCCTTTCACATAAACATGCCAGGTCCAGCCCGTGCGATTGATTTCTGGATTAAGAGGTAAGGTGAGAAAAGGTTTTTTTCCACCTAACGCGAAGAGAGAAAGGGTCACTTGCGTAGCGTGCTGGGAAAATAAAGCAAAATTGATCCCTTCTTGTTGAGAAGTGGCTCCTAATGGAAGAGGCGCACCGTGATCTACTTGAGGATTCTTCATTAAAACCTTTGATTATGAGTTGATTGCAGCTTTATCTCTTTCTTAATCTCAAATGGAGTGTAGCAGAGCTGCAATTTTTATATGATTAAATATATAAAAAAATTTCTTTAAATATTGATGTGTAAATTTTTATTAGATACAATAAAAGAATAAATCTACAAGATTTCCAATGCATTGGCAAATGAGAGAGGCAATTGCAAAACTACCCGATCCAGAAAAATCGATGATTTTGAGCCATTTTGCTTTGGCGTGGAGTTTTGCAATTGCCTCGAGAGACTCTCTTTTTAAGCCGGAAGTTTTTTATTGATATTTTTCTGTGAGATCGCGACACTCATCCTTTCGTTCTTTTTTGACAGTTCTATTGAGGGCTGGAAATAAGAACAAAGAAATTACGCTAAGGCATTGGCGACAAGATCTAATATAAACATCACATAGGAGGAATTCCATGTCATTGGAAAATGCCAAGCAAAACTTAAAGGAATTCGGCAAGGAGCTAAATTTAGATTTAGTCTTTGACGAAAACTACACGTGTATTTTGGGTATAGATAATACGTTTTCGTTGCATTTGACCTATGAGCCTAACTCAGATCGACTTTACCTCTATTCTCCTATTTTGGATGGTCTTCCAAAAGACAAAGAGATCAAACTGCGCTTATATGAAGCTCTTCTAGAAGGTTCTATGCTCGGTGGTCAGATGGCAGGCGGTGGCGTGGGCGTTGCTGTACCCGAAGAACTCATCTTGATGCATGCTGTATTGGAAATGGGCGTAGGCTCTGATGCTTCTGCTCTGCGACGCTTTGCACCCTTATTTGTTGAAGCTGTTGAAAAATGGCGTGAAAAAGCGAAAGCGATTGGTGAAGGGCGTGAAGTTAAGGATACTCCACCACCACCTTCATCAGGACCCACTCCAGGAAAACCAGGTGGACAGTTTATCAAGATCTAACTACTCATGGGCCACTTCTTGTTGCTCGCACAGGAAGTGACTCGGTTTTTTAATTGAGAATCCCTATGAAGCGATCCTTTTTTCTTACGAGCTTATCTTTGCTTGCTATGAGCATTTTATCAGCCCAAGTCATACAATCTGAAGGTCAAGGTTTTTTAGAAGATTTACAAGACCAGCGGGTGTTGCACGTCAAAGGTTCTCCCTATGAAATGGGATTTCAGCATGGTAAGCTCCTCAAAGATCTTATCCTGAAAAATGTGGGAGAGTTTATTGATAACGGAGGCAATCGAGATCAGGAAAAAACTGTTGCCTTTGCCAAGCAGCTTCCCCACATGATGAAATACGTTCCTGAGCGTCTCATTCAAGAGATGAAGGGGATAGCAGACGGCTCTGGGGTAGCCTTGAGCAAAATCATCGCCTTGAATTGTTTTCCCGAGATGTTTCATTGCAGCGGTGTCACTGTAGAAGGAGAGGCAACGTGCGATGGTGAGTTATACCATGCAAGAGTGCTGGATTATGCTGTTGGAAAAAGCTTACAACATAGTGCCGTGCTTCTCATCGGTGAGCCAGAGCAAGGACATCGTTTTGTGAATGTAACCTATGCAGGATTCATCGGATCTGTCACAGGGATGAATGATCAGCACATCGCCATTGGAGAAATAGGTGGGGGAGGATACGGTCACTGGAATGGCATGCCCATGGCTTTTCTCATGCGTGAAGTTTTAGAAAAAGCCGCTACACTTGACGAAGCCAAGAACATCTTGAGTAAAACCCCGAGAACCTGTGAATACTATTACGTTATTTCCGACGGCAAAACGCGTGAATCTACTGGAGTATATGCGACAGAGAATCAGATTCATTTCATGGCGCCGGGAACGGCCTATGCGCTATTATCTCCTTCAGAATTTTTACCACATTATGGCAATAGGGAAGATAAGTTTTGCACGACAGAGTGCACACTTCAAACTGGTCCCTATCAAACGCTGGTGCTAGATCAGAAAAAGCAGGTCTTTTCTTTATACCATGCGCAACTCCCCCATACGATTACCATGACGGGATTTTCTCATCCAGAACGCTATCCCATTCTTGTGAAGCGGATTCATGATGCTTATGGTCACATCGACGCTCAGATGATGCAAGAGATCATCCAATGTCCTGTTGCTAGAGACTCTAACTTGCACAACGCCATATTTTTGCCAGAGCGCTTAGAATTATGGGTCGCTCATGCAGGACCTCATGATGAGCCCGCCTGCACACAGCCCTATACGCACTTTAAATTGTCAGAGCTTCTTTCCTACTAACAATGCTTGATTTTTCGGTTTTTGTTGAACCTCCTGAACGCTTTTCCCCTCATGTTGAAGTTGCTGCTTGCTACTGTGAGTGGAATGGTACATTGTTATTCCTCAAGAGACATTCAAGTAAGCCTCAAGGAGAGACCTGGGGTGTTCCTGGAGGAAAACTCGAAAAGGGTGAAAAGCCTCGAGAAGCTATCATCCGCGAAGTAAGGGAAGAAGTTGGATTGGATGTGAGTCAAAACCAATTACAACATCTTGGCCAGTTGTATATTCGCCTTCCTCATGTGGATTACATCTTTCACATGTTTTACTTCCCCTTTGCCATTCTTCCAATCGTTAATCTAGCACTGGAAGAGCATAGTGAATACAAGTGGATCTCTCCTGGCGATGCGTTATATTTACCCCTTATCGTTGGAGGTGAAGAGGCGCTTGCTCATTTTCAACGCTTGCGAGGACAAAGTGGAAAACCTTAGAGGCAATTGCCTCCTTAAATAGGTATTAAGTGCATGCGGTACAAATTTTATAGGGAACATAAGTATGTGAGTTTTATGCTCACTGAACTGGAAAGGTTAATTGCTAAAACGGATTTTAGAGACAACACGCAGCTGACAAGGGTGAAGGAACAATTGCAACAAGTAACTTTTCTTCATCAAGGACATATCCGTTACGAAGAGGATCGGCTGCATACTCTTTTAACTAATCAAGGTTCTACGATGCATCTAGTCATCGAAGAGGACCATCGTCAACAAGAGAATGATCTCGCTCAGTTACAGGTTCAATTGCTAGAAATCGAGAAACATCCAAAGCAAGAACGCGTAGCGTTGAGCGATTCCTGGTACTTAGCCTACAGAAAATTTGTGTGCGATGTCTTAATTCATTTGCATGTAGAGGAGACGGTGATTTTACCCGAACTTCACAGGCTATATTCCGATGAACAGTTGCGGGCAGTTGAATTTAATACCTATGCTTATAGCTCCCCAGAACAGATGATTCACATGATCGAGATATTATTCCCTCATATGAATACTAGCGATCATGATGCTTTTCTCCTCGATATGAAGGAAGCCGATCCTGAAAAATTTGCTCTTGTCTTGTCTAAACTCAATGGTATATAGAGGGAATTGCAAAACTCCCCGCCACAGCAAAATCGATGATTTTGAGTCAATTTGCCAGCCGCTTAAGCGGCCGTGCCCCATCCCCCGAGCACATACTCTAAACGAGTAGGGCTCGGGGATGGGGTGTCAAAAGGGCGATTTTGCTGGGTCGGGGAGTTTTACAATTGCCTCATATAGCTGTTGATTATTTCGAGCTTCTTTTGCCTACCGAGCTTTTTACTTCGTGCGTTCAGCAGTCCTCAACTATTTGATGAAGAGGAAGCAATAAGCGTATATAAGGCAGGTGAAGCAGAAGCAGAGGTAGGTAAAGCTAGAGAGGCGGGTGGTGAAGCAGAAGCAGAGGCAGCAACAGGCGTATATAAGGCAGGTGAAGCAGAAGCAGAGGCAGCAACAGGCGATAAGGCAGGTGAAGCAGAAGCAGAGGCAGCAACAGGCGTATATAAGGCAGGTGAAGCAGAAGCAGAGGCAATAGCTACTACAGCCTGTTGTTGAAAAGCAGCTGAAACAGCTGCATAATTTTTATCCCAATAATCCATATATTTTTTTGCATGTTCATGGTCTTTAAGGACGTTCCAAAGCTCATCAAAGGAGCTCCACTTAGAGTGATCAGCATAGCTGTCAAGAGTCTTAGCCTTACTCCTCCATGTTGGCTTATTTATTAGAACCGCCTGTATTATCTTGTGATGTTCGCAGGCTCCTTCAAATTCAAGCTCCTCTATGGCACGAGAGTAGGACTCACCACTGGTCATCCGACCCATGGCAGCTGCTATCTCAATCTCATAATGTTTTGCTGCGTGTTTAAGATTAATCAATTCAAATACAAAACAAGATAGTGCTTCATCATCATTTAGCCTCTCTGATAAGTGGATTCCATGTGGGTTAAGCCAAAATTGTGCCCTAAAACTTGGGTCTTTTCTTGTTTCAAACTTAATAGAGATATTGCCTATCAAGCGGCCATAAGCGTCATAAGATTGTATGGCTTCTTTATATAATTCAAGAATTTTGCGGCATGACAACGCGGTAGCTCGAAGCTCTTTTGCTCTACGAGGAGAAGAAGCTAAAGAGGTGGAAGCAGGAGGTAAGGGTAATAAGGGTAATAAGGGTGATGAGGGTGATGAGGGTGATGAGGGTGATGAGGGTGATGAGGGTGATGAGGGTGATGAGGGTGATGAGGGTGATGAGGGTGATGAGGGTGATGAAGCAGAAGAAGCTGAAGAGGTGGAAGCAGGAGGTGATGAGGGGGGTGAAGAGGATGCTGAAGAGGTGGAAGCAGGAGGTGATGAGGGGGGTGAAGAGGATGCTGAAGCAGAGGAGGCGGATGGAGCAGAAGCAGCTAAAGAGGCGGAATCTGGAGCTGATGAGAGGGGTGAAGAGGATGCTGAAGCAGAGAAAACCGCTGAAACAGAAGCAGCTAAAGAGGCGGAATCTGGAGCTGATGAGAGGGGTGAAGGGGATGCTGAAGCAGAGGAGGCGGATGGAGCAGAAGCAGCACTGCCCGCTTTTAGAGAAGCGCTCGAAGGAAGTTGAATAGCCATTTTTTGACTCCTTTTAAACTATTAATTCAATTGGTTATATAAATTATTATAATGTTTTTGTTATTAAAATAAAAGTTAATTATATATTTATTAAAATAATTAATATTAACTGCAATGCGCTTAAAATTAATGAGATGTGATTGTTGAATCTGATAAAATGAATAAAGGGGGGCATCCGACAAATGAGATTCTGTAGAGGAAGCAGAGCATTTTTTTATGTTCTTGCTTCCTCTGTGGTAAAAAAAATTACAACTTGTGTCAAATTAAACGTGATAAATGATCATATTTTCCCGATTCTTGAACTTTTTTGGGCATACATTAGTTCAAGATTCATTTTTATTGTGTTATATGATTTTAGATGTCAAAGTGTATCACTAATTAGAATGGTATATTGTGTTCGACTTAGTATCTAAATTGGATTCTCAAAGCTCTCTAGAAACTTTTTTTTGGTTCTGTGCGCTGGCAGGGACGGGATTGTTCATCGTCCAGAGTATTTTGCTGTTCATGGGGTTAGGCGAAGATGAACATTGCGAGGAATTTAAATGGTTTTCCAAGCAAGCAGTGATTGGTTTTCTCATGATGTTTGGTTGGGTTGCATTGACCTGTCGCCTTCAATTTGAAATGGGAAGGTGGCCGGCTGCTGCATGGGGATGTGGTGGGGGAGTGCTGGCTATGCTCTGCACGGGCTTGTTATTTAAATGGACTAAGCAATTGCGCAGTCCTGGCCAGGTGTTCAAGATAGAGGAGACAATAGGAAAGCAAGCGACTGTCTACCAGCGCATCCCAAAAGAGGGTAAAGGGAAAATTTCAATTGCCTTGAACCATTTGACTCATGAATTAGACGCTATCTCTTTGGAAGGAGAATTACCCTCATTCACACAGGTAAAAGTGATCAACAAAGTGGACGAGACAACAGTGGTTGTCGCTCCCATACAATAGGTAAGCTATGGACTTTTCTTTTTTGAGTACGACGGTAATAGGATTTATCCTATTCATTTTTTCAACCGTCTATTTTTTAGCGCGTTTATATCGCAGATGTCCTTCCAATAAGGTGTTGGTTGTATACGGTCGCGTAGGTGGTAATAAACCTGTGCAGTGTTACCACGGCGGTGGAACATTTGTCTTACCCTTAATTCAAGGTTCTTCCTTTTTAGATTTGACGCCGCGAACCATTCACATCCCTTTAAAAGGAGCCCTTTCTCATCAAAATATCCGCGTGAATGTGCCGAGCACATTTACCGTGGCTGTGGGATTAACTCCTGAAATCATGAATAATGCCGCTGTGCGCTTATTGGATTTAGATCAGAGAGGGATTGAGTCGATGGCCACAGAGATCATCATCGGTCAGCTGCGCTTAACTGTCGCCTCTTTGCGCATTGAAGAAATTAACCAGGATAGAGAGAGATTCTTAGAGTCGATTAAGAATAACATTGAACCTGAACTCCATAAGATCGGCCTGACGCTATTGAACGTCAACATTACTGATATTACCGACGAGTCTGAGTACATCGAGAGTATCGGTAAAAAGGCGTCTGCTACTGCTGTCAATCAAGCTAAAGTTGATGTTGCTGAGCAGGAAAAGCAAGGTGATATTGGTAAATCCTTAGCTGAAAAAGATCGCCGTGTTTCGGTAGCTTCTTACAATGCCGAAGCGGTCAAAGGTGAAAATGATTCCAGGGCCCATATTGCCTTGACTAATGCCGAGCTTGCTGAAAAAGAAGCGGAAGCTTCTCGCCGCAGTCAAGTTGCGAAGCAAAACGCTGAAGTGGAAATCCAAAAAGCGCGTGCTTTAGCTCAGACTAAATTGCTTGAAACGGAGCAGATCGTTCCTCAAGAAATCAAGAAAAAGCAAGTGCAGATCGAAGCTGAAGCCGAAGCGATGAGGCAAGTGGTGATTGCTCGAGGTGAGGCGGAAGCTATCTTGTCTATTCGTCAAGCAGAAGCTGAGGGTATTCAACGGATGCTGGATGCAAAAGCCAAGGGGTATAAACAGCTCATTGAGGCCTGTGGTGATGATGCTAGAAGTGCTTCAACGATGTTGTTGATTGAAAAACTGGAAGAAATCGCTAAATTACAAGTTGAAGCGATCAAGAACATTAAAATTGATAAGATCACAGTTTGGGATAGCGGATCTCAACAAGCGCCTCAGGGCAAAGGGGGATCGTCCACGTCCCATTTCATCAGCCAGTTTGTCAAATCTCTTCCAGCCATTCACGATATTGCGGGCATGGCGGGATTGGACATGCCCCAATACCTAGGGAAAGTTGCGCAAGATCCTGAAACAGAGCTGGCTGACAAAAGATGAAGTGGATTGCCTTTAGCTTACTGTGTTTGAGCTCTTGCATCTCAGCAACAACGCCTCACCCCCTTTCTCGTTTAGTAGAAAGGGGTGTCAGTACTCAGAGTGACACCGTGTTGGTCATTCAACGGGGAGAGGTCCTTGTAGATAGGGAAACAACATCTAAAATATTGGATGTGTTTTCAATCACAAAGTCGATCGTTAGCCTCAGTGTGGGAATATTAGTAGATGAGAAAAAGATTCATTCTATCGATGATCCTGTCTATCTCTGGTATCCAGAATGGGATCAGGGAGCCAAACGGGATATCACGCTTCGTCATCTACTGACACATACCTCAGGACTTCAAACCGAATTTTCTTTTAAGGAGTTGTTCGAAGCCCCAGATTGTGTGCAGCAAGCTTTAGATGCTCCTTTAATGTACAAACCTGGGACCAAGTTTCTCTACAACAACAAAGCCATCAATCTTTTATCTGGTATAGTGGAAAAAGTGGCTCGGCAGAGATTGGATCTTTTTGTCAGAGATCGGATTTTTGATCCGTTGCAGATTGAAGATTTCACCTGGGAAATCGATAAGAGCAATCATGCTTTTGGTCATTCTGGATTGAGTTTGCGCGCCAAGGATTTGGCAAAGATTGGTCAGCTGATTCTGCAAGAAGGGCGATGGAAAGAGCAAACTCTGATTAGTAAAGAGTGGTTGAAGCTTTCGATGGAGCCCAGCCATCGATTAGATCCCTTGTGTGGCTTGTTATGGTGGCGGTGGGAACACCCCCACGCAGCTTCAGCTGCCATAGGCTATCTCGGTCAATATCTCGTCATCATTCCAGAAACACAAGTGATTGGAGTGAGACAAGTCAGCGATAGTGGAACTGATAGCGAGGATCGATTTGACGATTTTCCCGAACTTCTTTTGAAATTAAGGTAATTCATGACGTGTAGTTTTTACGATTGGATCGGATTTATAGGGGTGATCATCGTTCTTGTTTCTTATTTATTACTTCAGATCTCCGTCATCAAAGTGGAGGGAATGGCCTATTCTGCTAGCAACGCCATTGGGTCTGTTTTATTGCTTTACTCCCTCTATCACGATTGGAATTTGTCTGCAGTGATTATCGAAGTCTTTTGGTTGGGGATTAGCCTTTATGGAATGGTTAAAGTATTGATTCTTAAAAGGAAGAAAAAATATCCTAAATAATTTTACAGATATTACTCAACAGTGGTATTAATTTTTCTTCATTTGATTGGAGTCAAGCCAGGAGATCGAGAAAATGAATACCAAGATGCAAAAATGGGCTTTTATAGCCATCTTGCAAGCATCTATTGTTTGCTGTGCAGAACCTACTGTGGTGGAATTAACACCTCCTGTATTGAACTCTCGGTCGTTATTATTAGAACTTACCTACACGCGTCCCGTGCGCGAAGGGGGATGTCATATCGCCAAAGAGCTATTTTCTGGAAGCCAAGGCGATAAGACGATTGTCCATTGTTATGGGCACGGGGGAGTTGGTTGGACAACTTTGTTTGGATCCGTCAACCAAGCGATCAGTCTTTTGGAAGACAAGAAGGCACCTATTCGTGTGATTGGCTCAGGATGTATGGGATTGACAGCTGCTATTGAATTAGCACACCGTGGTTACAAAATAGCTGGTATCACAACAAAAGAGATGTATAACATTCCTTCCTGGCGTGCAGGTGGATTATTTTCCATCGAGTCAATTCTTTCTTCATGCGATGAGCATGATGCTATTGAGGCATTGTGTGTGGAAACTTTTAAAACTTATCAGATGATTGAACGGGGAGAACACCCTTATATTTATTCTGATGCCGTGCGTTTTCTTCCTGTGTATTGCAGTTCGAACACGGATTTGGGATTAGAACATCTCGAGGTTCTTGGTTTAATTCCGCCTCGAGAAGAAGTCACTTTAGATTTTGGTCATGGAGTGGTTCACCCAGGCTATTATAAATTCATGAGTTTTTTCATGGATACAACACAACTCATGAGGCAATTGACCAAAGAAGTCAAACGACTCCGCATTCCGATTCAAATGGATGATTTGCAATCGTTTGATGAGGTGAGAGAAGAGATCATATTCAACTGCAGTGGAATGGGAGCTCAAGAACTCAACCAAGACTCTCAATTAATGGGAGTAAGAGGACATTTAACCTTGCTGAATGAACTAGCAGGCACTGAACACATGGATTACATGATCTACACAAAGGTCATTCAAGATGAGAAAGAAGAGTATCTTTACATGCTTCCAAAATCAGTATCGGTTACCGCCTGTGATCCCAATGGAGTGGATTGTCGAGGAGCTTTAGGTGGTACCTTTATTCCTTCTGTAGATGAGCTATCACCTGGCGAATTAGAGGAGTTAGATCAACGCGAGTTTAAAAGGTTGATCGAGCGCCATTCCCAATTTTTTCAAGCAACCCCTTTACCTCGATAGGAAATTATTATGACATGCCATTTAGATCTTGATCATGTGGATTCACGAGCTTCATCAAAATCCTGTGTAATAGGTCGAATTGTAGTAACGGATGAATTACCTCGCAAACAACGCATTGAAAAGGTACATCAGATCGTCACAACTTTTTGCGGTGCAAAAGAAAAATGGGATCGAGAGCTATTTAAATCCATCCATACCGAAAGAATGCCCTATGATGTATTTCAATTTGAATGGCGTGATGCACAAGTGACGTCAAATATCAGGATTACGGGGGATCGAGAGTTGATTGTTCAGGCATTTCCCAACAGAATAAAACCTATTCTCTCCTCTAGTACCATCTCTCTTTCTGTGGGATTGAAAAGCGAAGAGGTAACCACGCAATGGTCATTCGAAAATATGCGTCTTGATGATCAACCAATGATTGCTCTTTTTAATTCCACTTCGTTTAAGGGCTATCGAGAAGTTTGTGTACCTCTGCAATTTGCTCGAAGCATGAAAAAAATAGATCGCTCTCCATCAAAGCTCTAAGAGCTTAAAATAGGGTGATGAGGGAAGGCCATCTGCCATTGATGGTTAAATTTTAGGGTGAATGCCTCTGATTGAGGATGATCTTCAATTAAACTATTGAAAAGTTCATCCTTAATCGTGACGACAGGAATCCCCATTTTAGCACATTCTAAGATGTGATCTACTTGTTTTAAAGAAGCTGCCATGATCTGCGTAGGAAGGGATTGGACGCGAAAGGTATCTTGCATGCTTTGAAGCACATGTAAAGCATCGGGGATGTGTGAGACGTAAGGGGCTACATAAGTGGCTCCTAGCATAGCAGCTAATAAGGCTTGTCTAGGATGAAGGACGGCGGTAGCTAAAATGCAGATCTTTTCTTGAATGAGCTCAGACATGGCGACCAGCCCCTGGCGATTCACAGGGATTTTAACGACGATGCGATCGGATAGGTGGGATAAATGGCGACTTTGTTCGATCATCCCAACTGAGGTGGTAGCGGTCACTTGCACTGCTACTTTTCCTCTTTGTACAGTCAGTAATTGATGAAGGGTATGATCAGCATCTTTAGCATGGGATAAAATGGCTGGGTTAGTGGTCACACCGCTGATGAGCCGTAACTGCTCTGCTTCTTGGATTAACTCGATATTGATTGAATCTAACCAAATTTCCATTGGATCTCCATAGCCTCTATAAATGGTTGTCATAAGTTCTTGCAATTTCAAACAGAGCAGTTGAGATATTTCTATTCTGGATGCTGAGTTCATGTTGTATCGCTTTGACACTGGTCATCACCGTGGAGTGATCGCGTGAGAAAATTCTTCCAATGGCCATGAAGGGCAGTTTGAGTACTGTGCGGCATAGATACATCGCTAATTGCCTTGGTGTCACGCACTCTTGTGTCTGTGATTTACCTAAGATATCCTCTTTGCGAATTCCATAATAGGTAGCGACAGCATGGATGATTTTTTGGGGTGAAAGAGCATGGGATTGCTCTTGTTGAACGAGATCTTTCAAGAGATCAGCAGCTTGATGTTGATCGAGTTGATCGGGTTTACCCAGAGACTGTAAATGCAAGCGGAGAATAAGGGCTTCAAGGGCTCGATGAAGGGTTTGCATCTGAGGAAAAGTTTGTAGGAGAAAGGTACGCGTAGAATCAGAGAGGGGAAAATCAAGGACATCGCATTTGCGGTTTAAAACTTCTCTTAGATCGTCGGGCTGCAATTTTTCCAGATGGAGTGAAATGCCCCACTCAAAACGGGAAACAAGACGAGGTTCGATCTCTTCAAGTAAGGAAGGGGGATGCTGAGAGGTGAGAATGATCTGTCGATTAGAAGTGTGAAGAGCATTAAAAGTGTGGAAAAATTCCTCTTGCGTTGCATCTTTTCTAGCTAAAAGGTGGATGTCATCGATCAACAACACATCAGCGTATCGATAGGTCGTGCGAAAAGGAAGCATATCTGAAGCGCGTATCGCACTGACGACATGTTCTGTGAATGTTTCCGTTTTTGCATAGAGTGCTTTAATTCCCCGTTTAGAAAGGGCAGCGGTAATGGCCATGAGGAGATGCGTTTTACCTGATCCAGGCGCTCCCCAAATATAAATGGGGTTGTAAGTGGCCAGTTTTAAGATCGGAGCTTGGTTATACCCAGTGAGTTGACACAATACTTCAAAGTTGACTCGGTTGGCCTGGCCAGGGATGAAATTTTCTAAGGTATAATGGGGATTGAGTGCGTCTGGAGTGAAAATGAAAGGAGTTTTAACCCTTTCTTTTTTAGATGAAGCGGTTGAAGGAGAAACTTCTTGTCCGACACTCACATGGACTTTAATTGGCCTGTGATTGTTATTAGAAAAATGGTGCTTTAAGAGAGGTCGGATGTGCTCTTCAAACCAGCTCAAATGAAAATTATTTTCTGCTTCTAAATAGAGATTTGCCGAATCAAAATGCACGACCTTCAAGGATCTCAACCATTTATCGATGGTTTCCTTGCCTAGTTTGTCATCTTGTTTCTTAAGGAAGTCATCCCATGCTTGCATTCACGAAACCAACTAAGAGAGGCGCTGGCGCGCCTCTACATCATTTTACATTAAGCTTACTCTTTACAGGAGTCATCTTCATGTTACGCGCCATGTACCATTGTTGCAAGATACCAAGCGCCATCGATGAAAGCCAATAGAGATTAAGTCCTGATGGGAAATTATAGAACATGACCGTAAATACAAGGGTCATGATATTCCCCATGTTCTTTTGCTGCTTTTGTTGGTCTGTTAATAATTTGGGATCTTTTGGCAGCGGTGAGGTAAAGCGTTGCTGGATCCACATGATCGCGCCCAACAAGAAGGGGAGCAAGTGAAAATCAGAACCAAAAAAGATGATGGGGTAATTCCAGCTGAATAGCACATCAGGAGCGGTTAAGTTGTCGATCCAACCTGGAATGAACGAAGCGCCTCTGAGTTCAAAGGTCGATTTCAAGAGATCAAACATACCGATCAGGAAGGGGAGCTGAATCAGCAAAGGAAAGCATCCAGTAAAGGGATTAGCGCCTTTTTCACGGTAGAGCGTCATGATTTCCATCTGAGCGCGTTTGGGATCTTTTTTGTATTTTTCCTGGATAGCTGCCACTTGTGGAGCGATTTGTTGCATCTTAAGAGAAGATTTAATGGACCAAGCATTGAGAGGGTACAACATGATGCGCAGTGCTAAGGTCAATAGGATGATAGAAATTCCCCAAGATGTTGTGATTTGGTAGAAAAATTTCATTAAGGCAAAGAGAAATTTAGCAAAAGGCTCAGAAATAAAGGTGAACCACCCATGGAAGCTCATCGCTCCAATGAAATGGGGATTACTTCCAGTTGTGGGATCTGTGTAAGCGCGGTCAACCTGTTTGAGAATGTCATCTTCGTAAGGTCCTGCATAGACTCGAAATTGCATAGTTTGTGCGCGGAGTGGCACCCACAATTCATAGCCTGGGTATTTGTCAGCTGGATAGCGTTGGTACTCAGAATCGACGAGCGTGATGCGGGAAGGGTCTTGTGCTCCTGGAATTTGGGAAGCTTTAAACCCAGCGCCGATTTCAGTGAGCGGATCGATGATGAGTCCAAAGAAACCATTGGAGTTACTGACCCAGTTGGGGTGCATGGAGGTAAACGTTGTCGAGGTCTTCGGCAGAGAAATTTTTTCAACAGAGGTTTTCTGGTTGCTCTTGGTCATGTAATAGGTAAGAGCTGGTGCTGGGTCACTTGAAATCAGCTCCACTTCAGGTACACCGGATGTCAACCAAAGATTGCGACCGTCTCCTTCCACTTTGATAGTAGCTTCAATCGTGTAGGGTGCTTCATGGGGATCTTTGGCAAAGGCAAAGGTCTTGGTGATTTTTCTTTGAGATTGTTCTAGCTCAAACTCGATTAAGTTCTTCTCGAGTCTTTTAAGCTTGTAAACAGGAGAAGTGCTTTCCTGATCATCGATGACGTTTAGAGCATAGTAACGGGGATTGGCGCGCTTGATGACTTTCCCTTGGGCATCGAAGAGGGTACGACGCAGGAAGGGGTAGTAGCCACCTACAGATCCTTGTGGAATGGAACTGACGGCTGCATCGCGGTTAATTTGATACGGAAAACTGGGAAAATGATCGTTTCCTGGGAACTCTTTGGCCAGCACTTGATCAAATCGTATAGGAAGAATGGGGCTATTAGGAGTTTCTTTGCTGCGGAGTCTTAAGTTGATTTCACTAAGGGCGCCACCGACAGTAGAGAAAACGAGTTGCTGGTAGTCATTTTCAATGACATAAAACTGTTCATTTTGGTCGAGATTGATCGGTTGAACAGCTTCTTTCACGGGTTGGGTCGTAGAAACAACACTTTCAGATGAAGTAACTGTAGAAGGTTTTATGGGGGCGGGAGGGAAAAGCCATTGGTTAATGAAAAATAGCGACGCAGCGAGGCAGATGACAAAGATCACTGTACGTTTATCCATGAAGAGATACCTTTCTTGAATTTACAATCTGACAGGATACCATAAAGCTTGAAAAAACACATATACTGAAAATCAACACGCCTTCTCAGGTTGTCAACATTCTTCTTGAAGATTGCGTCGTTGTTCTAGCTGAGCTAAGAATTCGATGAACTCTCCGGTGGCGCGCAAATTGTCTAGCCACTCGTCTTGTAGCAATTCATCGAGAGGAGGTAATACTTCACATTGAAAAGCTTTGCGTAAACATTGCATCGCTTTGTCGCATTGCGAGGAGAGAGAAAATAGGCAGGTTAAATGGTAGAAAGCCTGCGAATTTCCAAGGCGGATCGCAGCCCAGAGCTTATGTTCAGCATCGCTGTAAAATTGAGCTGTTTCTGCTGCATCTAAGGTGTGATAACCGAGGTTAATGAGAGTTGTTGCCCAATCGACCATCATGACATCATTTTCTTCATCGTGTTTAGAGGCTAGGCGCAAATGGTGGATGGCTCGGTAAAAATGATCTTTATCTCGGGTGAGTTCCCCTAAATGAGCTAAAGTGAGTGCTAGGCGATGGTGAGCAGTGTGACCGTCGGGTTCGATCATTAACACTTGAGAAAACAGATCAATGGCGCGTAGGTAATAAGACTCTTCTTCGTAAAAATCTCCAATGGCATCTAACGTGCAAGCGTAGTGGAATAGCCAATCAGGATGCAAGTAAGCAGCATTTTTCTGAAGGTGTAAGGCGTATTCAAATTGAAGCATCGCTTCTTCATACCATTGCTGAGTATGCGTGATTTCACCGAGTTTCGATAAGGCTATGGCATAATCTACTGTGTAATAGGTAGAGGGATGCAAATCGATCGCTTTGAGATAGAAACGGAAAGAACGCTCAAGGGCTTCTGTGTCGCCTTCAAGATCTCCCATGATCGAATAGAGTTGGGCAATCGCGTGCCAATGGGTATGACATGTGCGATCGATGGAAAGGCCCGTCTGAAATTTCTCAATCGCTTGGTATAAATAATCCATGTCATTGAAGTAATGGCCGAGGGCTTTCAAGATCATGCCATAAGCAAACCATAATTCTGGTTCATCTTCAGTGATTTCAATGAGAGAAGAGATTTTATCTTGCGCATCATTAATGAGGTCTAGCTTTTCAGTTTCCATTCCCAGTTTAGCTAACGCTTCAGCCCATGTTGTTTGCACGCCGAGATGTTCAGGATCTAAGGAGAACGCATGCTGACAGGTGTCAATGCAGGTACGCAAACGCTTTAAATCGCCTTGACGCCTTGTAGATTCACAAAGGAATTTAGCCCAGCTAAACCATGCGTCGATTTTATCCGGTTGCAATTGAGTAGCAGCGGAAAAACAATCGTTGGCTTGCTCAAAATGATGCTCATCATGTGTATGTGCGTAAAGTGAGTGAAAGACATGAGCTAAAGCTTGCCAGTGAGTAGAAGATTGGGGAGCGAGAGAAAGTGCTTGTTTCAGGCAGGTAATCGCTTTAATGTAAAATCTAGAATCGTTGATCTGCAATGCAAATTGGTAACAAGTGGAGCCAAAATCATGCCAAAACTCAGCTGGCATTGTTTTCTGTAGAGTAAGCGCCCTCTCGTAGGATTCTATAGCTTCATGTAGATCAAGAGCTTCACCTGAGTAAGTTGCCAGATGCATGCGGACTTTAGCTAGTTCTACGTGCAATTCCACGATGACGTCAGTGGGTTGTCCTTGAGATAAGAGCAGTGCGTGGGAGAGCTTCTGTTGGGATTCTTCATAATAGTGTTGCTCACCGTAAGCTTCACCAAGAGCGCGCAAAACACTTCCCCATGCTTGCCAGGTTTCAAAGTGACGAGGCTCAAGAGCGGCCGCCATTTTAAATTTTTTACTAGCAGCACATAAGATGCGAGCATTTTCCTCTTTATTTCCATAATCAAATAGGGAAAGACCCTGTATAAAAATGAGTTTAGGATTGGAAGGGTCTAATTTTAAAGCTTCATCGAAACACTTCAAAGCTGCCTGTAGATCTCCTTTAAGAAGAGCCATTTGCCCATTCATGGCGATCGATTCTGCCAGCTCTCCATGATTCATTTTTAGTGGACTGTTGTGAACAGAATGATCCCGGGATTGAGGCGGTGTTAAAAAGCGGAAATTGAGTGTCTGGTTGTCCATGCCAATCTCTCATCTTAGGCTGGCTTGAACAAGGCAATTGTCTTGTCCAGCTAAGCCTGTTGGGAAGAGTTGGATTATAGGGAACCCTGTTGATTTTGGACAATCCTGCAACCTTTCTTTAGTTGCTTTTTTTCGATAAAAAGTAATTTCTAGATCATGATTTTAATTTAAACTGAGAGTGTTACAGCAAGTTGAGATTAATCAAAAATTTATTATTTAGCAGGTTGAGACCTTACTTGATTCATTTCCACTCTTGGGTAATCTGGAAGAATAATTTTTTTTGAAGAAGGTCAAAAATACCGTTTTCTTGGAAAATATCACGCCGGAGATGACAGGGTGGGCTGAAGCTACAGTTAGACAAATGCTGCAAGCGGCCTAGGACAGGCTACGCAAAGCTGAGTCAAGCAAAGTTTTCTTGTCCAATCTTACGATCGACGAGCGTTAGCGAATTGATCGCAAAATTGTACAAAGGTTGCCCCAAATGGACAACCTAAAATTTTCAATCACAACCGATTAGGACTTGGGTTCTTGTAGAAAAGAGATAGTCAATTTTACAAGAACAGTAGGAAGATGATCCATTAAAACATTGCTCGCTAGGGAATCTCGAGCAGCTTTCGGGTGAACAGCAATGGACTCTATGTTGTCGATATCTTCATATTTCGGCCTCATATGTGAAGGAAGCTCGGTCCATAAAAGTGGAGTTTTAGGAGTATGGATATACCAAACGTTTGGAGGGTCAAATAGATTTTCTTGAGCCGCCACCTTAAGCCAAGAGTATTCAGGTTGCGAGATGTTGTAGTTCGAACCTGCATACTCACATACTTTTACACTACGATTTTTGAGCCCGATTTCCATAATGTTATTCTTCATGGGGTGGCTCTTTTGGAATATACGGCTCATTGGATTAGATCAAGTCATTGAAAACTCTACTCCGATTCACGCCCTCATCTTAGATGTTTCCAGTTTTGACAAATCTCATAAGGAATTACACGGTTTTTTTGGGACTGAAATTGTAAAAGATGTGCATTTTCAGCTAATCATCTCCTCAGATGGAGAAATTACTACTGAAAACACAAACTCATCTCTAATTCTCCTATAATCATTAGAGTCTAGATCTCCGAGAGCTTGGAGGGCTCGGATTTCATCACCATGATCTGTAACCATATTAGGGAAATATTTTTCTTTAATATATAGATCTAGCTTTTGTTTAAAGTTTTCGTTTATCGTCATACTTTTAGTTAGCATCTTTTTAAGCATATCCTTAGCTGTTTTCTCAGCATAATTACTGGATTTGACATTAAGACGCTTTTTTAGAACTTGAAGATTGTTTTTACTCTGATCTATAAGATCATACAATGCATAGCTTAATGATATCATACTCTTGTGGCTGTGCAAAGGGCTGTATTGCTGATTTAAAGCATCTCGTTTTTCTTTATCGTTTATATATAAGTCTAGTAACACTCTTTCAAATGAAGATCTGTTATTAGTATCAATTATTTTATCCCTTAATTTTGTTAAACAATTTTCTTTTATCGGCTTGAAGGTTTTAACCCACTTGGGTGAAAGGTGATCAGCAATGTCTACTTTATGCGTATTCTTTGTGAAATATTCGTAAATGCATCTGATAATTAAAACTATATTAGGAAAACAGAAAATATCATCTGTTAAAAGTGACTCTATGTTTTTTTTAAATCTGTCTTCTCTTATGCCGGTTATTTTCTTGTTTAAAAAATCTAAATCAATTTTATCATGAAAACTGCTTGTTTCACTTACAGTGGTTCGACTAGAAGGACCAGGTCGTGTGTACCCTGCTGGTACAGGTAGCATTCTGGGGTCGTCTTGATATGACCAACTAATACCGCTCATAAATCACCTTTATTTTTAATATTTTAATGCTGATTGTAATTAGTAATATAACATTAATAATAATTTAATTCAATTAAATTAAGTTAACATTGAGCTAGCATTAAAATTAGTTTCATCCGACACATGAGTACCTCTCTATAGTGAAGACGGCCTAGAAGCATGAAAGGTTAAGTTGCATTGATATTCAATTACTTAAAGATTTAGGGATTTTGCAAAAAAAGAAGATTTGCAAACTAATATTTTGAAAAAAAAGAGTGAACATGAGAGAAGAACCTTAGAACCTGTTCAAAATCTCCTTGATATACTCAGTAAATTCAAAAACTGAGTTATAACGAGATTGGAAATAATAGGATGGCTTGAATGATCGAGTGCGAGCAACAAAGTAACGTGATGTGCATGCACGATACGAGTGAGTAGAGGAGCCGATTACTCGACTCCCCCCTCGTTAAAACCCGTCGTGCCCAATTAAGGCAACGGGCTCATGATATTTA
>JABDFI010000003.1 GCA_013286595.1 Chlamydiota bacterium | reverse complement strand
GAAACACCACACGCCTTACTAAAATAAGTGGCTTCGAGGTTATTAGGATCTAATGCAGTATAGTGTGCTGTTAACATGTTGCAGCTTCTTCCACGGCACTCTTAACTCCATCTAAGAGCTTTTGATTTTTCGGCTCCGACTTCCATACAGACGTGCTGAAAATACAGTGATCTTACCAGCTAAAATGTTATCAAGCAAAAGTTTTAAACCTTTTTTGTGATAATTCATTCCGGAGCCAAGATCGGGAATAACTTCGTTTTCCCATCGGCGCAAAGTTGTTACAGAAACCCCGAGCACGTTTGCAGCATCAGAAATCGAGATCAACTTATCCATAATGGACATTATTAGATAAGTTTAGATAGTTTTCAACTAAACTGTTTGAACCCCGCCAAAAAGACGAAGTCGGGCGGGGAAGTGAGCGCACGAACAGCCCGAGGATTCATATCGCAATGAGAAATTGCAGCGCAAAAGAGCCCGTCAGGGCGTTCGGCGGCTGTGTTTTACACGCCCCGACTTTGAGCACGCGATTTATCGAAGCGAGATGAAGCTCAAGGGTGGTCGCGGGAGGGGCTGCTTTGCGCGACGGCCCCATCCAACATGTCTCTTCTACAGGAGACATCTAAACAATGTCTTAGGTTGGTGGAAATGGCATTATGTAGAGCTTCGATACTTGGCTGCATCTCTTCATAGGTTTGAGCAGGCATAAGTTCAGCCATCCAAGCCTGAATAAAAAAAGTGAATAGGCAATTATCACTATTTTGACGAGGAAGATAATGAAAATGGACATGAGGTACACTTTGTCCAGCCTGGTAGCCATTTTTTTGATAGATAATGTAGGCGGGATTGTGATAAATCTGATTTGCTGCGGCATTCACTTTTTTGATCACCTGCGAAACTCTCAACATCTCTACATCAGTAAGTTGCTCATAACGTAAGACATGTCTTTTTGGGATGATCAAACAATGCCCAGCTGAGATAGGCCTATAAGTGCAGAGCGCAATGACAAGATCATCTTCATAAAATTTTTGGTGATTTAACACGTGACAATCGCAGAAAGCACAGTATTTTCCTGGTGCATCCAGATCGGTTACAGGCTTAGGGCTGAGAACCCATAAAATGCCGGCAGTCAGTCCAATAAGAATGGCAACTATAAGGAAAAATCGCTTCATGTGAGCACAGATTCTTCTTTAATCGTAGAACTTTCCCTATGAAAGGCTTCCCACATACGACGGAATGGTTCACAATCAGCGAGTAGCTCTTGCTTAGACCCTTCTGCTATCTTCTCCCCCCTTTCAAGATAAATAATCCGATCAGCGTGTTCGATTGTCGATAGACGGTGTGCAATGAGAATCTGAGTGACCTCACCATGTAAATTGGCAATAGCATCTTTAATGCGCACTTCACTAAGCGCATCTAATGAAGAGGTAGCCTCATCTAAAACAAGAATAGGGGCTTCCTTCACAAGAGCCCTGGCAATCGCTAAGCGCTGTTGCTGTCCTCCTGAGAGATTTTGACCCGCTTCTGCTAACATCGAGTCATAACTCTCTGGCATACGTAAGATGAATTCCTCAGCATGAGCTCGTTTAGCAGCTATTTCAATTTTCTCTCTAGGAAAATGGCGGCCAAATGTGATATTGGCTGCAACCGTATCACAAAAAAGAAACGGCTTTTGCGACACAAAGGCTATAGTTTCTCGTATGGATCGCTGCGTGTAGGCATTCAGCGGTTTCCCGTCAATCCGGATCTCCCCTTTTTGCACTTCATGAAGACGGGGCAATAATTGCACGATGGTAGATTTACCCGCTCCCGTGGGACCGACAATGGCAACCGTCTCCCCTTTTTTCACGGTAAAACTCAAATCCTTTAATACCCATTCCCCTTGATAACTAAACCAGACATGATCAAATTCGATGGTATTGGAAAACCCTTTGAGTTCTGCAGCACCTACAGCATCTTCAATCGCCGGTTTGAGATGGAGCACTTCAAACATGCGCTCAGCTGCCACGACCCCGCGTTGAATACTGGCATTTTCATCTGCAAATTTCTTCACTGGTTCATAGACTAGCTGAAGCAATCCGCAAAAGACGATCAGTTGAGAAAGACTCATCTGCAAAGTATAGATTCCAAAGATGACTACTCCTGCTAAGCAGAATGTGGTAATCGCATGAAGAATGGGCCGGGTCAATAGGCCATATTTTGCCGATTTGCCTTCCAAAACCGCCATTCTATCATTCTGTTCTTTGTATTTTTTCAGTGCAAAAGGCTCCATCGAGAAGATTTTCACCGTCTGAATACCAGCTAGAAAGTCGAATAACACGTTAGCAAAACGCTCTTGGTTAGATTGCAGCTGGCGAGACACCCTTTTCACACGCCTTGCCAAAAAGACGATGGGGACGATGATGAGGGGCACTCCAAAAAAAATCACTAAAGAGAGCTGCCAAGAAAGGTAAAAGCACATCGAAAGGCACGTGATGATAGTAAAAGGAGTTTGAAGGTAATTGGTTAGCCAGGAGTTAATCGAAGTAGCGATTTGCCCTGCATCCCCCACAACTCTCGATGAAAGGCTACCGATGTTATGCTTTTGATAAAAACTCATCGGCAACGACTGGATGTGTTCAAAATACTGTTGGCGCAAATCGCGACTGACACGAATAGAAAGAATTTGAGTCGCGTACCGGCTTGCAAACAGCCAAATCGCCTTAAAAACTGCTACGCAAATCAATACGCTAATGAGAGCTTTGATACTATTGGTGAATTGGAAGCGCATTTTAACCTCGCGCACAATCCAGTTAAGCGGATTCGTATCGCTTTTATGAGTCGACATATAAGAAGCCGCTTGCTGCTTGTTAATCGAACCTGTTTTGTCGACATCAATAGCATCCCACGTTTCTTTGACTTGATCCAAAGAGATAGATTCTACAGAAAAACCAGTTGTTGATTTTTGATTAGAGAATAAGGAGAAAAAATCTGCGCCGTTATCAGATAAAACTCCTAAGGCAAACATCTCCATTTGACTTGCAATTGTAAGGGCAAACAAGGTCAGAAAAGTAACGACGACTAAAGAGAGATGACGTCTACTCCGGAGAGCCGCTTTCAACAGCAATTTCATAACACAGCCTAATAGCTAGAATCTATTCGTGGCTATTCTAGCTGATTGTAGCCTTCTGTTCTATTTCAAATTTACCCATACGACGAAATTTTTGATACCGTTGTTCCAGTAGCCGATCGGTAGGTATTGTTTTCAAAATATTCCATTGATCTAAGATGTATTTCTTAACACTGCGATAAACAGTGCTGGGATCGTGGTGTGCCCCACCCAGTGGTTCTTCAATCATCGCATCGACAATATCGAATTTTAGGAGCTCTTCTACATGCATCTTTAAGATGCAGGAAGCGTCCTCCTTTTTATTCGTGTCACGCCACAAAATGGAAGCACAGGCTTCCGGAGAAATGACAGAATAATAAGCATGTTCTAGCATCGCTACCACATCTCCTATTCCAACCCCGAGAGCCCCCCCTGAGCACCCCTCGCCAATCAATACAACGATAATAGGGGTAGGAAGCCGCGACATCTCCCATAAATTATTGGCAATAGCCCATCCTTGTCCACGCTCTTCGGCGGCCAAACCAGGATAAGCACCAGGAGTGTCTATTAAAGAGAGAACAGGCAAGTTAAATTTTGCAGCCATCCTCATGCAACGCATTGCCTTCCGATAGCCTTCGGGATGGGGTGAACCAAAATTTCGATGAAGACGGCTTGCTGTATCACAACCCTTTTCCTGGGCAATGATCATGAATTTTTCCCCTCCGATGCGCGCAATACCTGCCACAATCGATGGGTCGTCTCGAAACAGACGATCGCCAAAGAGCTCAAAAAAACCATCGCACATATGCCGTATGTAATCTATTCCTTTTGGACGGGAAGGATGGCGGCAAATAGTCACTCGCTCCCAGGGGGTTAACTGGGAATAGACTTTTATCTTCAGCTGTTCGAGCTTACTCTCTAGCTTAAGGATCTCTTCAGCACTCCAAAGATCACTATTTTTATTGCTCTCTTTGAGCTCTGCAATAGTTTTTTCGTAATCTAAAATTTGCTTCTCATGAGATAACATTATTTTCTCCTGACTATCGGGATGGCGCTGCAACTTCGATTCCCGGAAGTTTAGCTTCATGAAAGTCTTTTACAATTTCTATAAAGGTCGGTTTTGTGAGCACAATGGCAAATAATTCTTCAATATCTTCTGAGGCCATGCGTACACACCCATCGCTATCATAAGCTCCTATGCAGGATCGATTCTCTACTAGGCGCGCTTCTTTAGAATCGACACTCCAAGGAGCACCTTGCAAACCATATCCTTTAGCTGGTGCACTCACACGCTCAATCTCTTGATCAAAAGGGATCCATCTAGTCCCAAATACTTTGACCATCTCAATTTTTTGATCTTGGTAATATCCCTCAATTCCCGGAGTATAAATGGCCACGCGATTACCCAGAGAATAGCGCCCTAAGGGTGTGAGAGAGCCCGAAGGTGAAGAGGGATTGGGTCTTCCAAGCCCTACTGCATAGGTCTTGAGCAGTACGCGTTCATTTGTGTCTAAATCGACGTAATAAAATCCCATTTTACAACGAGAAACATCGACTAAGAGATAAAAATGAATTTTTTTGTCCTTTCTAAATACGTTGAATTTACAGCCTTCTGAAATCTTCTGTGAGAAGTAATCGGGCTTACCATTTAAGCTCCGGGCAATAAAATGACGCGAAGTATTGTAATGAGCAGCATAATCAGCAAGCCATGCGGGTCTTCCCTTTAGCCAATCAACAGAACTTGAATAATGGATCGTATCGACAATGGGTAGCTTCGTCGGCCCTAAGGTGAACAGTTGAAAAATCCTATCAATGGTGGGAAAATCATCCTTAGCCATAGAAAAAGGGCGAGGAAGCGCTTTTTCATTGGAATCGACAGTTTTTGACAAGATAGCCTTAGGTTGTTGAGAGGAGGTCAGGGCATTGGATTTGCTAGGGATGGAAACGACAGCTGTTTCATTGAGAGAAGCCGCTGCTTCCTTTTGTTTCTGTTGAGTGGTGATGTCAACACCCGGCTTTTTCTTAAACAAAGCCATGATACCCAACGCTGAAAATAGTATAACTGCGCTAATCAAGATCAATTTTGCCACAGAACACTCACACCCTAAAAAATGAATAGGCTCTCTTGGAGGCAACTGCCTCCTTGGAGCAAAATTATAAATAGAAACGCCCTTTTTCGGAAGCTTAGAATGCATTTTTAGATAAAAAATGACAACTTACAAAGAAATAAAATTAAAAAGAATATAAAACACATGAATTTTACAATTAAATCAAGAAATGAGGAGCATAATAATAAGCCCCTCGTAATTAAAATTGATCTTTAGTTCTTATCGACCAGAAGCTTTTTTCTCTTTTTCAATCAATTTTTTCATCTTTTTACCAGGGGTAAATTTTACCGCTTGTCTGGCTGGGATAACAATCGGAACGGAAGCATTTTTAGGATTTCGGCCAATTTTTTGCTTTCTTTCGACCACTTCAAATACGCCAAAATCGCGAAATTCTAACCGGTCTCCTTTGGAAAGGGTCTCGATCATGGCATCTAAAAAAGATTGAATAACGTTGCGCACATCATTTGGATGAACGCCTCGCTGCTGGGAAATCACCTGGATTAATCTTTTTTTAGTGATTGTCGCCATAAACTCTCGACTCCTTGTTTGAACAGAATGGTTCGCACAGCACACCCTATACCTGTATGCTTTAACTACTTGCTCATTGTTGTATCACCTTGATTTTCAAGCAAGTTGTTTTTACAAAAAACTTTAACTTTGATTGAAAATTAAATGAAATCATGAAAAAAGTCCAACTCCTTCTTATCAATTTAACACCTTTGTAATCAATATGATATGGTAAGACAATGGCAAAGTCTTAGTAAAGACATCACCCAAATGTTTGATTAGAAAAAAAATATTAAAAACTATTTTTTAAATGAAAGAGTATAAAAGACTAATGAATCGACAATAACATCTTTTTCTTTTTACCAGCCCCGAATAGGATGAACTCCTCCCCAATCAGATCCGATTCAACCAACCGCAATTGCGGATCATCTACGCGCTGGTTATTTAGATAAGCCCCTCCGTTGGAAATGAGCCTTACAGCTTCTCCTTTGCTGGCAATCAATCCCATTTTCACCATGACATCAATGTACTTTTGACCTATCACCTCAGGACGCGTTAAAGAAAAACTCGGCATATCTTTGGCAATTTCTCTCAACATATCAGGATGAAGTATAGAATCTGACCCTGGAGCTGCGCTATCTGTCACTTTAAGAGCCGTTGCTAAACCATCTTCTCCATGAATCAATCTAGTTAACTCCTCAGCAAGTCTTTTTTGAGCTGTGTTGGCCACATACTGAGGATCTGACATCTTCTTTTCATATTCTTTAATCTCATCCATCGGCATAAAAGTGAGCATCCGCATGAGCTTGATGACATCTGCATCGGCAACGCGGATAAAATATTGATAAAATTGATAGGGAGAGCAGCGATCTGCAGCTAACCAAACAGCTCCATCTTCTGTTTTTCCAAATTTTTTACCATCGCTACGGGTCAATAAGGGAAAAGTTAAGCCGTATACCTGCTGCTTATTCATCTTGCGCACAAGCTCAATACCCGCTGTGATATTGCCCCATTGATCGCTTCCTCCTCCCTCAAGTTCAACTCCATGCTCCGTATAAAGATGGTAAAAATCATAGGCTTGAAGAAGTTGGTAAGTAAATTCGGTAAAACTAATCCCTTCTTCGGATTGCAAGCGCGACTTCACACTTTCTTTTGCAAGCATCACGCTGACACGGAAATGCTTACCTATATCGCGTAAAAAATCAACCAGGGAAAATTTAGAAAACCATTGGTCATTGTTCAAGATGAGAGGTTTGGCAGTGGGATGATTGAAGTCTAATATCCGTTCAAAATGTTGCCGGATTCTTCCTACATTATACTGGATGGTTTCTTGGTCAAGCAAAGGACGTTCTACACTTTTTCCTGAGGGGTCGCCGATTCTTCCAGTAGCTCCACCCAAAATCACACAAGGAGTATGACCAAATTGTTGAAACCAGCGCAATACGACAATCCCTACAAGATTACCCACATGCAAACTATCTGCTGAGGGATCAAACCCAATGTAGATCTTGATAGGTCGACTGACCCGATCTAACAGCTCGTCGCTTGTCGTTGCCTCGATTAATCCCCTTTCTTTGAGGCACTCGATGATATTGGTCATAAAACCGCCATGAGATGATGGAGACGAATTCTAATTCACACTTTGATTTATCTCAAGCTGGACAGTGGGACATGTTTACTTTTTAGACACAAGTTTTTTCAGCTTATTCATGAGAACAGGTGAGGGTTCGGAGGTGACATCGCGACCAATCTGATCAGCGAGCTGGCTAATACGACTGCTAAGATTAGCTGTGTTTTGATTCTCATCAAATAGAGAGATGCTTTTGGATTTGAGAACAACACGATGATGAGCATGACGCGCTATCCAACGATGGATCTCAATCGATTTTTTTTCCAAAGCTTGAGGAGTAATTTTCTTATCGTAGGCGTCAAATTGCTTTTTAAGTTTTTCTCTGGCTTTGCGCGTTTTAGGACTTTCTTCAGCAATATGTTTCATGAAATGACCCCCACATATATATCGCGCCACAAAGCGCCTTGTGTCATTCTATGAACGTAAACATTTTTATTCAATGAGAATGCTATCGACAGCAGCTCCCATTAAAATAGCAGTGAAGCCAAGCCTAACGAAAATTAAGCCGTAAACTCTGCTTTGTACGTTTTGTAAATAAAATTTACAATCAGACAACATATCTTATTAAATTTTGACGTGTGGACCCCATGGCATTACCTTTCAGGCCCAAAATACCGTAAAATGGCCTGTTTTACAAGAGTCAGAGGGTCAATATGTTATATTATAATTCTGCACTATTTAAAACATTTTATTTAATAAATTCCAAAAAATAAATTGAAAATAATTATAAATTACTATAAAATTTAAAATATAGTAGATGTTTTTAATATATATTTATTAAAAAATTTGCAATTATTTAATCATTGTAAACAATTTAAGGAAGGTAAATTATGTCTATGGTCCCAAAAACAGGAGCGTCCGCTGAATGGTCCGCTCTCTATTATAGTGAACAACCTCAACTCATTGAGAATTATGTTGCGGAAGCGGGCAGTCCAAAAGCTCCGGTAACTTCAATTGAGCCGAAAACTAGCAGTCCAAAAGCTCCGGTGGCTTCAATTACAGCTTTAATTAAGCCAATTTTTGAATGTTCTGGCTGGGATCAATTACTGGCCTCTAAAGAATTCGATAAGAATCTCCCATACAACTCGAAGAGAGTCTATGTAGAACCACAGGAACGAATAATACACATCATTCGCAAAGATGGTATTATTGAAGAGGTTCCTTTTGCGCATCTAGCAAGACCCGATGGCTCATCACCTCACTTAATCGTTTATTCTTCTGTCAAACCCATAAAATCATTTACCTCTGTATTCATTCCTCAAGTAAGCCCTTTGGCAACGGCCATATATGTGAAGGAAGGGCGAATTGATGGATGCTTTGGATTGGGAGATAGAGATAAATCCAAAGCTATGGAATCAGTAGCTGAATATCCATTGGCTGCTCGACACATTGTACCTAGGAATGCTTTAGACGAACAGCTTCCAAAGGATCTGGTGGAGATTGTTATAACGTATCTCCCGCCAGTGCATAACTGGGTATGATGACAACGTATGAGGCAATCTCTGCGATCTGGATATGGTAGATTAAAGTTGTTTGCCTCACCGTTTTTTTGTTCTCTCTTCTGGAGGAAGGACGGCGACTACAACTTCTCAAAAAGCCCTGGCGCTGCGCGCCAGAGCTTCTTGCCGTTGAAGTTATGCTAATAAATACATGAACTCATCTGTGAGAGTTTGCTTTATTTTTTACCACCCGCTTCGCTAGAGAGCACAGAGAGCGGCTTCGCCGTCTTGGTGAACTGGGTCTTTTGTGACGGCGAAGCCGCTCTCTGTGCTCTCTAGCGAAGCGGGTGGTAAAAAATCATCAAAAATTATGGGTAAAAGTATGGACACATGGGTGCAGGGATATAAAAATTTTCAATTTTCCCTGCGTTGATTTCCCGTTAAGGAGAATAACTCCTACTCAAATATCGATATTCATAAAAACGTCTATAGAAAAGCCTCCGTCGACCTTCAAAATTGTACCAACCATGTAACTGGAAGCTTCTGATGCAAGTAATAAAAGAGGGCCTTCTATATCTGACAATTGTCCTGCTCTTTTTATTGGGATCCTATCAACGTAATCTTGTGCTTTTGGATCATTCTGCAACCATTGACTGACAGATTCAGAAGCAAATAGACCCAAAGAGATCGCATTCACTCTAATTTTATGTTCGATCAATTCGTACGCCATCGCTTTTGTTAAATGGATAACGCCCGCTTTAGAAACGCTAAATGGAATGCAATTTTTCCGAATGTGATCACCGTTAATTGCAGCAATATTAATAATGTTCCCACCTTGTGGCCGAGTCTTCATGTGTTTAGCCACTGATTGTGACAAGAAAAATAAGCCTCTCAGATTGGTATCCATGTGAAGATCCCAATCATGCTGAGAAATATCGAAAATGTTTTTGTCTTCTGAAACAGCAGCATTATTAACCAGTATGTCTACTGGCCCAACCTTTTGAATGATTTCTTCAATTTTTCCGTCAAAGCCATTACAATCGGCCACGTCCAATAGGAAGGGAAATGCCTTTCCTCCATTGTTGTTGATTCTTTCAGCAACCTTGTTTAATTTCTCTATTGAGCGCCCACTAAGCACTACAGAAGCTCCATTCCTAGCGAGAACTTGTGCATAATAAGCGCCCAAACCTTGTCCTGCTCCTGTAATAAGAGCTACCTTTCCATTTAGTGAGGACATTGTCATAAAAGCTCCTTTCAGAAAGGGTTGGGTAGTTCAATAAATGAACAAGATAGGTTGAATTGTTGTTGGAGATGCTTCATCAAAGCTAATACACCTACTCGTTCTGTGGCATAATGTCCAAGCGCAAAAAAATGGATCTTCTGTTCATGTGCAATATCCCAAATAGGTTCATCAAAGCTTCCTGTGATGAAACAATCAACGCCCTCTTGAATAGCGCGATCAATGGAGCGATGCGCTCCACCAGAAATGATAGCTGCAGAATGGATTTTTTCAGGTCCCCCTAAGGCGCAATGAGCAGGATGACCATAATAAGCTTCCAATTGACGTTTAAAATCCTCCACAGGCAAGGAGGGAACCGCTCCTTTAACGCCCAACCATCCTTTATCTAGAGGAAAAAAGGGCTTGAGATCTTTCATATGAAGATCCCGTGCAGCCTTCCAATTGTTACCGACTTCTTGATGCGCATCAAGCGGTAAATGATAAGCTAATAAACTCATCTGATGTTTAAGCAATAAATCTAGCTTATTTTTTTTGATGCCGACGATAGGATAAGGATCTTTTTGCCAGAACATGCCGTGGTGCGCAATCAAGGCATCAGCCTTCTTGGCAACTGCTTGCTCGATGGCAGCTTGAGAAGCGGAAACGGCAAAAGCTAAAGAGCGTATCTCTTTCTTTCCTTCGACTTGCACTCCATTGGGACAGTAATCGTTAAAATTCGAGGGAGTCAAGAGATCTTCTAGATGCTGAGAAAGTACTTGTAATGTAATCATAGTCCACTGATATGATGCGATTTATCGGTTTATTTTACCTTCCTTTTTTTCATATGTCCAGAGAGTTAATAAAAAAAACAGTTGGCTACCGCGCCGCTGATTTAATCGAAGATGGGATGCTAGTTGGTTTGGGAACAGGATCAACCGCACACTTTTTTATTGAAAGGCTCATTCAGAGACATCAAGAGGGATTGAACGTGCAAGTCATCGCGAGCTCTGAAAACTCTCTTCGTCAAGCTCAGGATGGACACCTTCCTCTTTTAGACATCGATACTGTCTCTTTTTTAGATGTTACAGTAGATGGCGCTGATCAAATCGATTCTAAAAAGAGGATGATCAAAGGTGGTGGCGGAGCTCATGTAAGAGAAAAGATTGTAGCGAGCATGAGCCGTGAAATGATTGTTATCGTGGACGAATCTAAACTTGTCTCTGAATTGGGAAATTGCAAATTACCTGTTGAAATTCTCCCTTTTGCTCCCCTCTCCACATGGCACAGCATCAAAAAAGCTGGTTATGAAGGTGTATTCCGTTTAGCACAAGATGGTTCGAAATTCATCACGGATAATGGAAATTATCTTATCGATATCCCTTTTAAACATACTATCTCCTCGCCAGAACAGACCCACCTCACTTTACTCCAGTTACCAGGGGTTGTCGATACAGGTTTGTTCCTGAATTTAGCTGGAAGAATCATCATCGGCTTTTTCGATGGACAAATTGTCATCCGCCCTTAATATGGTGAAAAAGGAAAGAGACGATGGTAGCGGAGCTTATTCCAGTTACATTTAACAAGATCATGCAATCACCTACCTATACGGTGATCATTTTAGGCACAGATCAAAAGCGATTTGCCATCTATACCGATCCTCAAGTGGGACAAAACATTCAATCCTACTTGACAGAAGAAAAAAGAACCCGTCCCCTCACCCATCAACTTCTACACTCCATTTTCGCAGGATTTGATATTAAGCCCCTCCAAGTCGTGATCAATAACATTGAAGATACGATCTATTTTGCCCGTCTTTATCTTGAGCAACAAGTCGGCGAGCAAAAAATGATTGTCGAAATTGATACAAGGCCGAGTGACAGTCTGATCATCGCTCTGATGAGCAACATCCCCGTTTACTGTCGCAAGGAAATCCTAGAAAAAGCAGTAGCTGTGCAAGAAGATTAAAACTAATATTTAATGTTAAATTTGTTACGAGCCAGATTTAAGATCGATCGCACGGCGACCTCAGCATCTTCCCCCACTGCTTCCACGGAAATCTTAGCGCCACGAGTTGCTGCTAGCATCAGAATTCCCAGAAGAGATTTAGCATTGACAGTGCAATTTTGATAGCGCAGCGTGACCTGCGCTTTGAACGAGGTTGCACATTTAACAAGCTCTGTAGAAGGGCGTGTATGTAACCCTTTTTCATTCATGACGACGAAAGAATCTTTGTAGCGCTTATCCATGAATGTGCCGTTTCCCAATTATCCAATGGGATATGTACTCTATCAAAAAAAACCCATTTGAATCATGTTCGGTATACTGTTCCTTTCCATTTCAAGCAATATTTTTTTTTGATGAGGCAATTGCCTCATGATTTTTTAAGCAAGAGATCTTCTAAGGTATTGACCAACTCTCCAAAGCGCTTCATGGCAGACACCACGGGTTCTGATGAACGCATATCCACACCTGCACCTTTAAGAACATCTAAAGGATAACGGCTTGATCCTGCAGACAAAAAAGCCATGTAATCATCGCGAGCTGCTGGTCCTTCACGGAGAACTTTCTCTACTAAAGCGTGGGCAGCGCTAATTCCCGTTGCATACTGGTACACATAAAAATTGTAATAAAAATGAGGAATGCGCGCCCACTCGATGTCAAGCTCCTCATCTAAATAAAAATCAGGGCCGTAATACTCGGCGTTGAGTTGACGATACTCCTGATTGAGAAGAGCTGGGGTAATAGGTATTCCTTGCTCTGCAAATGTATGCAATTTGAGTTCGAATTCTGCAAAGAGAGTTTGCCTTACCAATGTCCCACGCATATCATCGATTTTTTGGTTGATCAGATAAGCCTTTTCTTCATTCGTTTTAGCTTGGGAAAGCAAGTAGCGCGATAAGAGCTCTTCATGAAATGTAGAGGCGACCTCTGCCACAAAAATCGAGTACTGAGAATAATGAAAGGGTTGTCCTTGACGGCTTAAGTAGGAATGCATGCTATGTCCCGCTTCGTGCGTCAAGGTCATCACATCATTTAAGATGCCCTGATAATTCATTAAAATATAGGGCATGCTATCATAACATCCGCTTGAGTACGCTCCTGATCTCTTGCGCTCATTTTCATAGCGATCCACCCAGCGATCATCTGTCAGTCCTTTTTTCAGCACTTCTCGGTAAGCGTCACCCATAGGTTCTAAAGAAGCAATAATCGCTTCGACAGCTTCATCGTAAGGCATTCCCATCTCTACTTGCTTGACCAAAGAAAGATGTAAATCGTAGGCATGAACTCGATCGAGTTGCAAAGCTTTTTTTCTCAAGCTAATATAGCGATGAACCGCAGGGAGTTGAGAGCGCACAGCTTCGATGAGCGCTTTATACACTTTTAAGTCGACTTGATTGGGGAATAGTGCAGCTTCTAAGCAAGAATTGAATTTACGCGCTTTGGCATCAAAGAGATGGGATTGAATTTGTCCATTCAACAGTTCACAGATCGTATTTTCAAAAGCTAAAAACGAGCGGTGCATCGACTTAAAAGCTCCCTCTCGCAGCACGCGATCGTTATCTCTTAGGTATAAAAGATACTTACCATGTGTCATTTCCCGTTCATTGCCCTTGCCGTCGATGACAGGAGAAAATTTAAGATCGGCATTATTAAAAGCGCTGAATGCTTGACTTGCCGTTTGCAAGGCCTTCCCAGCGCGAGCCATCAACTCTTCTTCAGCTTCTGGCAATGTATGCGCTTTCATCCTCAAGGTCTTTTCAATGTGAAAGACGTAATCCTTCAAGACTGGGGATTTCAAAAATTGCGCCATCTGCTCATCGGGCAAGTCGAGCACTGCAGGCTGGATCCAGGAAGTTTCTTGGGAAAAATCATGAAGTAAAGATGTGATTCTTGAATAAGCTTGCTTGGGGATCTCGCTAGCCACATCCTCGTCATGGCGCAAATGAGCATAGGTATATAGCTTTGATAAGTTTCTTTCTAAGGATAAGCAGAATTCAATCAATTGTTTGAAAGTTTCAGGAGTTTGGCTCCATTTCTTGCGCAGCTCTTCAATCTGGGGCCAACGAGGACTTTGCGACTCGTTTCCAACCGATTTGAATTCCTGCTCCCAGAGTTCCCATGAAGAGTACATCGCGTCGACATCCCAACACCACTGTTTAGGCGTTTGCGATCGATCTTTTATCCGATCACTTTGTGGGATACTTTGCGAAATAGCCATAAAACCTCCGATACAATTTGCCAAAAATAACTATACAGAACTCAACTCTAAACACCTAATTAAAAATATATTTTACAACAATTTAGCAATTTAACTCATTTACTGCTAATTTTTGTTGTCAAAAAAATCTGGCTACTTCTACAATGAGAGCGATAAAATGTTAACCACCTTAATGAGGAGGAAAAACCCATGGTACAAGAAACCACAAAAAAACTCACTCTCAAGCCCCTTGGAAACCGTGTTCTTGTTCAACGCTTAGAACAAGAACAGACGTTAAAAGGCGGCATTATCCTTCCGGATACAGCAAAAAAGAAACAAGAAACAGCTAAAGTGATTGCAATTGGCACAGGCACGACTACATCTGATGGTAAACTCATCCCTATCCCAGTCAAAATCGGCGATATGATTTTGATGGATAAATACGCAGGTCAAGATGTGACGATCGAAGATGATGAATTCGTCATCTTGAGAGCTGATGATATCATTGCAATTGTCAATTAATCTTTAAGGAGTATCCCTATTTATGGCACCTAAGAATATCAAGTTTAAAGAAGAAGCAAGGCAGAAGATTTTAAAGGGTGTACGCACTCTCGCCTCTGCTGTTAAAGTGACACTCGGCCCTAAAGGTCGCAACGTCGTCATTGACAAGTCCTACGGCTCTCCCCATATCACTAAAGACGGCGTTACTGTTGCTAAAGAGATCGAGCTGGAAGATAAGCACGAAAACATGGGCGCCCAGATGGTTAAAGAGGTCGCCAATAAAACTGCTGACAAAGCAGGCGATGGAACCACAACAGCAACGGTCTTAGCCGAAGCTATTTACACTGAAGGTTTGCGCAACGTCACTGCTGGCGCTAACCCGATGGAAATTAAAAAAGGAATCGAGCTTGCTGTCAAAGAGATCACCTCTCAATTGAAACAACTCAGCAAGCCTATCCAAGATCGAAAAGAGATCGCTCAAGTAGCTACTATTTCTGCTAATGGTGACACTGAAATTGGCGATATCATCTCTAAAGCTATGGAAAGAGTGGGTAAAGACGGTACGATCACCGTAGAAGAAGCAAAAGGCTTTGAGACAACTCTGGATGTCGTTGAAGGGATGAACTTTGATCGAGGTTACGTCTCTGCTTACTTCATGACTAATACAGAAGCACAAGAATGCGTCATGGAAGATGCGTTCGTTCTCATCTACGAGAAAAAAATTGCGGCTGTTAAAGAGTTCTTACCCATTTTACAAGCTGTGGCTGAAACAGGGCGTCCCCTTCTTATCTTAGCTGAAGATATCGAAGGAGAAGCTCTAGCTACTCTCGTTGTTAACCGCATCCGAGCTGGCCTCAAAGTGTGCGCTGTAAAGGCTCCAGGTTTTGGAGACCGTCGCAAAGCGATCTTGCAAGATATCGCTATCTTAATTGGCGGCCAACTCATCAGCGAAGAGCTGGGCATTAAATTAGAAAATGTCACAGTTGACATGCTTGGACGCGTTAAGAAAGCTGTAATCGGCAAAGAAGACACCACTCTTGTCGAAGGAGCTGGCAAAAAGCAAGAGATTGCAGATAGAATTGCCCTCCTAAAACGGCAGATCCAAGACGCCACATCGGACTACGATCGCGAAAAACTACAAGAACGCCTCGCTAAGCTTGCTGGCGGAGTGGGAATCATTCGCGTAGGTGCGGCTACAGAAATTGAAATGAAAGAGAAAAAAGACCGCGTAGATGATGCTGTACATGCAACTAAAGCTGCTGTTGAAGAGGGTATTCTTCCTGGCGGTGGCGTAGCTTTTATCCGCTGCATTCCTTTATTAGAAAAACTGGCAGCATCGCTTAAAGGCGACGTCAGAGTGGGCGTAGAAATCATCATCAAAGCCATCACGTCTCCACTGCGTCAAATCGCGGAGAACTCTGGCAAAGAGGGATCGATTATCGTTCAAAAAGTAGCTTCCATGAGCACTTATGAAGGATGGGATGCATACAATGATCAGTTTGGCAATATGCTATCCTTGGGCATCCTTGACCCAACGAAGGTAACTCGCCTTAGCATTGAACTCGCAGCCTCAATTGCTGCTTTACTTCTCACAACGGAAGCGATCATTACAGATGAAGCTACAGCTGAGAAGCCAAGCTCACCTGCAATGTCTGGTGCTGATTATTAAACCAAATCAATTAATTCCAACAATAAAAGAGGCACTCAATTTGAGTGCCTCTTTTATTTTATATTGATACGAACAGTATTTTATATTATTTTGAAAATAAACGGAGGATCAACCTATGAAAACCTTTCTTTCTTCTCTGGCAGGTTTATTGATCGTCATCATCATAGCTGCTGTTATCGTTGCCTTCATCGGTTGGTCACGCGTTCCAGATATCGTAGCTAACAACCTTGCCAAAAAGATGAAGGTCTACGTGGGAATTGGCAGCATGGGACTAGGTTGGGGGGAAATAACCGTCAATAAAATCGAAATAGGCAACCCTCCTGGAACACAGCAATCCTTAGCATTTAAGTGCAAAACAATGAATGTCTTGGCTCCTTTTACCCAGTACCTCAAACAAGATGTCGTCATCGATGAGATCAATTTAAACGACGTCTATTTGGATTTAGAATTTGATTCCGCATCAGGCACGAAAGGGAACTGGACAAGAATCATGCAAAATCTACAAAACACAACACTGGAAGATCAAAAAAATACGGGTAAAAGAGGATCCTCTAACCGAACAATTCTCATTAAAAAGTTGGTCTTAACCAATATTAGTGTTGACGTCGTTTATCTCAAAGAAGGAGGAAGTACAAAACGTCTTCCTACAATCAGTCGGATTGAATTGACCAACATTAGTAGTGAAGGGGGATTACCTATGGATCAGATCATGAACTCCGTACTGGGCCAAATGCTAAAATCCGTCTTCATCAAGGAAAATCTAAAAAACATGATGAACGATCTTCTAGATAATACAGATCTCCTGCCGAGTGGCATGCAAAAATACATCGTTCCTTTTAAGGGGATATTTGGGAAACATCAGGAAGATTGGGAAACATCCCACTCTTTAAACCTTTTATAAGTTGGTAGGAAGACAAAACTAGCAATTGAAAGTCCTAAGGCTATTGTACCGTAGAGGATGAATGCTGAATTGTAGACTTGCAAACTTTCTATAAGGGTAGCATCCAAAGGAACTGCCGTTAAAGTGGCAAGCTCTGCTCCTAAAGAAAAAGCAACTGCTCGAGCAATAAACCACGCTGTTAACATCATACCCCTTACATGCTGAGGTAATACTCCTGAGAAGAAAGACAATGCGATCGGGATTAAGCATAATTCTCCTAGGGCTTGAATGAAATAGCTAGCGATTAACCACCACGCTGACACCTCTCCATGATCGCTAAAAAAGACTCCTCCCATCCCCAGCACATAAAACCCAAAAGAAAGACATAAAACGCTTAAGGACAATCCTTTCATCATAAAAGAAAGCCCTTTCTTCTCAACGACTCCTCCTATACGGATAAACAAAGGGATCAAAAAAAATAAAAATAAAGGATAAAAGAACCGGGTCCATTCAGCATCTAGCGTGATCCCCATCCAGTGCTTGGATATGTTTTTATCAGCATAAAGAATTAATGAAGTCCACGTTTGACTTTGAACTGTCCAATAACCAATTGAAACAAGGAGAAGCAACAAACTACCCACAGTGTTGACTTGTAATCCCCGACTTTTTTTTAGCAAAAAAAATACCCAGCCCAACAGCGCGGGAAAGATAACACATGAGATCAACCAATTGGTTTCTCGCGGAAACTGAAACAAAAAATAAAAGACACCACAAGATGTGACTAACCCCGCCAACAAACGGATATTCATGACTTTTGCTAAAGGAATAGAACTCAACCTTCTATAGAAATGACGTCGACTGAAAACGATGACCAAGCTGATGAAAACAGCTAAAGCCGCGCTTAAAAAGCCAGCTTCCCATCCATATACCTTGATAATCCATCCTAAAAACAAAGGTGGGATCATAGCTCCGATGCACATTCCCATCGAGAGAAATGAAAAAGCTCTTACACAACGCTGATCATCAGGCTTAAACAATTCCTTGATCGAGTGCAACAAGCTAGGAGTAAAAAGACCATTGCCGACGATCACCAAGCTCAGTCCCATCCATGTAAGAGAAGACCACGCTAACATGAGATAACCCAGGAGAAGAAAAGCTCCCCCCACCATCACCGCTCTGAAGAACCCCAGATAGCGTTCTGCATAATAACTACCTATCATGGCTGCAAGGAAAAGCATGGAAGTAAAAGTCCCATGGATTAAGTAGGCATTTTTTTCAGATAAAAGAAGCGCCTTAGTGAGAAAAAGAATGAGGATAGTTTGCAAGGAATAATACCCCAATCGCTCCCAGATTTGAGCGAGAATAAGATAGCGCAATCCCTTTGGTTGCTGTTCTTGCACGGTGTCCTCTTAACATGGAATACTATTAACCCAACTTGCCCCCTATCCTCCTTTATCCGCGAGCTGCGACAGGCAATCTGCTGCGCTTCGTTCGTCGCCAAGGTGAACTACCTTGGCTTCCTCACGAATCTTGCATCTTACCTGTCTCGCTTACGCGTCTAAGGGAGGATAGGGGGCAAGTTAGGTTATTACCTTATCGATCGAACACGAATGGGGTCCAAGCGTCGATTTTTCAACATGGCAAACAGATCAATATTAATCAATACGATTTAAAGGTTTTACATGTTATATAGACATCTGAGACTAATTTGTACCGCATAGGATACACGCATGAAAATCGGAATTATTGGTTGTGGCAATATGGGAAGAAGCATGGCAAAACGCCTACTCTCTTCTCATCATTTATCCGTCTATGATCACTACCCTCCCATGAGCTTTTTGAAAGAATATCCGGAAATCCGCTCTTGCCAAGACCCTCAAGAAGTGACAGCCAATTCTGAACTCATTTTTTTAATCGTCAAACCAAAAGATCTTCAACGTTCAGCTGAACAACTTAAGCCCCATTTAAAATCCCAGCACATTCTGATAAGCGTGTTGGCAGGCGTTTCTTTAAGTCAACTGAATCAAGTATTTGGGGACAAACAACTCATCCTGCGGATGATGCCCAATCTCGCTGTAGAATACGGTCAGGGAGTAATGGGACTAGCAGAACATCCTTCGCTTCCCACCGATGTCAAAGAGCAAATCACCCAATTACTTTCACCCTTGGGCCTTGTCATTTGGCTTCCTGAAGAAAAGATGGATGCGATCTCTTCCTTAGCAGGGTCAGGGCCTGCATTCATTTTGATGATGATCGAAGCCATGGTAGATGCTGGCATTATCATGGGCTTTACCAGTGGTGAAGCGATGAAAATTGTCATGCAAACGATGCAAGGAGCCTTGCAGATGCTCGAGCATACAAAAAAACATCCAGGAGAACTTAGATGGCAAGTCTCATCTCCTGCAGGAATGACCATTGCAGGGACTCAAGTAATGGAAAGTGAAGGCGTACGGTCTGGCATCATGAACACGTTCATCGCGGCCTATCAAAGAGCTAAAGAATTATCCCCTCTTAAATAAAACTAAGAAGAGGCAATTGCAAAACTCTCCGACCCGGAAAAATCGATGATTTTGAGTCGGTTTGCCAGCCGCTTAAGCGGCCGTAGCCCCATCCCCGAGCACATACTCCAAGCGAGTAGGACTCGGGTAGCAAAATGGCTCAAAAGGGCGATTTTGCTGTGGCGGGGAGTTTTGCAATTGCCTCAAGGCTTAATCATTTTCTGCGGTTGAACGAGCTGATCAAACTCCTCAGCTTTGAGCAATCCCAATTGAACACAGGCTTGCTTAAGAGAAATCTCTTCTTCCAAGGCTAAATGCGCCACTTTAGCCGCATTGTCATAGCCAATTTTAGGGGCAAGAGCAGTGACCAACATCAACGAATGGCTGACATACTGAGCTAATTTCTTATGATTGGGCTGAAGGCCTTCTACTAAGAACTTGGTGAAATGTTCACAAGATCCAGCGATTAATTGTATCGAGTTGATGAGATTAAAAATGATCAACGGCTTAAAGACGTTCAGTTCAAAATTCCCTTGAGATCCTGCAATAGTAATGGCCACATCGTTGCTCATCACTTGCACGCAAGCCATCGCCATTGCTTCACATTGCGTCGGATTCACTTTACCGGGCATGATCGAAGATCCAGGTTCATTTTCTGGTAGCAATAACTCTGAAAGTCCGCATCTGGGTCCAGAGCCCATCCAGGCAAAATCGCTTGCAATTTTCATCAGCGATACGGCCAGTGTCTTTAACGCTCCGCTAGCAAACACCAAAGCATCATGGGCTGCAATCACTGCAAATTTATTGGGTGCAGACACAAAAGGTAGGCCTGTATTCTTTGCAATGGCGGCAGCAGCTTTTTCAGCAAAGGCGGGATGTGTGTTCAAGCCCGTCCCCACAGCCGTCCCACCAAGTGCAAGAGCATAGAGTTTGGGTAAAGCTTGTTGTATCCTTTCTTTATCCTCATCGAGTTGTTGGACATACCCCGAGATTTCCTGTCCTAAGGAAAGAGGAACAGCATCCATGAGATGGGTGCGTCCAATTTTGATGACATTCTCAAATTCCTGCATCTTTTTAGCAAGTCCATTGCGCATGTAGTCAAGAGCTGGAAGTAAGCGATGAGTTATCTGCTCAGCAGCTGCGATGTGCATCGCCGTAGGGAAAGTGTCGTTAGAAGATTGCGACATGTTGACATCGTCATTGGGATGGATGGGCTTCTTACTGCCAATCACCCCCCCTGCCTGTTCAATGGCGCGATTAGCAATGACCTCATTGGCATTCATGTTTGTCTGTGTGCCACTACCGGTTTGCCAAATTCTCAAAGGGAAATGGTCGTCTAATTTTCCGGCAATCACCTCTTCCGCAGCTTGAATGATGAAATCGGCTTTTTCGCCAGATAATTTTCCCAGGTCCTTGTTCACTTGCGCTGCAGATTTTTTGATGATCCCAAATGCCCGTATCACACTAGGAGGCATGGTATCTGGAGCTATGGTGAAATGAACCAACGAACGCGCCGTTTGAGCACCCCAGTAGCGATCTTGAGGCACTTCCATGTTTCCCATGCTATCGCTTTCAATGCGTGTGGGAGATTTCTGTTTCATAAGGGCATATTCCTTTTATATCAAGGCAATTAGCCTTTGTATAACTTATTATTGTATTTTACAACTAGGTAACGTTAGAATAGGCCCTAGCATCTATAAATCACAATGGATATCGCGATGCATGTGGAACATCCTCTTTACCCTGTCAGTCAGTCCAGAGAAGAAGGCACCCTAAAGGTTTCCTCTCTTCACACTCTACATTATGCTCTTTACGGCAACCCGCAAGGAATGCCTGTGATCGTCTTGCATGGAGGTCCCGGTTATGGCTGTACTGACAGCATCTCCCGGTTTTTTGATCCTGAACGTTGGAATGTGGTCATGTTCGATCAAAGAGGGGCGATGCGCTCTCAGCCTCTTGGCTGCATGGAAGAGAATTCTACCCAGCACTCGATTCAAGACATAGAAACGTTAAGAAAACATCTTCACATCGACAGATGGTTTGTGTTTGGTGGTTCTTGGGGATCAACTTTAGCTCTACTGTATGGACAAGAATTCCCTGAAAGATGTTTGGGGTTCATCCTACGCGGGATCTTTTTGGCAAGACGAGCAGACTATCTTCATCTTTTCCAGGGGATGGGGAAAATTTTCCCCGAAGCTTATGAGCGCCTTGTCCAAGCTATTCCTGAAGAGGAAAGAAGAGATCTCTTTGAGGCTTATTATCGAAGAATTTTTGACTCGAATCCCGAGATCCAAAGGCAAGCCATGCGAGAATTCATGCTCTACGATACGATTTGCGCTACCCATCTTCCTCAACCAGAAATGATCGAAGCAATTCAACGTAACGACTCCATAGCTTTCAGCACAAGCAAAGCCTTCTTTCACTACTGTAAACACGATTTTTTTATAGAGCCCAATCAGATTCTTTCGAGGATGGATAGAATCTCTCATTTACCCAGCATCATCGTCCATGGGCGATGGGACGCCATCTGTCTTCCTGATATGGCCTTCTCACTACATCGCACCTGGAACAACAGCTTATTATGGATGATCGACGATGGTGGTCATTCATCGAATGACCCTGCCATAGCACAAGCATTAGCAACAGCTACCGATCAACTCCTTCACTAACTACAACTATTATAAATTCATGCGATTGTTTCATCTCTTGTTCATCACATGCACTACCTTAAGTTATGCTGCGTCCTCTCTAGACTCCTACTTTGACTACCTGAACCGTTACCCAGAAGTACTCGGACCTACTGGCAATGCCAATCAAGGAGAAATAGAAATCATCCGCTAGAGAGTGCGCCGTATCGCCGTAAATAAGTCAAACATTTATTAACTCCTCATTTTTTGGATGGGCCATAATTCTTCATAGGCACGCTACATTTTTTTCATAAAAATGAGGCGTGCTTTTTCCATAAAAACGCTCATGTTCAGTCGATTAGACAATTCAGCACTTAAATAAATCTTTAAATTGTCTTTATTTTTATGCGTCGATTTGTTAAAAATGTCAGCCTTACCGGGTTGTCGGTGTTTTACAGTAGGAGATTAGAGAATGAAAGTAAAAAAACCTATCCTTGCACTTGCATTGGCATGCGCCATTCCCTGTTTATCCTTCGCTAAAGAAGTATACACAGAAAGTCTTTACCCACATTGGGGACAATCCTTTGAAATGTCGAAGGTCCTATTTGAAGAGAAAAATGACGTGCAACATATGGTCATTTTTGAAAATCAAGCCTTTGGAAAAGTTCTTGCCCTAGACGGTGTGATCCAAACCACAGAAAAAGATGAATTCGTCTACCACGAAATGATCACTCACGTACCCATCCTTGCACACGGCAACGCCAAAAAAGTGTTAATTGTAGGCGGTGGCGATGGTGGAACACTGCGTGAAGTTGTCAAGCATAGTAATGTAGAAGAGATCGTTCTCGTTGAAATCGACGCCCGCGTGATCGACCTGTGCAAACACTATTTCCCCAAGCATTCTAATGGCTCTTACGATGATCCACGCTTACGCGTCGTGATCCAAGATGCCTTTGAGTATGCAGGAACAACAGATGAAACCTTTGATGTCATCATTTGTGACTCTACTGATCCGATTGGTCCTGGTACTGTACTATTCACTCCAGAGTACTTTAGCCGCATTAAAAACATCCTCAATTCAGACGGAATCTTCGTCAATCAGTGTGGTGTTCCTTTCATGCAGACAGACGAGATGGTAGAAACACATGGTCATTTAAGCAATCTATTCGCAGATGCCAACTTCTACTTAGCTCCCGTCCCTACTTATGTAGGTGGATTCATGAGCTTTGGTTGGGCGACAAATAATCCTCATGCACGTGAGATTGATGTAGCTACGCTCAAAGAAAGAATGGAAGCTACTATGATCGGAGATTTGAAGTATTACACACCGAAAATCCACAACGCCTCCTTTGTCCTCCCTAAGTTTTTAGAAGATCTAACAACATCTTCATAATCCTCACCTTGCAAGAAGGTCGAAAGACCTTCTTGTATTATTCATTTCCTTGCCCGTGCCCCTGCCCGTGCCCTTGCCCAATTAAATTTTTCGGGCAAGGAAAGAGGTCTAATTATCTTGACAACTCAATTCAGTTAATCTAACAAGATAATTATACTGAATGAGTAAGATACATGAATTATCCACGAACTTCTATTTATAATAATAAATGGATTGCATGGGGATTAATTCTATTATCAAGTTGCGTGTCTTTACCCCATGATCAGCAAACCGAAAATCTCCTCTGCCCTCCTTCCCTGGAGACAAGCGCTAACAACAGCTTCAAAAGCTCTCTCTTTGTAGAAGGAGAATGGCCAGAAACAAACTGGTGGGAAATCTTCGAAGCTCACGATCTCAACGCACTCATCGCTGAAGCTCTCCAGCAGAACCCCTCCTTGCAAGGGATTGAACGGCGCATTGATTATGCTAAACAGCTTGCCACTATCAATAAAGCCCGCCTCTTCCCCTTGATTTTTTTCGATGCCAATGAGACCTGGGAATACTTAAGCCACAATGGACTTTACAGAGCATTGAATCCCACGGTTCCCATCAATCCCAATTTGATCGATTTAACCCTGTCTTTCACCTACGAATTTGATTTTTGGGGTAAGAATTATAACTTGTATCAAGCAGCGCTAGGACAGGCAAAAACTCAAGAGGCAGAGGCAGCGCAGGTAGGCCTCATCATCACCACCTCTGTAGCTCAAGCCTATTTCGCTCTTAAAACGAATCTCATTCGAGAGCAATTGTATGAACAACTAGTTCAATTGCGCTATGATCTCTATCAACTAGACACGTTACTGGCCTCACAAGCCCTTGCCTCGAAACTGCCCCCCTTGCTTTCACGAGAACAATGGTTGGAAGCTGAGAAGCTATTAATTGGTATTCAAGAGGAGATAGCTGTTGATAAGCATCTAATGAATGCTCTTCTAGGAAAAGGTCCTGATAGCCCTATTGAGCTCGACCCTTCCCTCATCAAACCTTTGAAAAGTCTATCGTTGCCGTGTAATTTGTCTCTCGATCTTTTAGCGCGACGCCCCGATTTAATGGCCCAAATTTGGCGCGTGGAAGCACTCGCTCATGAAGTAGGAGCAGCAAAAGCTGACTTTTTCCCCAGCATCAACCTCGCGGCATTCGCTGGCGTTGAAAGCACCTTATATTCACTTCTCTTTCACTCGAGTAGTCGAACTGCAGGGTTGATGCCTGCCATTCATCTACCCATTTTCACTGCGGGCGCTATCCGTGCCAACATCAAAGCAAAAAAAGCCTTGTTCGACGATGCCGTCTATACCTACAACGAACTGATCTTGCGCAGTGCTCAAGAAGTTGCTGATACCTTAGTTCTCGTGCAATCGGTTTACGATCAGCAAGAAAAACAGCGACAGATTGTCAACGATGCTCAAGAGCGCTATGACCTGACAGCTCTGCGGCAACAATCGGGCCTCGATAATCTACTGGACAATTACAATTACCGAGAAGCATTGATCTATAAAGAACTAGAACAAGTTAATTTAGTCTATAGTCAGTACTTAGCTACCATCAAACTCATTAAAGCATTAGGCGGCGGTTACAATTCCCCCTATGTTCCTTTGAGGGCTGAATGAAGCTGAGAAGAAGAGTTACCATCTACTGGTCGGTCGCCCTTATCTTGCTACTGGTTGCCTTCTTAATCTGGTTGCTCTACTGGCGCTTTATCGCCTATACCGATGATGCCTATGTCGAGGGAAATCAAGTCTACATCACTCCTTTAAGACCGGGTTTTATTACAGCAATTCACACGGATGACACGTTTTTAGTGCACCAAAGTCAACTCATCATAGAGCTCGATGAAACAGATGCAAAAATATCTCTTGCAAAAGCTAGAGAAAATCTAGGTCAGACCGTACGACAGGTCTGCCAATTATTTTATCAAGTGTTCGCCTACCAGGCTGATATCGAAATTAAAAAAGCGGAATTCATCAAAGTGGCACAAGACTACGAACACCGCGCAGGTGTACTGGAAGCCGGAGGAGTGTCTTTAGAAGATTTTGAACATGCTGTGGCAGCTCTGAAGGCTGGATTCTATTCCCTAAAATGGAGCGAATTACTGTACGACTCAGCTTTAGCTGAAGTACAAGGTACTTCAATCAAGAGCCATCCCCTTGTACAGCAAGCGGCAGATCAGGTGCGCGATGCCTGGGTTCAGCTGTACCGTTGCAAGATCTACTCTCCTGTAGAAGGATTAGTTGCCCAGCGTAAGATCCAAGTGGGCATGCATGTAGAAGCGGGTCAACCTTTATTAAGCGTGATCCCTCTAGATCAGATTTGGGTGAATGCAAACTTCAAAGAAACCCAACTCAAACACATGAAGATCGGTCAAAGAACTAAAATTTGGTCTGATTTGTATGGATATGAAGTGGCCTATCAGGGAACCATCGTCGGATTACCGGGAGCCGCAGGAAATGCTTTTTCCTTGCTACCCCCACAGAATTTATCTGGAAACTGGATCAAAATCGTCCAGCGTTTACCTGTGCGAGTTGCTCTTAATCCCGACCAATTAAAACGCCACCCCTTAAGATTGGGATTGTCGATGCATGCCACAGTCGATTTACATGATCAATCGGGACTATTAGTTCCTACCACTTCAACAGGATCCCCCCTTTATCAAACACCTATTTTTGAATGGGAAGAAACAGGTGATCAGATCTTAATTGAACAGATCATCCTCGATAACCTTGATCCAAATCTCGCTTTATTTATTGAGACCCCCCTGCAATGAAACAAGGATCTTCTGCCCTTTTTTTTGCTTTTTTTTCTCTGATCTTTCTGGTGATCTTCACCTTCACGCTCGGCTTGATGGCAGGTCCTTATATCGTCAGTGATTTAGGGGGGAGCAATGATATTTCAACCTATGCACTTGCTTTTTATGGCGTGGGAAATGCCCTGGGCGTTCCTTTAGGAAACCAATTAACGGCCAAGATCAAACCAAAAAAACTGTTGATAGGATGCCTTCTTTTGTTTGCTTTTTTTTGTTGGATAAGCGCAGCTGCCACCAATTATCCCTTCTTTATCGCGATGCGCTTTGCTCAAGGGATTGTAGCGGGTCCCTTTTACTTTCTGTTTAGCTACTTCATGGCGACACTAGCTCCTCGTGATAAACAGCAACTTTTCTTTTCGATCCTCATTACCATTTTCACCGTAGTTCCCGTCTTGGGCGCTTGCTGGGGAGGCACCCTCTCTTACCTTTTCACATGGCGGCTAGCTTTTTACCTGAATGTTCCCATCATTCTTTTGTTAACACTTGTGTTCATGATAAAAATGAAACATATCGACCAGTCTCCTACACAAAAGAAACAAGATCCCATTGGGTATATTTTCTTTGCTTTGGGGGTATTCTGCTTATCGACTTTAGTGATCACTGGACAAGAACTGGATTGGTTTCGCTCTGATATGATCATTTTCCTGGCCATTGCGGGCATCTTATCCTTGGGATTTTTCATCACATGGGCTCTTAACCGTTCTGATCCCGTACTTGATCTTCATCTATTCAAGAACCCGATTTTCACGTATGGATTGACACATTTAGCTTTTCTTTTCTCCATCTATTTTGGAACGGTGATCTTATTGTCACAATGGTTAACGATTGATGTGAACTATACACCTCTATGGATTAGCCTTCTGGTTGGTACAATGGCTGTGGCTGGGTGCATCCCTACTTTCCTCATTGTGAAATTTAACACCATTGATTGCCGACTTCCCTTAGCGATTGCGATCGTTTTGCTTGCCTTTTCTTGCTTTCACACGACCCTATTTAATGAAGAGGTAAATTTTGGCCGGATCGCCTTTTCGCGCACCATCGCAGGATTTGGCCTTGTCTTCTTTCTCCCTCCTATTTTTCGCATGTGCTTTCACAGCTTTCCTGAAGAGAGATCAACAAGAGTTCTTGAGATTTTTCAAGTGGTAAGAGCGCTATCTAGCTCCCTCGGCGCTTCTATCTTCACAACGATCTGGCAACGCCGTCAAGTCTTTTATCACGATCGGTTGGGTGGTCAAATTACCGTGCTCTCCCCTGAAACACATGATTATTTCATGAAAGCGCAGCAAGTCGATCTCACAGGACTTCCCGCCTTTGCTAAGCTCAACGACTTACTCAATAAGCGTTCAACAGCTCTGGCGCTGGATGATTGCTTTTGGTTGATGGGATGGATTCTGATCGGATTATTGGGGATCTTATGCTTCACTACTCTCATGAAATCTCAAGGCTTTGTCCCCGAGAAAAATCCAATTACAGATGAATAACTTCCCTATCCCTGCCCGAAAAGTTGGATAAGGAAGTAATTGCTTTACAAAAGAGGAAGAACGCGATTCTTGATCACCTCGATCACAGCTAACCTAAATCGCGCTGGATCATCAAAGCAATGCAATTCTCCCCATTTATCTCCCCCTTTCGGCTCAGGGGCTAGTTGATAAACCTGACCGAAAATTGCATTTCTTGTCTCTTCCGATAACTTGTGCAATAAAAGATCGATTTGCTGATGAGTAGAATGTGGTTGATTAATGAGCTCCAGCAAAGGGTCGATCGATAGTTCTTCAAAAAAAGCTGAACGTGACATTTTCAAAGCAGCAAGTGCTTGCGCCAACCTCAGACGGTCGAAATCAACATAACGGTTCTTTTTTCCCCATTCAGCGCCTCCTTTTGGCTCTAAAGCCAGCATGTAGATATAATAATCCATACTATCTCTAAATGCGGCATCTTTAAATTCAATCGGAATGAGCTGCTTCTTAAAAGCTTCTACAACACCCGATGTGATGTTCTTACACCATTGTAGCTCAAGTGAGATTCTGAGAGTTACTAGATGAGCAAGGCCAGCATCTGTAATGTTCTTGCAAAAGGTTAGATTGAGTGAGGTTAGAGATTTGAGTTTTGATAGATGGGCAAGGCCAGCATCTGTGAATTTATCGCACCTGCTTAGGTTGAGTGAGGTTAAAGATGTGAGAGCTACTAAAGGGACAAGGCCGGCATCTGTGATATTGCACCCGTTTAGATTAAGTGAGCTTAAGAGTGGGAGAGTTATTAGATGGGCAAGGCCAGCATCTGTGATGTTTGTGCACCCGGTTAGATTAAGTGAGGTTAGAGATGTGAGTTTTAATAGGTGGACAAGGCCAGCATCTGTGATGTTTGTGCACCCGGTTAGATTAAGTGAGCTTAAGAGTGTGAGAGTTATTAGATGGGCAAAGCCAGCATCTGTTATGTTCTTGCAACCGCATAGATTGAGTGAGGTTAGAGATGTGAGAGTTATTAGATGGGCAAGGCCAGCATCTGTGATGTTCTTGCAACCGCATAGATTGAGTGAGGTTAGAGATGTGAGAGTTATTAGATGGGCAAGGCCAGCATCTGTGATGTTCTTGCAACCGTTTAGATCAAGTGAGCTTAGAGATGTGAGTTTTGATAGATGGGCAAGGCCAGCATCGGTGATGTTTGTGCACCCGGTTAGATCAAGTGAGCTTAGAGATGGGAATTTTGATAGATGAGCAAGGCCAGCATCGGTGATGTTTCTGCAGCAGCTTAGATCAAGGGAGGTTAGAGAGTTAAGAGTTGCTAGATGGGCAAGACCACCATCGGTGATGTTTTCGCACCAGCTTAGAATAAGTGAGGTTAGAGAGGTGAGAGTTACTAAATGGGCAAGGCCAGCATCTGTGATGTTTGGGCACCCGATTAGATTGAGTGAAGTTAGAGATTTGAGAGTTGCTAGATGGACAAGGCCAGCATCTGTGATGTTTGGGCATCTGCTTAGATTGATAGATGTAATGCGAGCGTTTTTTGCTTGATCAAGAATGCTTTTAAGATCTTTATCCGATAAATTGGTCAGGTTAGACAGATCTAGACAGCCGTCGTTGATAAGGGATAGATTGCGCCATTCACTGCAAACATGATGCATGCGGATTATCTGTGCACCAGGAACGAAGCTTAATATACGTCCAAAAATCGCGCTAGGAAGATCCTTTATGTTGATCGTTGTTGCTTGCTTTGGAGCTGCTGGCGATTCATCCTGTACAGACGCTGGCTGCACTGTAGGTTGTAGTGTTAAAGGGACTAAGTTGATAGATGTCATTATTAAACCTATTATTTTTAATTACAACTCAATTATATGCGTTATTTTATTTTATTTAAATATTAAAGATTTTATTATATAATTTAATGAATATAATGACTGCCTACATGTAATAATAATCGAGTTCTTCGTTTGTAATTGCCTCTTTAGCCCATCGCTTTACAAAAGAGGAAGAACGCGATTCTTGATCACCTCGATCACAGCTAACCTAAATCGCGCTGGATCATCAAAGCAATGCAATTCTCCCCATTTATCTCCCCCTTTCGGCTCAGGGGCTAGTTGATAAACCTGACCGAAAATTGCATTTCTTGTCTCTTCCGGTAACTTGTGCAATAAAAGATCGATTTGCTGATGAGTAGAATGTGGTTGATTGATGAGCTCCAGCAAAGGGTCGATCGATAATTCTTCAAAAAAAACTGGACGTGACATTTTCAAAGCAGCAAGTGCTTGCGCCAATCTCAGACGGTCGAAATCAACATAACGGTTCTTTTTTCCCCACTCAGCGCCTCCTTTTGGCTCTGAAGCTAGCATGTAGATATAATAATCCATACTATCTCTAAATGCGGCATCTTTAAATTCAATCGGAATGAGTTGCTTCTTGAAAGCTTCTACAACACCCGATGTGATGTTCTTACACCATTTTAGCTCAAGTGAGATTCTGAGAGTTACTAGATGGGCAAGGCCAGCATCTGTGATGTTCTTGCAACGGGTTAGATTGAGTGAGGTTAGAGATTTGAGTTTTGCTAGATGGGCAAGGCCAGCATCTGTGAACTTATCGCAACTGCTTAGCTTGAGTGAGGTTAAAGATATGAGAGCTACTAAAGGGGCAAGGCCGGCATCTGTGATGTTTCTGCACCCGTTTAGATCAAGTGAGCTTAAGAGTGGGAGAGTTATTAGATGGGCAAGGCCAGCATCGGTGATGTTTTCGCACCAGCTTAGATCAAGGGAGGTTAGAGATGTGAGAGTTACTAAAGGGGCAAGGCGAGCATCTGTGATGTTTGGGCACCCGCTCAGATTGAGTGAGCTTAAAGATGTAAGTTTTAATAGATGGGTAAGGCCAACATCTGTGATGTTTGTGCACCCGCCTAGATCGAGTGAGCTTAAGAGTGTGAGAGTTTCTAGAATGGCAAGGCCAACATCTGTGATGTTCTTGCAACTGATTAGATTGAGTGAGGTTAGAGATTTGAGTTTTGCTAGATGGGCAAGGCCAGCATCGGTGATGTTTGTGCACCTGCTTAAATTGAGTGAGGTTAGAGATGCGAGAGTACCTAAAGGGGCAAGGCCAGCATCTGTGAGGTTTGTGCACCCGTTTAGATCAAGTAAGCTTAAGAGTGTGAGAGTTACTAGATGGGCAAGGCCAGCATCTGTGATGTTTGGGCACCAGCTTAGATCAAGGGAGATTAGAGATGTGAGAGTTACTAAATGGGCAAGGCCAGCATCGGTGATGTTTTTGCACCAGCTTAGATCAAGGGAGATTAGAGATGTGAGAGTTACTAAAGGGGGAAAGCCAGCACCTGTGATGTTTGGGCACCCGCTTAAATTGAGTGAAGTTAGAGATTTGAGAGTTGCTAGATGGACAAGGCCAGCATCTGTGATGTTTGGGCATCTGCTTAGATTGAGTGAAGTTAGAGATTTGAGAGTTGCTAGATGGACAAGGCCAGCATCTGTGATGTTTGGGCAATTAGATAGATTGATAGATGTAATGCGAGCGCTTTTTGCTTGATCAAGAATGCTTTTAAGATCTTTATCCGATAAATTGGTCGAGTTAGACAGTAAATTGGTCGGGTTAGACAGATCTAGACAGCCGTCGTTGATAAGGGATAGATTGCGCCATTCACTGCAAACATGATGCATGCGGATTATCTGTGCACCAGGAACGAAGCTTAATATACGTCCAAAAATGGCGCTAGGAAGAGCCTTTATGTTGGTCGTTGTTGCTTGCTTTGGAGCTGCTGGTGATTCATCCTGTACAGACGCTGGCTGCACTGTAGGTTGTAGTGTTAAAGGGACTAAGTTGATAGATGTCATTATTAAACCTATTAATTTTAATTAAAATACAATTATATGAGTTATTTCATTTTATTTAAATATTAAAATTTTTTTTATTAATGAATATGCTGTTTTTTAAGGCACACGGAAGTATGACATTCAGGATCTCGTTTTTTAAAACAATACAAGGGTTTTATTTTAAGTGTGTTATGGTGAAAAATACGGCATTACAAAGCTGACAGAACAAAAGAATTTTTCGGGTCCATTTTAGACTTTGTTTAAAAAGTTCCCGAAAAATCCTTTTGTTTTGTTAGTTTTGCAATTCCCTCTACATGTAATAATAATCGAGTTCTTCGTTTTTCTTTTGACCAATGACTCGCCAACTAAGTCGAAGAGCATGTTGATCAACATAAATCTGACCAAAATAAGTGTCTCCGCCGCATAGATGAGAGTCGACAGAGGTCAGCGTATTAGATCCAGATGGCATCAGATGAAAAAGAAAAACAGGATGATTGATACCACGCCGCAAATGTTCAAGGGAAATGGTGTTTGCATGTTCATCAAGTGTCCATCGAAACACATTGCTAAAATCGATTTCTTGCCCGTGTTTACTGTGCCAACTCCCCTTCTCTTGAAAGATTAACACATTAGCACCTTCGCTTTTGACGATGATTTCTCCCTTACCCTTTCCATTCCACCCTTCAGAACTATGGGATTTGGTATGGGCATGGAAAGAAAGAAATTTTACCACAGATAATCGTTGCCATACGCTCAAAATTAAAGTTGAATCCGCCTCTTCTCTAATTTTTTGCCCCACAAAGGAAAACCTTTTCTTTTCTTGGGGAGATAGCAAGGTATAGGTCTTTTTAAGCAGCGCTTCCAGCTCTGCTAATAAAGGATAGGCGGGGTTGAATTGATAGACTCTCGTTTTTCCTTCATAATCGCTCTGAATCATACCCCCTTTTTCTAAGCGCTGGAGAGCTTTCTGGATAGGTGTTAAGGGGGATTTGAGCATGCGATGGAGTTGCGTGCCATAACATTTTCCATTGACGAACAGGAATATAAGGATCTTTTTTACATTTTTGCTACCGCACAAGACATCGAGCATAACTTTTCCAACCCCTTTTATAGTTTATCCATTTACCTCTACCACTCCTTCTTTATAAACCTATTTATAAATTACATAAACCACAAGCTAGTTTTAAAGAAATAAATTGCATTGAAATGTGGAGAACACCTCGATTAAACTCCTATTTTTGAACCAAATTGAGGACAAGCATATGGAAAAAACGCTCACAAGACCACACATCATCAATGAACCAGCAAAATTCGTGCTCTTAAGCCTCTTGGGTTGTAGTTTGATCACACTATGTGCATTCATTAAAATCCCTTTTTATCCCGTTCCTTTTACCTTACAAACATTAGCCATTACTTTTATAGCTTTGACCCAATCCCCTAAACAAGCGTTTGCTTCAGTCATATGCTATCTCTTATGTGGTACACTAGGTCTTCCTGTATTTACCAGTGGCGCTAATTGCCTATGGATGATTGGTAAAAATGGTGGGTATCTGTTGGCTTTTCCTTTAGCTGCTTATCTCATGTCCAAATTGAATCAAAAAGGACATCCTATCCCAGGACTTCTTTGCGGCCAAGCGCTGATTTATCTCTTAGGGTTCTTATGGCTAACCCCGTTCTTGGGCGCTACGATCGCGTTTACAAAAGGGGTCGCTTTCTTCATCCCCTCTGATCTTTTGAAGAACTTAGCAGCCTTAGGGCTAGCAACAAGCTTGAAAAAATGGAGCCAGCGATGAGCGTTGCGCTTTGCCGACAAGGAACGCGCCAAATCGCCGAAGTGATCATTTATAAGGGTCATGAGACTCACCCTCTCTTAGGCCCTTATCATGAGAATATCGATAAATGTAGAGAGATGTTCGAAGGATTAAACCCCTATCGCAAAGCACGCCACTTGCGCGAATGGAATGTCATATGTGTTCGCGGTGAAGACCTCACCGACAAACTCTCTGCGGTCAATCCCCTGGAAACTCTATTGGTGATCCCAGCGGGACAAAGCAGTCGTTTGGATGCTGTTTTCACTCCTGCTCAAAATCAAAAAATCATCGATTTTTTTAAATCTGGAGGAAAAGGTTATAAAACGTGCGGCGCTGCCTATAGAGCGTGTGAAACAAGAGAATACAGCGAAGTGTGTGAGGTTCAACCTGATTCCCGCAAATTGATCATCAAGAAGTCAGACATTTCTGTCGGTAAAGTGAAAGCTCTGGGGCCACTATGCCCCTTCCCAGGGGCTCGTTATAAAGTGGGCTTTTATTCAGATGCGGTCGAAGTGGTTGCCGCCACAACAGATAAAGTGTTTAGCGATACAGCGAAGAAATGCACCATTTTTTTAAGCGGTGGAGGCAGTTTTATTCCCGAGCCCCAACAGCCGTTTCAAACTCTTGTTCATTACCCAACCTATGAACTTCAGCGATTAGGGAAACAACCCAGCGAACAAGTTAAACTAGAAAATGCCGCTATTCTCGTACCAGTTGGCTTAGGAGCTGTCCTCTTATCGATGTTCCACCCCTATTATGGGAGTCAAGATATTGACGTCGAACGTTATCAAAAAGCGTTGCCCGATGCAGGAACTGATTGGAACGTTATTCATCAAAAACTCAGCTCTCATGATCACAGGATGAATTTTGTCTTAGATTACATGCTCTTTCCTTTGGAAAATTATAATCCAAGTCCTAGAAGTAGCCTTTAGCTCGACTTTGTACAATTTTTACCCGAGTGCCTCGGCCTATTTGTTTTCTGAGCAAATGGGCTAGGCAATCGGGCTAAAAATTGTACAAAGTCGAGTTTAGAGGCAATCGCCTCTTTAACATTTGACTTTTTAGCAGCTCCTTGGAATCCTTAAAAGCATGAAACGCACCCTAATCTACTTATGCGCATTCATCGCTATGATCGTGAGCATAAGTTACTATGCTTCGATCAAAACAGATGGCTTTGTCCCCTATAAAATCCCTAGCCAAGCCCCATTTCGAGAGGAGTGGAAAACCCCGACCATGGATCCCCACCTCGTTCAGCGCATTTTTGGTCAAAGCTTTCACTATCTGGGAAAAGGACACCAGTGTTTTGCTTTTGAATCAGAAGATGGCCAGTATGTGTTAAAACTACCCATCCATGCCCGCTTTCTTCCCCCTTTTTGGCTGCGCTATCTCCCCGTATATGGGGAGTACTACCGCTCGAAAAAAATCCTCAAAGATTACTATAAGCTAGCCAAAGACGCGCGCAGCTACCTCTTAGCTTACAAAAGATTCCCCTTTGAAACCGCCCTCGTCCATGTTCACTTGAATCGAACTGATGACCTATACCACCAAGCTGTAGTGATTGATAAGATGAACATTCCTCACAGCTTAGATCTAGATCAGACAGAATTCATTCTTCAGAGGAAGGCAGAGCCGCTTCTTCCCATGATCGAACGGTGGATGGAAGAGGGGCATCCAGAGCAAGCACACCACGCTCTTTCGCAACTGATCTGCTTATTTCACAAACGGTATGCTGCAGGGATTGAAGATAGGGAAAGCTTGATCGAGGGCAATTTTGGGATCTTAGGAGAACATGTCGTGCAAATCGACATTGGACGTCTAAGACAATCAACAACCCCTTTTCCCCAAGATATCCTATGGGATCGCTTGACCCTATTGCGCGATCGACTACAGTCTCAATACCCAGAGCTTGCCCTATATCTTGAGCGAGCCTGGAAAGAAAATCTCATAACCCCTTGATAGAGTTTCCCTTCCTCCATTAATTACAATGTAAATGAAGTACATTAATTTGTTTTTATTTACAAAATTGAAAATTAATTACAAAATAAAATTAAGAAAAGTATATTAATCGGAATACACACACATGGTCATGGAAATCATTATAGGCGTTATCGCTCTCACTTTTGTGGTGCTGGTCGTCTTCTTGATCATGACCTTGCAATCGACACGGAAAACCCTAAAAAGAACTGATCGCGTCCTTATGGAAGTCCACAAGAACTTAGAGGCCATTTCTGAAGTTAGCGTCGAATTACTCCAGAATGTCAACAAGTTAACACTAGATATTAAAAAAAAATCTGAATCTTTAGATGTGTTTTTTCGACCTCTTCACCACATGAAAAAAGAAGATAAGGATATTTCTGATGTCATTAGTGATATAGCAGAATCCACAGCAGGCATCATTCGCCTTTTTAATCATCTTAAAGAAGGAATCAAGAGATATGTCAAGTCATGATAAAGAAGACTCAACTTGGGTAATCGGCGCATTAATAGGTGGAGTTGTGGGTATCGGAGCTTTAACTTTTTATATAGCTTGCCGCAAACAACAACAATCTCCTCTACATACAATAGGAAAAGTGATTGGTCACATTGGCGAAATCTTTGAAAGTGAAGGCGTACAAGAGCCCACTCGTTTAAAAGATGTGGAAAGGAAGATTCATAGACATGAAGATACGATCTCTGATGTAGTTGAGTGGGTGGCTATTGGAGTAAAATTATGGAAAAAATTTCAACATTGAGGAACATTTATGTTTAAATCAAAACAATCTCATTCCCATTTTTTGGAAGGTATTCTTCTGGGCAGCACCATTGGAGCTGTAAGCACTTTCCTATTTGGCACAAACAAAGGAAAAAAAATTCAGAAAGAATTGGTCAGTAAGTATAAAAAACTCAGTCACAAAATAGAAAAAGCAGCAAAAAGTCCTGTCGGCAAAAAAATTAAAAAAGCAGCTAAACGAGTTGTAAAAAAAGCAGCTAAACGGGTCGTTAATGCAACGGCTGTGAAACGCGCTCGCAAAGCTGTACGACGCCATTCAGCTGCAAAGAGAAAAGCTTAGATCACGTTAGAGGCAATTGCCTCGTTAATCTAGCATTTTTAGATTGCACGAGTCTACTCATACCTAAAGCAAAGCCTCCATTGCCAAGTACATTGGCACACGTGATGATAGGATCGAAGAGAACGTACAAGGCTGTGATTAACGACAGCATCTCGGCATTGAATCCCAATTGCTTTTCTAAAATGGGTAGCATGACCAGAATTCCTCCGCCTGGAACTGCGGCCACAGAAAATTTTGCCAACACAAAATAGCAAGCAAAACCCAAATAAGCAAAAAAAGTAGGTTCTGCTACGCCAAAGGTTTTCAAGATGGCAAAAGCGAAAATGGGAATGGCAAAACAATCCCCAATCAAATGGATGTTCACCGTAGCGGGAATGACAGCGCGAGCAAGTGTTGGGTCCTGAGAGTTCTTTTCAGTGCCCACAATCGTCATGGGCATGGCTGCAGCACTCGACATACTCCCTAAACCTGTGAGGGCAGCTGGCAACATGTTGTGTAGACAGCGGATGAAATTTTTCCATTGCAAGCGATTGGCTAGGAAGTAGATCAACATCACATACAAAAGCACTGCTCCTGCGACGATCCCTAAGATCAAGGCGTAATTGCTCAACATATAGGATAACACGCGATCATGACTGAGTTTAATCACAAATCCCGCAATGAAGAGAGGAATCAATACAAGAAACACGTTTAAAATCCCTCGGATCGCCTTCTCCATGACCTGGGCAATTCTATGAGCCGCCTTCGGTTTGAACTTAGCTAAAACAATCCCCAACACCACCCCTCCAAATAAAGCGTAATCATTTCTTATCCATGTAGGCAATTGAAGTGTCCATGCAGGAGTTAGTTGATCTAAACGATCGGGCAACACCATGGAAAAATCTAAATCATAAATCCACGTGCCTACGCCATAACTCACTAGGGTGGAAATAAAATTGGACACACATACTCCAACAATCAAGAATACCATCATTCTTGTAGCCGTCTTGGCTAAGTGCACTGCTGTTTTAAATAAAAGACAAAAGATGAGTAAAGGCAGTAGGAAGACAATGACAGACTTAATCGATAAGCTTAAGCTATATACGACTGAGTTAAAACTAAGAGGTAAATACGGGCTGATCCATCCAGCTGCGATCATCACCCCTAATAAAATAATAGGTAGCATAGTTCTTCTCCATTTGAGGGATTAAAAAATAATATAGAGATGGGAAAAGAAGAGTCTACCGGCTGCAAACAGCCGTTGTGAAGGTCGTGAAGGAAATGGTGAAAAAACGTTCCATGTAGACCATTCTACTGAATGTGACATAGAAATGCAATAGACCCCTTCGAAAATCGGCCAAAATAATCCCGAAAATCGACGAACCCCTAATTTCGAAAGAGGTCTAAAGGATAAATTTACACAAAAATTTACACTTCCCTTTATTCTATATAGAATACTAAACTTGCAAGACCATGGACTTAGAAACCTCAATTCAAGAAGCTGTCAAAAAACGACGGACATTTGCCATCATCAGTCATCCTGATGCTGGAAAAACCACACTCACAGAAAAATTATTACTTTATTCCGGCATGATCCATACAGCTGGCATGGTCAAGGGAAGAAAGGGCAGAAAAGCCGCAGCTTCCGATTGGATGGCCATGGAACAAGAACGAGGTATTTCGATCACCTCTTCTGCCATGCAATTCACCTATAAAGACACGATCATCAATGTCCTAGATACACCTGGTCACGAAGATTTTTCTGAAGATACTTACCGCACCCTAACTGCAGCTGATTGCGCCATCATGGTGATCGATGCTTCAAAAGGAGTGGAAAAGCAAACGCGTAAATTATTTGAAGTCTGCCGCCTTCGCAAAATCCCCGTCTTGACCTTCATGAATAAGATGGACATGCCAGGAAGAGAACCTTTGGATCTCATGAATGAAGTGGAAAACGTGCTGCAGATTCACTCCTTTGCAAAAAATTGGCCCATCGGGATGGGAAAAGAATTTCAAGGCGTCGTGGATCGCGCAACCAATGAATGCGTGTTTTTTACTCGCACTTCAGCTGGTGGAGCTCATAAAGCCGATATCCAACGCCTTCCTCTCGACTCTCAAGAAGCCAAAAAAAAGATCGGTCCTGACAATTACAATAAATTGATGGAAGAGTTGCAATTATTAGAGATGGCCGGCAACCCTTTTAGCATAGAAGAATTCTTATCCGGCGATGTCACACCTGTTTTCTTTGCTTCTGCCTTAACTAATTTTGGCGTAGAGCCCTTCTTTGATGCCTTCATCCATTTGGCTCCCTGCCCCCATGAACGCATGGCTTTGAAACTCGATGGCACAGAAATTGAAATCGATCCGTGCAGAACCCCCTTTAGCGGCTATGTGTTCAAGTTGCAAGCCAATATGGATCGTCGTCATCGCGATAGCATGGCCTTCATTCGAATCTGTTCGGGTCGATTTGAACGGGATATGGTTGTCAAACACCATCGCTTAGGTCGTGAGATCCGCTTATCGCGTCCTCATGGAATGGTGGCAGGAGAACGCACCACGTTGGATTTCGCTTATCCAGGTGATGTGATCGGCGTGATTAACCCTTCCTTATTTGGCATTGGTGATACGATCTCTATTACGGGCGGATTTAACTATAAGCCATTGCCCCAGTTTCAGCCGGAAATTTTTGCGCGTTTACACCCAAAAGATGTAGGCAAACGCAAGTCCTTTGATAAAGGTGTGCAACAACTCGCTGATGAAGGAGCCATCCAGCTTCTCAAATCAATTGAGCGAGAATCTGATATCGTCTTCGCAGCAGTTGGACAATTGCAGTTCGAGGTGATGCAATATCGACTTAAAGATGAGTATGGAGTAGAAACGTCACTTTCCTCGCTTCCCTATCATTGCAGTGCTTGGATTATCGGCGATATGAAAACCTTCGATAAATCCTCTAGCTCAGCACTTGTTCAAGATAAGCATGGCCGTCCGATGATTCTCTTCACAAGTCAATGGGAAAAACAGTATTGCATGAAGCAAAACCCCCACCATGAACTCGTGGATGTTTTAGTGTAATAGACTGATCATCGTATCCAACACGGAAGTATAAACTACTTCATAACCATGACCTTGTAGCAACTCCACTACAGAGAAATAGGTCTCAAAAGACATGTGGACGTGTTCAAAGATAATTAGTTTCGGTCGAATCTGTTCGAAATCGATCGATCTTAAAATGATCGCTTCATGACCTTCTACATCTAGGTGCACCACATCAACTCGACTTAAGTGATGTTTATCGAGAATATCTTGGAAAGTCACGCATTCGACTTGAATGGTTTTTATCTCGCGTTCAGTAATCTCATTTTTGCAGGCTAACACGTGATTTCGATCCAATGAGCCCACTAAATCACCCCAAAGACCTCCTGCTTCATTAGTCCAATCTTTTCGCGTCTCAAAGAACGCAGCGTTTTCATCAATCACATAAAATTCCCGCCACCCTCTCATATCAGACACAGCAACATTTTCACAGTACACATGAGGACAATGCGCATAATTTTTCTTGAGTTGAGCAAAGATTCTAGGAACCGGTTCAATGAGCACCCCTCTCCAACGCTCATTTATGATGAGTGCACACAGCGGGTCTGTCTCCATGATCCCCACATTGGAACCGATTTGTATGAATATGATCTCGTCACATCCTTCACGTAGCTTGCTTATCTGTTCGCGCACACCTTTTCCTAGTCACAATTTGTTCATTTCAGTATCTTTTCCCCAAGGAGGCAATTGCAAAATTCTCCGACCCAACAAAATGGCTTAAAATCATCGATTTGTCTGGGTCGGGGAGTTTGCAATTGCCTCTAAGAATTTCTGAGTTTTCTATGTGGAATAAAAAGATTCTCACTCTGGCAGCCATTGCTCTTACATCGTGGTTGTTATATGCTTATCTAAAGCCTCTTAAACAACCCCATCTAACCGTCATTGGTCCTTTGCGAATGGCGGATGGGATTGGACGGCAAGCGGGTGAATTGATCGAAGCTTTAAAAGACGAGGTTGATATCCATTTTATCCCTTGTGGGGGTTATTCCCTAGAAGGCGTTCCGATAAGTATCCACTCCATTGTAACCTATACTAAACATCCCAAATTTTTGGGATACTTTAAAGCTCTCACTCCCCCTTTAGGAAAAGTTGTTATCTTTGAAGATGTGCTGGATCTCAAAGGACATAAAGTCTCAAAAAAGATCAAAACGCTCAAAAATAAGCATGAGATAAGAATCGCCTATTCTATGTATGAAGCAAGTCAAATACCTCCAGAATGGGTTGAAACATTCAATGCCTATTTTGATGCCATTGCAGTCCCCGATCGATTTCTTCAGGAGGTCTATCTAAATAGCGGAGTCAATATCCCCATCTTTGAGCTTCCTTTAGGACTTAATCTCAATGATTTTTTAGAAAAACCCCTCAAATCCCAATGCAATGTTCCTTTTGTATTTGGCAATCTCAGTTCAGCAGTTTCGCGTAAAAACCAATTGAAACTCATACGCTGCTTTTATTTAGCCTTTGGGAATTCTAGTCAAGTCAAGTTGAGAATTAATAGTCGCTATAGCGATCCAGATTATAGAGAAGATATTCTTGCAACTATCGAACAATTTGGAATGACAAATGTCGAATTCACAGAGGGCACACTAGATAAACAAGACTATCTTAAGATATTTGAAGGGCTAGATTGTTATGTAAGCCTATCAACAGGAGAGGGTTTTTCTATTCAACCTCGAGAAGCCATGGCTTTGGGAATCCCTACTCTTCTCACAGATAATACCGCTCAAACCACATTATGCAAGAGCCATTTAACACGAGCCATCCCCTGCCAGATCGAAATGCCCGCTTTTAATGTGGGATTTAACAACACTTATGGAGTTTGTTATGATTGTACAGAAGAGGAAGTGGTTCAAGCTCTTCTCGACATGTATGAAAATTACGACAAGTACCTTCAACATAGAAAAGATGCCAGAGAGTGGGTTCAACAATACTGCTACAACCGATTGAACACACTGTATCTTACTTTAGTAAAACCTCAACAAGTCATCTTAGGAAAAGAGAATAAACTCACCGATGATGCACTGATCACCACCTCGCCAGAGCTAGTTGAAAAATATCAAAGGCTACTTGGGATTCATAACAATCTTTGAATCCAATTGTCTAGTGTCAGTCGAATGTTGGCATGATCAATAAAATAGATAAGACTACCACGTAGATCAAATTGGTCAAATAGCTGTAAAGAATGCAACATCTTCCCCAACCTCACTTGATAATCCGTCCAGCGTTGGATATTGGATGTCAGGTCCTGTCGATTTTCTAAATCCCATCCCCAAGATTTCGCCACTAGAACGACACCTTCACGGTAGTTTCGCATGAATTCAGGATCTTGCTTTAACCTAACAACATCCTGCAGACTAACTTGATAGTAGTTTCCGTAACCCGCGCTTGGTCGATCAATCGGAAACATCCACCAATCAAATCCGCTATCGGGATGAGTCGTATGCGTTTGTAGATGCTGCCATTCCCCTCTTTGAGCTAAGGTTTGAAGTCTATTCAAATGCTCTCGCTGTTGACGTTTCAATCCTTCGATCCCGATAAATTGAGAAGCTGATGAGGGAACCTGAGGAGCATCTGGAACAGGTCCTATAGATACTCTCTCTTTCAAATGGACAAGACCAAAAACAACGACATAAATCCCTCCAGATAAAATCGTCAGCACTATATTAGTCACAATGGAGACGATCTTAACAGCAACAGTATGCTGCTCCTGTAAGGGATGAAAGAAAAAATTGTAGCAATTGATTTCCATGCCAAACAGTATATCATTTTGTTTGATTCAAAAAAATGTAAATAATTAGTTACACTTAATTTTTTTTATGATAGAGGTGTATTTTAAAAGGAGTACTGAAATGAAGATTCTATCTCTATTAACACCAGCATTCTTATTTCTAGCCCATCCCCTATCGAGTTATGCTGATGAACCTGTTACCCCAAAACTTGCTTTGGAAAGATTGATGCAGGGCAATGATCGCTACGTTCACGATGCTCTTGAACACCCTAATCGAACACCTGAGCGACGAGAATCCATTGTTTCCAAACAAAATCCTTTTGCAACCATTGTTGGCTGTTCTGATTCGAGAGTGTCGCCTGAAATCCTTTTTGATCAAGGGGTGGGAGATCTTTTTGTAGTTCGCGACGCTGGAAATGTAATTGGCCCCCTTGAACTAGACAGCATCGACTATTCCGTCCTTTATTTAGGATCTGTATTTATCTTGGTCATGGGACATGAAAATTGCGGGGCTGTGAATGCGGTTATTCAAAACACAACTAAGGACATTGAATCTGTCGCTACCCTCATTAGCCCAGCTGTTCAAGAAGCCAAAAAATCAGCACCGCACAATTTGCTGGAATCGGCAACCAAAATTAATGCACGTCGAATGAAAAACTATTTACTCAACACTCCTGTCATTTCAAGATTGGTAAAGGAAAAAAAAATTGATGTTCAAGCAGCCTACTACAACTTACAGACAGGCACTATCGAACTTCTCAATTAATTTGCAACTGCCTCTGCACCTTAAAGTTGAAAGGTCGTTGGGGTCATAGCAAAGGGTTTTACTTTTGAATTCCAATAACACTTCTCTCCGGCTTCATAAGAAATTAATAACTGCTCTCCTGGATGGATTACCTTCTTGCAGAAGTAAACGACTTCTACAAGAGCAGGAGTTAAACCAGATCGATTGTTAGGTATCGACACCAATTCTGCAATCACATTGGGTTTTTCCGAGTGATTGATATAACGTGTAAAATTTCCCGACTTGATCGCATCGATCTTATAGGCGTATAAACGCTGGGGTCGATAAATCGTTTCATGATCAAATATCTGTTGTTCTTCACGTGTCAGATGAAGATCAAGCACAGGTGTAAAAGCATAGGAGCCATCATCGGGAAGAGTTTGCCTAATCAGCGATGTTTCACCTGCATAGGATCCAATCACATGTCCTTTGGGTAAAGGGCGTGCGTCTGGTTTCAAAAAAATGCCCTTTCCTAAATGATGAGGCAAGTTTTCACATGCTAGGTAGGGCGGAAGTCCCTTTTTTTCAATGATCCTAACTATTTCCTGCAAACCTTTTACTTCTTTTGAGGAAAGAGGGTGAAAAGTGAGGCGTTGCTTGCGCATTTCTCGCTGGAGAATCTCATGGATGGTAGGACTTACAACGGGTCGTGGCAACTTATATTTCATGAGATTGACGTTTTTTGCGTTCTTTTTCTCTCTTAGCCATGTACTTTTCCTTTAATGCTTTGAACTCTTGTTTAAACTCATCGAGTTCTTCATCGCTTTGCTCTTCAATCTCCAAGAAGCTATTTCGACTATTTTTTGTCCCCCGAAGCAATTCATCTAATTTGAGCTGTATAGAACGCGTATCCCTGTTTTGGGTGTTTTGGATGAGGATTACAATTAAAAATGTGGCGATTGTCGTCGCAGTATTGATCACCAATTGCCATGTGTCGCTGAATCCAAAAAAAAAGCCGCTAACACCCCACAAGATCACTAAGAGCAAGGAAAGAAAAAATACTAGAGGAGATCCCATGAACCGAGACGTTTTTTCAGCCATATGACGAAAGGTCATGTTGATAGGAGGGGGTGAATTTTTTGGAGGTTCTTCGAGCATACCATCACCTGATTTAAAAATTACATTAAAAGGAGCAGATATCTAATTGCAAGGATTCGCATAAAAAAATCTATTTTTTTATGGATTTCGACTGTATATATCAAATTAAAGACATTAAACCGGGAGAGAACCCGTGATACGGAAATTAAAATCTGGACATTACCGACTCTATTCTAGATCAGTTAACCCTCATACGGGCAAACGACGCAATCTAGGCACATTTGACACACGCGAAGACGCCGTTCAACACGAAAGAGAAATTCAATTTTTCAAACGGCGTAAATAATTCTTATTCTTCATTTCACCTTTTGGGGATCCTATGATAAAGCCTCACAATTTTTTGTTTTGTTTAACAGCTGTCATTATACACTCCATCATGAGTGCGGATTGTATCATTTGTCCACCGCCACAAAATCCTCCCTATGAGGTAACTGTATGGTTTGTCAACCAGGCAAATCAACAAGTTGGCAATGGCACCTATAATAATCCCTATCAATACTTGACAGATGCTCTAAATGCTTCTCATCAGTGTGATGTCATCTACGTGTTCCCAGGAACTTATGATGCAGGTACAGAACCTAGGAGTCCCGGAAGCTTTGTTCTGCAAGATAATCAAAGGTTGTTGAGCACTACTCTTGAAGCCTTTCAAATGTGTCCTGTATCCTGTGATGTTCCTACATTAATTAATTCATCAGGGAATTCGAATGTCGTGCAACTCGCCAATAATAATGAAGTGTCAGGATTTTTTATCACTAAAGACAACGGCAATGGTATTGCTGGCGGAATCACTCCAATTACAAATGCCCTGATCACTTACAACACATTCACAGTTTCTTCTGATAATTCAAATGGGGTTGTTTTTTTGAGTAACCCTCAACTGGGGAACGTCATTGTCTCGCACTGTACTTTTCTTGGAAATGATACTTCACAGGACAATGGACTAACCTTTGTTTTCTGCGGAAATGGGCAAGTGGTAGTTTCCCAGAACACTTTCACTGGCACAGATCCCACTAAAGGTTTTCAAAACGGATTTATAGAGCAGAATTCTACAGCAGATATCAGTTTCACTCTGCAATACAATAACTTTACCGGGGCACAGAACTTGTCATTTTCGTCAGCTGCTATAGTATTTTTCAATCAAGGATCGGTTGGAGCACAAAATGTAAAAATTGTAGGGAATACCATAGAAAGGCCATCTACTTTTTCTGGAGCAGGTATTGCATGTATCAATGACACACCTTCAGGTCCTTTTTATGTAGCTCTGAGCAATAACACTGTCATCACCCCTGACAATTCAATTCCGGGTTATGTAATATGGAATTCCAATAATGGCGACTACTTGTTGGGTTTTGATAACAGCAATAAAGGAACACTGAGCGTAAATTCTCCTAATCCTGCTGTTCCTGCAAGCCCCCCCTATTTCCCAGTTTTTAGTACACCATTAAACCCTTACTAAGGGGCGGAAAGCTTTGCAATTGCCTCTTTAACAATGTACCGCTTGAAAAATTCTTCATTCTCACAGCAATCTTGACGATACCCCGTCTTTAAAGCACTTCGATATTTTATTGAGCGTACCCAAGGCCAATATTTCACCAAGTAACAAGGTAACGACCTTTCCTGATCTGCACATATCCAAAGCATAAGCCCCATACCCCACTACGGCTCCTGGAATAGCAATGACACTAGATGTATTGAGCATTCTTCCGAGGTCATCGAGACGCCTTAATTGAAAATGCTCCCCGACTACCTGCAAACTGATACCTACCGCTGGAAAGAGCAAAGCCTGTTCTAATTTTCCATTAAGCACTTGATATAAAATAGTAGTGGTAGAAACTGCAAGAAGCACTTGAGTCGCCCGATATGAAGACATATTTTCTCCTCCTCTTAAAATGGACGTTAAACAATAACCGCAATACACCAATTTAGAAAAGCCTTTTACCACTTTGGGAAAATGGTTGCATTCTTTGTAAATTTTTTAAATGATCCCAAATAACACTACACTACTAAAAAGGACCACTTAAATGAGAAAGATATTAAGCATTCTGGTCATGTTAATTGGCATAGGGATTTTTATGTATGGCAACTCTATATCGCAAAAAGCAAACAAAGGAGCGAGTAAGGTTGCGCAAGCTGAAGAAACCCAAGAGGAAAAGAGAAAACCCTTAGTTGGACCCGTTAGGAAAACCTTAAGAGAACAGGCTTCTGAAACTGCCGAAAAAAAAATTAGTGTAGCTAAGCAAAAGGTTGTGAAAAAAGAGGTGACAGCTGATTGGCTTCACGGCACTGGAATCGCCGTCTTTGTAGTTGGCTTAGGTTGTTTTATTTACGATATCGCTCGCAAAAAAAAAGATGAAAGTTAAAACCCACCCATTTCATAAATTTTTTCAGATTTGGCTAAATCTTCTTCAAAAGTTGTATCTTCGCCTTGGTTCACAATCACAACTTCGACATTTTTAGCTGAACAAAGCGCAAATATCAACATGGATAACGTCTATGCCCAGCTTGTGTGCGCTGAGAGAATATTTTACCTTTTTCCCCATCGGCGAAATTTTGTGTCTGGAGCGAGCGACCATTGCTGAATAGCAAGGCGCGAGTGAAGACCAAAAATTGCTACCAAACTGACGCAACCAAAAACCAATTTTTGAGTTTATTTGTGTCTATACACATGAAATTAAAAAATAGACTTCTTGCAAATGATATTTTAAGATTTGCCACTCATTAAAACGGTGTCGAGCATGAAAGATTTACTTTCTCTTTTTAATCAGCACAAGACAAAGCAAGATAGTCAAGCATCAGTGGACGACTTACCTAAAGAGGTCGTCTTATACATGAAATTGAGGAAACGACTAAAGCTTTATGCTAATACTTCACACCAACAAAATCGCTCACCTTATCGCCTAGTGAGCTTCCTAATGAAATTAATGCTTAGGAATTTTAGAAAGATGCTCAAGTTGACGTTTAAGCATTTATATTTACTCTTTGAAACTGAACGCGTTAAGATTATAACTTTAAACGCAACTAGCTTCATCGAAAACCCTCAAGCTCACACCATTTATAAAATCAAAGAAGAGGTGAATTTTTTTTCACAAAAACCTTGCATTAGCATCATTCTTTCACTTGAAGAGGACCATTCACATCATTTTAAAGAAGCCATTCATTCCATTCTTGAGCAACATTACACAAATTGGGAACTTTGCATCGCAGTTTGTGGAAAGCTTCAGTCAAAAGTACAAGGATTTCTGGAAACTCAACAGAAGAAGGATTTACGGATCAAAATCGCCTACTTAAACAACAACTGTTCTATGGCAGCAAGCTCTAACGCTGCGGTTGCGTTAGCTACTGGCGAATACCTTGCCTTGTTGAGTAGCAACGATATTTTATCTTCCGATGCACTCTATGAAATAGCTCGTAAAATTAATCTACACTCAAAATGTGACTTCATCTATGCAGATGAAAAGCCTAGGAATGAAAATGAAGCCTTTTATAAACCCGATTGGTGCCCAGATAGTTTTTTATCAAGAAATTACATTGGCTGCTTTGCTGTCATTAAAAGAGAGCTGGTCAATCAAATAGGAGGTTTTCATGCGGATTATGAAGACGTTCTTCATTATGATCTCTATTTGCGCCTTACTGAGTTAACGTCTAGCATTTTCCATATACCCAAAATCATCTACCACAAGAGATCTGACAGACGAGTTAGGAAAACTTCAATAAATGACGCTGGCTTACAGGCATTGAAGGCAGCTATCACGCGCAGAGGATTGAATGCACATGCAGAGCAACTTCTCCATGCCCCTAACTGCTATACAGTCCGATTTAAACCTCATCCTCATAAAATTAGCATCATCATACCTACTAAAGATCAGACTCAAGTGCTGAAAACATGCCTTGATTCCATCTACACAAAAACTACTTATAAAAATTTTGAGGTCATTGTTGTGAGTAACAACAGCACAGAACAATCTCTTTTCTCTTTGCTGGAGAACTACAAAAACAACCATGGTAACTTTCATTATTATGAGAGCAACCAACCTTTCAATTATTCAAAATTAATGAATGAAGCTGTTTCTAGAGTCACGAGTGAATTTTTACTTTTTCTGAATAATGATATGGAGCTAATCTCCTCCGATTGGCTTCAGGACATGTTAGGTCAGGCTGAACGACCAAGCATCGGAGCAGTGGGCGTCAAACTACTCTATTTTAATAATACCATTCAGCATGCTGGGATTGTCATGGGCTCTAAAAATGGTTTGACCTCTCACACATTCATAGGAGATCCTCAAAATATCCCCCGTCATTTCCATCAAGTGGATACGATTAATAACTACTCTGCAGTGACAGCAGCCTGTCTAATGTGCAGAAAAACCGTATTTAATGAAGTGAATGGATTTGACGAGTCTCTACAAATTACATTCAATGATGTCGATTTTTGTCTTAAGTTAATTGAACGTGGCTACTACAACATCTATCTCCCTCACGTAGAGTTATATCACTATGAATCTCTTACTAGAGGTTCCCATTTTAAAACGGCAAGTACAATAAAACAACATTCAATTGAAATTGAAATTATGCGTGCGCGGTGGAGCAACTATTTAGACTACGATCCGTGTTACAGCATGCATTTGGATCACTCTGGCAACTTCCAAATTTGTGGAGATTCAGCTTCTCATTAGAGACAATTAGATTTTCAAAATTTCACTGCAAATAGGAGATTATGCAATGGTCCCAAATGGCTTAACGGTAATCACGCATCGAAAGATGTAAATTTTTGAAACCAGGCTTAATTACCATGAAATTGTTCATCCTTCTTCTTACAACATTTTACTCATTCTCAGTTTGTGCCAAACATTCTAGGCATAAACATCGCGAGGAATTAACTGACAATATTTTCCCTCGCACCGACCCCCAAATTATTGGAATGATTTATCACATGCTTGAAGTTATTGATCTACTATTTACAAAACACAATATTCCTTATTGGATTGATGGAGGGACAGCATTAGGCGCTATTAGACATCAAGGATGCATTCCCTGGGATGATGATGCAGATCTTGTATTTCATATCAAAGATCGAGATCGCATTCTCGCCTTAAAAGATGCATTTGCACAATTTACCTTGTATCTGGAAGAGACCGACATCATTCGCTTGTACGCTTCTAAAGAAACAAAACACCCGTATGTAGACATCGCTGGATATAAGTTATGTCCTGACAACACCTATCGTTTTGATCTACAGTCAGCAAGAGATACTTTTAAACGCTTTTATTGGTTACCTCGTGAAATCGATACTCTAGTTAGAGTCCAGTTTGGACCTCTCATGTTAAGTGCACCCAATGATATGATGCGCTATATTTTTACTGGATATGGCGCTGACTGCTTAACTCATGCAACATTCCAAACGCCTCATGGCGGGAGTGGAACTAATCTGAAAATCTCAAACAAAGTTCGCATCGTAGATTTTAGCTCAGCAGTTTATGAAGATTTTTATGTCCCATTAGCTAAAGAGACAATTGCAAAAAAATGTAACAGTTCAGATACCCTCCTTCGTCGGGGTATCTGAACTGTTACAAATTTCATTGACTTCCGGCTTTAAACCTCAATAGGTTTTCAGAATATTTACACGTCTGGTTGATAGATGATGGGCAAGGCCAGCATCTGTGATCATAGAGCATCCGTTTAGCTCAAGTGATCTGAGAGATTTAAGTTTTGATAGATCGGCAAGACAAGCATCTGTGATGTTCCAGCACCTGCTTAGATTAAGTGAGGTTAGAGATGTGAGAGTTGCTAAAAGATGGGCAAGGCCAGCATCTGTGATCCTACATAACAAGGTTAGATCAAGTGATCTTAGAGATGTGAGAGTTGCTAGATGGGCAAGGCCAGCATCTGAGATCCGAGAGCAATTGCCTAGATTAAGTGAGGTTAGAGATGTGAGAGTTGCTAGATGGACAAGGCCAGCACCTGTGATGTTTGTGCACCTATTTAGATTAAGTGATCTTAAGAGTGTGAGTTTTGATAGATCGGCAAGGCCAGCATCTGTGATGTCCTCGCAGTCCTTTAGATTGAGTGAGGTTAGAGACGTGAGAGTTGCTAAATGGGCAAGGCCAGCATCTGTGATGTTTCTGCACTCGCTTAGATCAAGTGAGCTTAAGAGTGTGAGTTTTGATAGATCGGCAAGGCCAGCATCTGTGATGTTTTTGCACCTCATTAGATCAAGTGCGCTTAAGAGTATGAGTTTTGATAGATCGGCAAGGCCAGCATCTGTGATGTTTGTGCAGTTGCTTAGATTAAGGGAGGTTAGAGAGGTGAGTTCTGATAAATGGGCAAGATCAGCATCTGTGATGTTTGTGCAGTTGCTTAGATTAAGGGAGGTTAGAGAGGTGAGTTCTGATAAATGGGCAAGGCCATCATCTGTGATGTTTCTGCAATCGCTTAGATCAAGTGAACTTAAGAGTGTGAGTTTTGATAGATGGGCAATGCCAGCATTTGTGATGTTTCTGCAGTAGCTTAGATTAAGTGAACTTAAGAGTGTGAGTTTTGATAGATGGGCAATGCCAGCATTTGTGATGTCATAGCAGGCTCTTAGATTGAGTGAGGTTAGAGAGGTGAGTCCTGATAGATGGGCAAGGCCAGCATCTGTGATGGTTCTGCAATCTCTTAGATTAAGTGATCTTAGAGATGTAAGTCCTGATAGGTGGGCAAGGCCAGCATCTGTAATTTTCTTGCAATTAGATAGATTGATAGAGGTAATGCGCGTCCCACTTGCTTTATCAAGAATCGTTTTAAGATCGCTATCCGATAAATTGGCCAGTCCAGAAAGATCTAGACAGCCATCGTTGACGAGAGGTAGATTACGCCAATCTCGGCATACATGATGCACGCGAGTTATTTGTAGAGCTGGAAGAAAGCTTAATATGCGTCCGAAAACGTCGCTAGGGATACCCTTTATGCCAGTCGTTATGGGTTTAGGTGTAGTTTGTGGAGGAGCAAGCACAGACGTTGGCTGCGCGGTGGCTTGTAAAGTTAAAGTAACTAAGCCCGATAATGACATTGCTTAATCTCCTGGTTGTGATGAGTGTTTGCATTATATATGTAACCTACATTTTATTTAAAGATTAAACTTTTCACTATTTATTTAAATTAAATAACTGCATTTCTAAATGTAGAACAAGAAAAATCAAATAATTTCCTGCTAGTTATCTAGAGGAGTCTCTTTGAGCAGCGCTTCCTTCGGCTCTTTTGAGAAAATTCCAAGTGAGCGGCCAAAGATCAGTCTTTTACGTTAAAGACCCTGCCTCCTCTTATTTCTGAGGCAAAGGTTTTTAGATCCCTTTTTTTTCACCTGCCGACGCAGGAGGTTGGTGAATATTTATAAATTTTCCCGCTCTAGATTTATAATTAAAATTATTTAATTTAAATAAATAAATAATAAAAATCAAATAAAAATAATACTACACATGAATTGACATAATAAATATAATAATACTAATTGCAAATTAGGAGGTTTAACAATGTCATCATTAACCAGCTTAGGTTCTTTAAGATTAGATCCTTTAACTTTATCAGCGGCAGCAGCACCTATGCTGGCCCCTTCACAAACTCCACCTAAACCCATAACGACTGGCATAAAGGGTATCCCTAGCGACGTTTTCCAACGCATATTAAGCTTTCTTCCAGCTCTACAAATAACTCGCATCCATCATGTATGCCGAGATTGGCGTAATCTCCCTCTCGTCAACGATGGCTGTCTAGATCTTTCTGGACTGGCCAATTTATCGGATAGCGATCTTAAAACCATTCTTGATAAAGCAAGTGGTACTCGCATTACCTCTATCAATCTATCTGAGTGCTATAACATCACAGATGCTGGCCTCGCCCATTTATCAAAACTCAGATCTCTAAGATCACTTGATCTAAATAGTTGTAGAAAGATCACAGATGCTGGCCTTGCCCATCTATCAGGACTCACCTCTCTAACCTCACTTAATCTAAGAAGGTGTAGAAAGATCACAAGTGCTGGCATTGCCAACCTATCAACACTCACACTCTTAAGCTCACTTAGTCTAAACCAGATCGTAAACATCACAGATGATGGCCTTGCCCCTCTATCAAAACTCACCTCTCTAACCTCACTTGATCTATATCAGTATAGATTTGGAAGCATCACAGATGCTGACCTTGACGATCTATCAAAACTCACATCTCTAAGATCACTCCACCTAAGCGGCTGCGACATCACAGATGTTGGCCTTGACCATCTAGTAACTCTCACACTCTTAAGCTCACTTGATCTAAGCAGCTCCGATATCACAGATGCTGACCTTGCCTATCTATCAAAACTAACATCTCTAAGATCACTCAACCTAAGCGCCTGCGAAAACATCACAGGTATTGGCCTTGTCCATCTATCAAAACTCACACTCTTAAGCTCACTTGATCTAAGCTCCTGCCACAACATCAGAGAAGATGCCCGCCTTGTTGCTCATCTATCAAAACTCACATCACTTACATCACTTAAACTAGATTATTCGGGAATTACCTTGGATGCTGTAAAAGCTTTTAAGGGAAAACCTTGACTTTGCCCAATCTTGTGATTAACTCGCTGGCGCTCGTCGATCATAAGATTGGACACACCTTAAGTTTGAGGCTAATGGTCCATTTCTTAGTGCAGAAATAATGTCTAAACATTATTTTATAAACAACAGAATAGAGGAGCGGCAATTCCTCCCAGCCTTACATAGCGGGGTTTCCTTGTCGTCAATTGGATGAAAGATAAAAACGCAAAAGTAGCTATTGTTACAGGCGGTGGCCAAGGAATAGGCGCTGAGATCGCTCTGCACCTTCTATCACAAAATATGCATGTCATTGTGGCAGAATTGCACCCCGAATCTAAAAATTTCAACTTGAAAGAACATGATCGATTGCTCATCATCAAAACTGATGTAAAAAAAGAGACCTCTATCAAACAGATGATCAAGCGCGGAATCAACCATTTCGGCAGACTCGACTATCTCGTCAACAACGCCGGAATTCTTCCTGATGAACACGCTGTATTTGAAAAAATCACGCTAAAAACCTGGAATGACTACATTGCGACTAACCTAACAGGCGCTTTTTTAACCTCGAAATACGCAGCCCCACACCTACGCAAGCACAAAGGAAGCATTATCAACATAGCTTCGACTCGCGCTCTGCAATCTGAAGGCAATTGCGAACCCTATGCTGCCTCCAAAGGCGGTCTTGTAGCACTCACCCATGAGCTAGCCATCAGCTTAGCACCTGATATTCGGGTTAATTGCATCAGTCCTGGATGGATTGATAATCATCATATGAAAATCACCAAGAAAGATCATGAAGTTCATCCAGTAGGTCGTGTCGGAAAACCTGAAGACATAGCCCATCTCGTTAGTTTCCTAATCTCTGATAAAGCAGCCTTCATCACAGGACAAAACTTCATTGCGGATGGTGGCATGACTATTAAAATGATTTACAAGTAAAACTAATTCGTCTTATTCAAGCTTGCATTTAGCTCCAAAAAATATTACATATTAAATTTTGATGAAAAGGAGTGAATTGAAGTGAAAAACGGGCATCTTCTCTTTTTGATTTCAGCAATGATACTTCCCCTTTCCTCACTCATGGGGAAAACATATACGGTTCCGGCTACTAAGGAAACGGTAACGCTTGGACTCTTTACTCTTAATCAAAAACCGGTTGTGACAATCAAATCCGGCGATAGTGTCTCAATGGAAACTTGGAATAGTTGCCTTCATGAGATGGTCTACAATAAAACAACTCCTGCAGATGTAGCCAAATTCTACATTGCCAACAACATTCAAAAAAGACGAGGGATGCACTCGCTAACGGGCCCTGTGTACATAGAAGAAGCTGAACCGGGAGATGTATTAGAAATCAGAATTCTCGACATTAAGCTGAATGATTGGGGATACAATTTCTTAAGTCCTACCCAAGGAATTTTATCTGAGTTCACTAAGCCGCGGATTAAGTATTTCAAATATAACAAGCAAAACAATACAACGGAATTTACAAAAGGGGTTTGCTTACACCTGAAACCTTTTCCCGGCGTTTTAGCCGTTGCACCACCCCTCGACTGGCCAGAAAGTTGGCCTGTAAATATCCCCACTCCGATGTGTCAACCTGTCAAAGGAGAGTTTAATTCTGTTCCGCCAGGACCGTTTGGCGGCAATCTCGATCAGCCTGAGCTGCAAGCAGGCTCCATTATTTTCCTTCCTGTCTTCCAAAAGGGAGGCCTCGTTTGGACAGGAGATTCCCACGCAATGCAGAGCAACGGCGAGATCGATATCACCGCCCTCGAAACCTCCTATGAATCGATCACGTTCCAATTTATCGTCAGAAAAGATCTCAAAGCAGAGGGAGTCTCAGACAAAACAAAAAGAAAAGGAGCTAACGTCTTTACATGGCCGATCATTGAGAATGCCACTCACTGGATGATTGTCGGTTTGAATGTCGATCTTTTTGAGGCGATGAAACTCGCCTCTAGAAATGCAATTGACTTCCTCGTGCGCACACAAGGGCTCTCTCCTGAAGAAAGCTATCAATTTCTAAGTATGGTCGGCGATTTTGAAATTGCAGAGGCAGTCAATGTGATTAAAAACGTCACAGTCCACATTCCAAAGGAGCCTTTTAAAGGAACAGGAAAACCGTTGACTCTTTGCACTGAAGGAACTTTCCCCCTCGTAGCCCCACCGATCAATTTAGATGCTGAATGCACTCCTCAAGAAGGAATCACCATTGAATAAGAGGATAGTTAAATGAACCAGTTACCAAAATTTCTACTTGTAATCGTTGCATTCCTACTCACAGCTGAAGGATTTTGTGACAATCTCATCCTAGAAAATTTCACCAACTATCCTCAAAAAAACCAGAACTCGAAAATTGCGATTCAATGGGCCAATTCTGCCAAAGAAGTTGAAGAAGGGAATCAGGCTCTCATTTCTGGGGCAAAATTAAATCAAAGCACAATGCAATTTTTAACCCGGTTGGGAAAAATGGAAATGACCATTCCCCAAAAAGCCGAGTACTTTAGAGTCCTAGTTTGGTCAAAAGAGGGTGAGGAGCCCGATTTTCACACCAATTGGGTCGAGATCATCCCGAACAAAGTCTACACGTTAAAACCCGACTCCCTCATTCCTTCCGTCCTCATGTCAGGCATGGGATGCTGAGATTCTTCAGAGGCCATTGCAAAACTGCCCGACCCAGAAAAATCGATGGTTTTGAGCCAGCTTGCTATCAGCTTAATCGGCCGTGCCCCATCCCCGAGCACATACTCCAAGCGGGTAGGGCTCGGAGATGGGGTGGCAAAATGGCTCAAAAGGGCGATTTTGCTGTGGCGTGGAGTTTTGCAATTGCCTCTTCAATCATGTTTCAATGTGAAGAGGCGATCGGTAAACTCATTCGAGAAAATTTCTTGGGGATCTAACCGATGTTTTACTCGAAGAAAAGTTTCAACGTTTTTCCCATATAGATCAGATACTTTCTGGACATCCAAAAAATTGATTTTCCCCCAATGAGGACGCCCTTTATATTTGTCCATGATCTCTTCAAATTCTTTATATAGATTCATGAATTTGTTGCCTTCGGAGAGAGAAAATGTGAAATATGCAACTGGCTCTTGTGAAGACGGACTCAATAAAGCGTGTGGCTCTGATTCGACAAATCGAATGTAAATATCATAAACCTTCACTTCAGAGATTTTGCGCGTTAGGACTAACTCATGAATGGCTTGAATAGCATATGGGACCTCATTAACAGGAATGGCAATTTCAGAAAAAAGATCTTTATTTTTTTTGTCTACTACATCCCAAGCCAAAGCTTGATAGCAAGGGATGTGTTCATTACCTGTATTCTTTGAAAGATCATCCTCTGAACATCTGTTCCATTCCTTAATTACTACCCTTCCAGTTTCAACATTCCACAAAAAATGACAAAAGTCATTAGCCGCATGAATATTTGTGTAGGATTTGACAATGGTTTCAATATCTGTAGTTCTTGTTGTAGCATTTACATAGAATAAAGATTCACATTGTACAGTCACCGCATAAATAATTCCTAAAGAACCCAAGCCTACACATAAAGCAGAAAAAACTTCAGGATCTGAATCTAGAGAAAATTTATGAAGAACTCCGTCTGCTGTGATCAATTCAAATTCCTTGATGAAACTAGAAAGACTCCCCGTATGCCCAGAACCGTGAACCGCAGTCGTTATTGCTCCACCCAAGGTTAATTCAGCAATTGCAGCTTGATTGGGAAGGGACAAGCTGTGAACGGCCAAAAGTTCGTTTAAATCTCCAATAAGTATACCCGCTTCTACTCGAACGGTTTTTTCTTCTGTGTTGATAGAGAGAATATGATTTAAATGCTTTAGGTTTAATAAGCAGCCTTCGGAACATCCGATGTCATTAACAGAATGACCATTACCAATTGCGCGCACTTTGCGACCTTCAATCGCATTTTGTTGAATACTATCACAAAGTTCTTCCACAGTAGATGGTTCCAAATAAACCTCAGGAGAGCAGGTCTGATTTCCTTTACAATTCACCCATGTATTCAGTGCGCTTATGGGGAAAGAAAAGGAAGTGGTAAGGAGAATGTTAATTGAAAATATGTGCGAAAACGCATTTAAATATAATCGCCTTGGAATGACCATTTTTCCTCTTAAACCATAAGTTTTTTATCTCAAGACACGACAACCAATTCCATGAATATCAGTCTCAGCGCTTTCAACTCTTAATGAAAGCAAGACACTATAAAGACAGACGAAAATAAATAAAACTCAGAAAACAACAAGCTTCCCAGAAAGAGAGGCTTAAAAAACTCCAGGCGCAAGATTCGAATTTGCACCAATGGATTAACAGTCCAGAAAAACCGCTTCCGTAGATTATCCTAAATGACCTTATATCAACCAATGTTGACAAAGTTTATAGGGAAAATAGGACCAAAGTATCAAAAGGCACAAAATTATCGAGAACTACTGTCCAAAATGCCTTATCAAAAAAAGGAAATCCAACGATCAGCACTATAGCAAAAATTGTTCACCATGCAGTCGCATAACATATCGCTTAGTTCGGTAACACTTGGGTCGACTGAATATCCATGTCTTGAGGCAACGGGTGGGAATAATCCAACCGCTGAATATTTACCTCTAGCTGATGTTCTGGAAAACAGGCAATAACCTCCAATGATATTATTTTTCAGAATCTCTCGCTCAGCCTGTTCCCAATCCTGATCCACCAGACCATCCTTGCGGCCTCGCTGCTCATACGGTTCTTAAGCACGTTTGGAGATCTGCGATGTTAAGTCGGAGGATGTCTTGTGTTTAATTGGATCTAAAATCCGATAGGCAAGCCATTTTACTTGGTCACTTATGAAGAACCCTGCAATGGCATAGCCCCAAACAAAACCAGCCCATTTCCAGCCGAGAGGCGTCATAAACAGCCCATAAACAGCAATCAAAGTAGCTATCATTTGCGTGCCCAGAACTGCTCCCCATAAAATATTTGCAGGTCGGATGGTCCAGAACGGACCGCGCGTACGGGTCAGGAAAATCGTCAGATGTCCAGCTACGGATAATTTCAAATACATCAGTGTTTGGATATGTGGACGGTCAAGATGAAAGACGCGCTCGCCGAGATAAAATAAACCGAACGAAGACACGACGCCGATGATGCCTAGCGCTGAGGCAACTCCTAGCACCATACGCATGTTCCAGCTTTCAGGCTGATCCTTGTAGTGAACATTATCATAGGCAATGGACAGAATGGCGCCATCGTTGAGCAATGCCAGCATTACAATCATCACAGCAGTTAATGGATAGAAATTAAAGATCAGAATAGCCAGCGTCATGAAGAACAGCACGCGGAGCGTTTCAGAGATGCGATAAATCGCATAACTGTTCATCCGTTGAAAGATGCGGCGACTCTCCTTGATCGCATCAATGATTACGGAAAGGCCTGGCGTTAGCAGCACGATGGCCGCTGCCGCACGAGCCGCGTCCGTCGCGTTTGAAACGGCGATACCGCAGTCGGCTTTTTTCAGCGCAGGGGCGTCATTCACCCCATCGCCCGTCATGCCAACGATATGGCCTCGTTTTTGCAGGACATCAACAATATGAAACTTGTGTTCGGGAAATACCTGGGCAAAACCGTCAGCTTTTTCGATCGCCTCGGCAACTTGAGATGGCTCTTGCTTCTTTACGTCGCCAAGGCCTGTAGCATCGAGAATGTCTGAGCCCATCCCTAATTTTTTGGCAGTCTCCTTGGCAATGGCCAGTTGATCGCCTGTGACCATCTTGACTTTCACTCCCATTTGAGCTGCAGTAGCAATCGTTGCTTTGGCATCTTCTCGTGGAGGATCGAATAGAGGTAGTACACCAAGAAGTTGCCACCCGCCTCCATCGTCCTTCGCGACACCGAGTGACCGAAAGCCGCGCGCAGCGAATTCATCGACTGCTTTTTCGACTGAGGCCTTCACTTGGGCCACATTAGCTGATAAGGCCAAAATCACTTGCGGCGCGCCCTTAGTCACCTTGAACTCTTTTCCGTTTTGGTCTTTGATAGTGGCTTCAGTGCGTTTATGCACTGCATCGAATGGCTGGAAATGGATCATTTGATAACCCTTCAATGCATCTTTGTTTTTCAAGCCACTTAAAACGGCAAGATCAATGGTGTCGTTATTCTCCGTACGCGATGCAAGAGCAGCATTGAGAATCACTTGCTCGGTGGGGATATTGTTCACACTGAACGGATCCCCGAGTGTTAGCTTATTTTGGGTTAAAGTGCCGGTCTTGTCGGCGCACAGTATATCCACGCCAGCCAATTCTTCGATGGACACTAACCTGCTAACAATCGCTTGTTTTTTAGCGAGCAGGCGTGAGCCAACTGCCATCGTCACCGATAATACGGTCGGCATGGCTACAGGAATAGAAGCCACGGTCAAGACTAAGGCGAACTGCAGTGTGGTGAGGAGCGGATCGCCTCGGAAGATCGCGACGGTTATGATTCCCGCAACCAAAACGCCTGCGAGGATGATCAAGTAATTACCGATCTTCAAAACCGCTTTTTGAAAATGACTAACACTGTGCGCTTCCTGTACTAGTTGTGCCGTCTTGCCAAAGTAGGTATTCATACCAGTTCCGTAGACTAATGCACCAATTTCTCCTTGCCGTACAATCGACCCGGAGAACACCGCCTCGCCAGATTTGCGCGTAACAGGCAATGACTCTCCTGTCAACGCAGATTGATCCACTTCTACTGGATCACCGTCCAAAAGCCTTGCATCCGCAGGCACAATGTCACCTGAACGCAATCGGATGACGTCTCCTGGGACTAACTCACGTGATGCCGGAATGCTCCATTTTCCATCACGCCTCACTCGAGCCTTAACCGCAAGCTGGGCTTTCAGGGCAGCAATGGCGTTGGCTGCCTTGTGTTCTTCCCAGAATCCGACGACTGCGTTAGAAAAAAGCAGTAGGAGGATAATGGCAAAATCTGGCCAGTGACGAACTATCACTGATAGAACCACCGCTATTTCAATCATCCATGGAATAGGTCCCCAAAAATAGGTGAGGAATTTTAAAAACGGATTCGTTTTTTTTTCTTCGATCTCGTTAGGCCCATATTGAGTCAGCCGTTTTGCTGCCTCGGCCTCACTAAGTCCATCCGGAGAAAAGGCTAATTTTTTCTTCACCTCTTCTAGAGGAAGGGATTTCAGATCTTCATGCTCATTGGGTTTAACATCGATTTTATTTACATTCGATCTCATTAATGATTAGCCGTTAGAGGTAATTGCCTCGTTAGAAAGTATCTTCTTCTTTTCGTTTTTTTGTTTCTTCTGGACTGAGAGATTCTTCTTGTTCGTAATATTGATAATCTTCATTGTCGCCTCTTTTATCTTCCGGTGTCATGTATGGTTTTTCTAAATGATCACTAGGCCCTTTTTCTGTATCCTGATCAAAATTAAGAGGCTTAGGATCTTCAGATTTTTCTTTCTTTTTTTTACGTGACATATACTCTCCATGTTTACACAAATAGATTCATTTGCAGTTCCATTTCCAATTCCGGATTTCCGGCATATCTTGGCCATGCTTGTCGATGTAGTGCTTATGCTCGATGAGTTTATTCTGCATCTTTTGCTTCAAATAGGCCCCCTTAGCGCCTAACTCTGGCAGCCGATCAATCACGTCTTGCACAAGATGAAAACGATCCAGATCATTCTGCACGCGAATATCAAAGGCCGTCGTGATCGTACCTTCTTCCTTGTAGCCTCGGACATGCAAATTGCGGTTAGCTCTGCGGTAAGTCAGTCGGTGAACCAGTGTGGGGTATCCATGAAAGGCAAAAATGATGTGCTTATCTTTAGTGAAAAGAGAATCGTAATCCATGTCAGAAAGTCCATGCGGGTGTTCGCTCTGGGATTGCAACTTCATCAGATCGACGACATTGACTACGCGGATTTTTAAATGGGGCAAATGCTCACGAAGAATTGAGACAGCAGCCAAGATCTCCAAAGTGGGCGTATCTCCACAACACCCCATCACTACGTCAGGTTCTACATCTTGGTCATTGCTAGCCCATTGCCAAATGCCAATTCCTTCAGTACAATGGATCTCTGCTGCATCTATGGGTAGCCATTGCGGCAGTGCATGTTTTCCAGCCACTACCACGTTGACGTAATTCCTACTGCGCAAGCAATGATCAAAGACAGACAGTAAGCAATTGGCATCGGGCGGTAGATAAACGCGGACGATAGTGGCTTTCTTATTGATAACATGATCGAGAAAGCCCGGATCTTGATGCGTGAAACCGTTGTGATCCTGCTGCCAGACGTGGGAGGCGAGCAAATAATTCAGAGATGCGATTTTCCGTCGCCAAGGCAGTTCCAAGCATACCTTGAGCCACTTCGCATGCTGACTGAACATCGAATCGACGATGCGAATGAATGCTTCGTAACTATTGAATAGCCCGTGTCGCCCTGTAAGTAGATACCCTTCCAACCACCCCTGACATTGATGCTCGCTCAGCATCGAATCTAGCACTAGTCCTGCGGGAGCAAGAAATTCATCATTTTCAACCTCCCTGGCGTCCCACTGGCGGTTAGTGACTTCAAAGACTGCGCCCAAAAGATTCGAGACTGTCTCATCGGGGCCAAAAATCCGGAAATTGCGCTGATCCTGATTCAGCTTGACCACATCGCGCAAGAACTTACCTAGAATGAGCGTATCTTGGCCATCGACAGAGCCAGGAGTTGGAACATGTACTGCGTGTTCATGAAAGTCCGGCATTCGCAAATCACGTAGCAGCAAACCTCCGTTAGAGTGAGGGTTGGCGCCCATTCGCCGGTTGCCCTTAGGCGCAAGCTCAGCCAACTCCGGAATGAGCTTTCCCTTCTCATCAAACAGCTCTTCTGCCTTGTAGCTTTTCATCCAACTTTCAAGTTGTTGAACTTTCTCTGGATGCTCGGCATTCACTAAAATCGGCACCTGGTGCGATCGGAACGTCCCTTCAATTTGCAGCCCATCGACACTTTTAGGTCCTGTCCAGCCCTTAGGTGATTTCAAAACGATCAAAGGCCATCGTGGCCGAGTTGTGTCATTCCTACTTCGCGCATTGCCTTGAATGTGCCGAATGTCCTCAATGGCCTTTTCTAACGTACCAGCCATGAGTTGATGCATCTCTTCTGGCACATCGCCCTCTACAAAATAAGGAATCCACCCACAACCTCTCAAGAATTGTTCTAATTCCTCATGCTCAATGCGTGCTAAGACCGTTGGATTGCTGATCTTGAAGCCATTGAGATGCAGGATCGGTAATACGGCTCCATCAGTAATTGGATCGAGAAATTTATTGGAATGCCATGCAGTTGCTAACGGACCAGTTTCAGCTTCCCCATCACCGATCACACAGGCGACAATCAGATCGGGATTGTCGAATATAGCTCCGAAAGCATGGCTGAGCGAATAGCCTAACTCCCCTCCTTCGTGAATCGATCCCGGCGTCGTCGGAGCAACATGACTCGAAATTCCACTTGGAAACGAAAATTGCTTGAACAGCTTTTTCATTCCAGCTTCGTCTTGGCTGATATCAGGATAAATTTCACTATAGGATCCTTCGAGATAAGTGTTAGCCACCAGAGCTGGACCGCCGTGGCCAGGACCGGCGATGTAGAACATATTCAAATCATATTTCTTAATGACCCTATTCAAGTGCACATAAATGAAGTTCTGACCTGGCGTCGTACCCCAATGTCCAACCACAAGTGGTTTCACATCAGACAATAAAAGTCGTCGCTGCAGCAATGGATTATCATATAAATAAATCTGGCCAACCGATAGATAGTTGGCGGCACGCCAGTAGGCATCCATCTTGTGGAGTAATTCCGGAGAAAGTGTTTTTGTATTCATTGTTTTCCTTTTCCAAAGCCTAGAAGGCGATAAGCAGTCTCCGCTATCATTATTTCTTCGTCCGTACAAATAACGCGAACTTGAACCCGACTATCATTCGTGGAGATAATGTCCTTGTTGGCCGTGTTACGTTTTTCTTCGAGTTCGATTCCAAGGAATCGCAACCCTTCGCAAATCCTGGTCCGTACGACAGGCGCTTTCTCCCCAATGCCCCCAGTGAATACCAACGTGTCTATTCCACCTAAAGCCGCTGCGAATGCGCCGATCCATTTTTTGACCTGATAACAAAACAGTGCTACCGCTTCAGCAGCCCTGATGTCCTCCGTTTCCATCTTCAACAAATCCTGCATGTCGGAACTGGTCTCCGATACACCGAGTAACCCCGACTCGAAATTGACTATCTCATTGAATCTCTTTGCGTCGAATCCTTCGGTGTTCGCCAGATATAAAACCAGCCCTGGATCGAGATCTCCTGAACGAGTGCTCATCGGCACCCCTGCTGTCGGTGTGAAACCCATGCTTGTATCTATGGATTTGCCATCCTTTACCGCCGCCAGACTTGCCCCATTGCCTAAGTGAGCCAGAATGACTCGCCCCTGCTCTGCTTCTGGTCCGGCCACGCGAGCTAACTCCCCCATTAAAAACTCATATGACACCCCGTGAAATCCATACCGTCTTATCCCTTTCTTCTCAAAGCAACGCGGAAGTGCCAACATTTTAGCAACACGTGGCAGATCATGATGAAAAGCTGTGTCGAAACACGCCACTTGAGTCACTTGGGGAAATCGGTGATAAAATGCCTCGATCAATTGAATTTCCTCAGGCATATGTTCAGGATCAAATGAACTAATCCTATGTAATTCCTGGATCATTTCCGCTGTGATTCGCTCCGGCTTCCAATACTTGGGACCGCCATGCACTACCCGATGCCCTACGGCGATCAATGCATCCTTCTGACAGCGCTGCTCGATCCAATCCATCAAGACGCCCACAGCTGTGGTGTGATCCGGAACATTCATTGTCCGTAAGAAGTTGTCCGCCGGATCGAGGCCTTTCACCCGCAAAGCAGCATCCCCCAAGCCAATCCTCTCGATCGCACCCTCTAGAAGCCGTCGAAGAGAATCTTCCGCCTCAAACAGCGCAAACTTGATGCTCGAAGAGCCACCATTGATCACCAGGATACGCGGAAGTGGTTTCATGCATAGCGCCTTCGTCATTCAGGACGATGATAAATGTTTTTTCATTATTTTTTTATAAACACAAACTAGCTAAAAATAAATCTCTCCAAATGTTATATCTAAAAAAATAGGATAAAAGTTCAATAAAAAAACAAAATAACGTTAATAAAGTGCAAAACCTAAACGCGCGCATGATAAGAGACATTTTCTAAATAGAAAGGTTTGCATGATGAATAGACATCTTGCGTAACCTGCTTTGCTCAGAAAAATCAAAGATTTTCTAGGCAAATTTTTAGAATCTACGGTAGTAGATTCGGGTAGCGGAGGCGAAGCGACTTTGGTAAGTCGCTGAGATGACGATATAAAAATTAGACAGAAAATATTTGGTTTTAATGAGTAAATGAGGTTACGCAAGATGTCTAATAACCCAACTTGCCCCCTATCTTGCCCGAAGGACTGGCTGCAACACACGATCTACTGCGCTTCTCTCCTCGCCAAGGTGAACTACCTTGGCTTTGTCGAGAATCTTGTATCTCGTGGGTTTCGCTCAGTCCTTCGGGCAAGATAGGGGGCAAGTTGGGTTAATATAGAGCCTTCTGCCAATCCCCCCTCTTTTTGGCAACAGAAAGTAGCAGCCTTATTGGAATACTATAAGACAACCCCAGCAGGGTTGACAAGCAGTGAGGCAGCTGAACGCCTAACGCGTTATGGCCCCAATCTATTTCATCAACAGCGAAGAAGCGCATTGCTATTTCAGTTTCTGGCTAAGTTTAAAAACCCACTTGTAATTATTCTGCTCATCGCCAGCACAATATCAGCCTTCACCGGTGATATCACTAGCTTTATCATTATTGTGCTTATTGTTCTCATGAGCATAACACTGGATTTTATTCAGGAATACAAAGCCGGTAAAGAAGCCGAGAAATTACGCCATTCCGTGACCGTACATGTGCAGGCTCTGCGAGACGGAAAGCCTCAGGAGATTCCTCTTCCCTCGCTAGTTCCTGGAGATATTGTACTACTTGCAGCAGGCGACCTGGTTCCCGGTGATGGGCGCATAGTGGAAGCAAAGGACTTTTTTGTGAATCAGGCCTCTCTTACTGGGGAACCCTATCCGGTCGAGAAAATGCCGAACGAATCACCTGATCAGGCCGAAATCCTATCAGCCACTAACACTGTACTACAAGGCACTTCGGTAGTCAGCGGAACAGCAAAAGTATTGATTTGCAACACGGGTGCACATACAGTTCTTGGTAATATTGCTGACAGCCTTATTGCCAAGGCTCCTCCGACCGCATTTGAACAAGGAATTCGCAACTTTGGTCTCCTTATCACGCGTTTCACAATCTTCCTGGTATTGTTTGTTCTTTTAGTCAACGCATTCCTCCACAGACCATGGCTCGAATCCTTTATCTTTGCCGTAGCACTTGCGGTCGGATTAACTCCGGAACTGCTTCCTATGATCATTTCAGTGACCCTGGCCAGGGGGGCAAAGCGTATGGCGGCCAAACGAGTCATTGTTAAACAGCTAGCTTCTATACAAAACCTAGGAAGCATGGATGTACTATGTACAGATAAAACCGGTACACTTACCGAAGCGCGTATTCATTTAGAGCGACATATCGACGGACTAGGACGTGACAGCAAGAGAGTTTTAGAATTAGCTTATCTGAACAGTTTTTTTGAAACAGGATTGAAAAGTCCTTTGGATGATGCGATCTTGGAACAAAAAGATATCGATATCACCGGCTGGCGGAAAATCGATGAGGTTCCATTTGACTTTGAACGTCGTCGAGTTTCGGTGCTGGTTGATAATGGACAGAAAAGAATACTTGTAGTGAAAGGGGCACCAGAGGATATCTTGCGTCTTAGCACAAGATATGAGCGAGAAAGCGATACGGATCTGCATCCATTAGATGATGCCGCAATGGCAACCCTGCGAACATTATTTGACTCTCTAGGAAGGGAGGGATTCCGAGTGCTTGGGATTGCCTGGTATCAGGAAGAAGCCAATTTCCCGCATATTGTAGTAAGTGATGAAGCAAAACTTGTGTTTTCAGGATTTGTCGCGTTTCTTGATCCACCTAAAGATAGTGCAAAGAAGGCGTTGGCAGACCTTGCTGCAAGTCAAGTCTCCGTCAAGATAGTGACCGGCGATAATGCACTTGTGACCGAACATGTTTGCAGACAGTTGGGATTGCCGATCACGGGGATTCTGACTGGAACGGATATTCTAAAAATGGATGATCAAGCCTTATTGGAGCAGGTAGAAAATGTTAACCTATTCTGTCGTGTTGATCCGGCCCAGAAAAATCGGATCATTCTAGCTTTAAAGAAGCGAGGCCATACTGTTGGATATCTTGGGGATGGGATTAATGATGCTCCATCACTTCACTCGGCAGATATTGGCATATCTGTGGATAGCGCCGTTGATGTCGCTAAAGACGCAGCAGAAATGATTCTTTTAGAACAGGACTTGAGCGTACTCCAGAGTGGAATCATTGAAGGGCGGCGTACCCTGGGCAACACGATGAAGTATATCATGATGGGGACCAGTTCCAATTTCGGCAACATGTTCAGTATGGCTGGTGGATCCTTGTTTCTTCCCTTTCTTCCCATGCTTCCCACGCAAATTTTACTTAACAACATGCTTTATGATGTATCCGAAATCCCAATCCCCTTGGACAATGTCGACGAAGAATACCTGGTGCGCCCCAGGAAATGGGACATTAACTATGTTCGCAAGTTCATGCTGATCATTGGCCCGATCAGTTCCATCTTTGATTTTCTGACCTTTTACATCATGATCACAATTTTTCAAGCTGAAGAGGCTCTTTTTCATACAGGCTGGTTCATCGAGTCGCTGGCTACTCAGGTACTTGTTATCTTTATCATCCGTACGCGCAAAAACCCTTTAAAAAGCTACCCCAATCCCTGGTTGACTGTTTGTTCACTCTTAGTAGTGGCATTCGCTGTTTTGCTCCCCTTCACTCCTTTAGGGAAGTTTTTCAAATTTGTCGCACCTCCGCCATTATTCTTTTTAATCCTGGCAATCATGGTGATCGTGTACTTAATGATGGTCGAAATAATCAAGAAATGGTTCTACAAACGTTATTCTTCTTACTAACTCGACTTTGTACAATTTTTACCCGAGTGCCTTGGCCCATTTGTTTTCTGAGGCGTTTATT
>JABDFI010000002.1 GCA_013286595.1 Chlamydiota bacterium | reverse complement strand
TGATAACACCCAAGGATTAATTCCACGAAACCTGCTTTTTACGATGTAGTCAGCTTCGCTACAAGTATCGACTACAGAGAAATAAGCTTGAGGGTTTTTTATCATTTTCATTTTTTTCCGGATGAGCGCATCTCTTTGGAGGATTAACTTGTCCCAAATTTCTTGATCAGTCCCATAATGAAAATCTGCATGAGAAATGCACCCTAAATCAATAGCTCGTAAAATGGCATCAGCTAACCATCGAGATGTTATATAGTTTATTGGACTGCCCCAACAGTTTTGCGTCATAAAAAGAGAAAACCGAGTTAATTTCTTTATTAACTTTGGATTGCTACTTACCCATTGATTATTTACAAAATGAAGGTCTTTAAAAATTGATAGTGCTTCTTCATATGTTATAAATCCTTGGTGATAGGCTCCTTGTATATTATAGTCAATGCGATCAGCACAAAGATTAGGCAATGGATTTTCAAGGGCAGGAAATTGCTCTTCCCTTGGTAGAATTTGTTCACTTGTAAAGTGATATTTTTTAAGAATAGTAGCTAAACCACTTTCTTCTAAGAAAAGAGAATGAATATCATTTTGATAATCTTTGTCTTGGTTTTCCTTACCAAAAACCCAATCTCCTACATGTGAAAAAGCAGTATGAGAAACGTCATGTAAGAGTCCTGCAATTTGTTCTTCGATAGAAGCATTATTTGCTCTTAAAATTGCAAAAACACCAATAGAATGATCGTAACGGTTATATTCTTCCCGATGAGTTGTGTAATAGGCAACACCGTATTGATGAATATTCTTGAGTCGTTGAAAGATGGGACTGTCAATTAACTCTAAGAGAACTGGTTCTTGAACTTCAATAGGTCCATAAAATGTATCAATCTGCCTAGCATATAAAATATACGGAAGCAATAACAGCAATACATTAATTTTAAAACTGGTAAAATGTTTGAACAAGCTGAGATCTCCTTAATAATTTTCAATTTTATATTACAAAAGTTGATCCTTGCAAATCTCTTTTGCTTTGGGTATTAAAAAGTAGTCATGTTCTAATTTTCTGGAGTCTTCGATGAGAAAACAGCTGTTCATTTTAGGGGTCGCTTGTCAACTCACTCTATTTGCTGGTTGGAGTCCTCCTATCAATGTCTATACAGTTGCAGATCATGTGCCTAGTTTTCCGGCGGTGGGAATCGATGCAGATGGAAATGCTATCGTGGGCTATTACGTGCAGTACATCATGGATTCGAGAGCGGCTGCTACACAGTTAATCAACGGTGTGCCCGAGAATCCTGTCGATTTTGCCCCAGCAGATGGCACAGCGGGCATAGGCAGCTTGAATATCGCCGTCAACGCCAGCGGAAATGCCACTTTGATCTGGACTGAATTCTTTGCAGCAACTTCCTCCAACTATCTTCGTTCAACCTCTTTTTTAGGTGGAATGTGGTCTACTCCATCTGCTTTAACAGATCCTGAAGTTGATACTGTTGCGACACCCGCTCCACCTGGCATCACCATGAGTAGTGCCAATAACTCCATTGTCGATTGGGTTTCCACTGATACCATGTCTTTCCTAACAAGCGTTAATGCCAATTCAGCCAGTTCGGGAACTTGGGGAATGATGGGCACAACTTTACTCATGCCAACTTCCGATTACGTTCCTGATGCAGTTTTAGCTGGAACACCAGAGGGACATGCTTTTGCTCTCTGGCCCAATCTGGGGTCATTTGACTTGCAAGGAGCATATTTCAATGGAACAACCTGGACACCTAGTGTGACTATCACCACTGATCTAACTATGAACTGCGGTCTTCCAGTGTCAGTTTCCATGAATAGCAGCGATAGCGTTTTGATGTTGTGGGTGAACGACTCGCAAGGGGCATTGCAATCCACTCTTTATAATGGCATGACTTATGTGGATCAAACGGTTTACATCCCTCCGATGGGGATTGGTGTTACCGATTTGGCAGTTGTCATAGGACAAGATGGTAATGGCGCTTGTATCTGGTCGGTCTATGATGGCACCATGTTGATTTCCACTCTCTATTTTGCTTCGTATAGTGGGGGTAGCTGGGGAACGCCTATCCCGATTGAAACTCTCATGGGAATTTCAACCCAACAACTTTATCTGGATATCGGATTAGACGCGGACGGAAATGCGATTTTCATTTGGCAAAGAACAAATCCAGATGCAACAACAGATATCGTAGCTTCCGCTATGGCAAAAGGTGCGACTGATGTTCCTCCTACGACGATTCTCTCTACAGATAGCCCGAATGGAATAGAGCCGGACTTAGCTGTAAATAGCGCAGGGCAAGCTGTTGCGTGTTGGTTAGCAGGAGACATCGTGCAAGCTGCCATTTTAGATGATGGAGGTCTCACACCGCCTTCGGATTTGAGAGGCTCGCAAGTAAAAAACCGTTTTGCAACACAAATCGATCGCGTCAACGTGTTAAAATGGAATGCTAGTCCAGATCCTTCGGTCGTCAAGTACTATATCTTCCGCGAAGGAGTGAAAATAGGAACAGTTTTATCTTCATCCAAATTGAAATATGAAGATCATAACCGCAATGGACAAACGCTATTATATGAAGTGACTGCTGTCAATGAAAGCGATGATCAAAGCGATCCTATTTCTGTTTATGTGCCTTAGAGTACAGGCAGGATTAGTCGATCCTACTTACATCCGAGAATTCCTCACTAAACAAGGCTGTTGGGCTGGAATGCATGGAGCACGCGAGGAAAATCTCGGGGCGGGAATGCTTTATTACGGGATGGTGTACGCCATGCGCGCAAAAACCTGTGTCTGTCTGGGTTCTGGCGACGGATTTGTCCCCAGAGTTCTGAGGCAAGCCCAACGCGATCTCGCTCTTGAAAACTCCAGGACAATCCTCATTGATGGGAATACAGGAAGATGCGGACGTCCACAATGGCTGTTAGAAAATTCCATTCTTAAAAAGGAATTTCCAGACATTGAGATCATTGAAAAAACAACTCACGAAGCGTTAGAAGATGTCAAAGAATGGAAAATCGATTACTTACACATTGATGCTGATCGAACAGTAAAAGGTGCGCTACAAGATTTTTTCGATTATCTTCCCTACATGGCTGAAAATGGGGTCATTTCCCTTCATGATACAGCTCCTAACGCTCCTTGTGGACCTGTAGTTGCGAAAATTAGAGAACTTGGATACAGTGTGATCAACTTATCGCATTTGGGAACAGGTCTTGCTTTGATCGAGGTGGGCTACAAGCAACCATGAAACTAAAAAGCCTACTCGTTACACTTCTCTTCCCTCTCTCTCTGTTTGCCTATCAAGGCTCTACTGAACTCAGAGCTGGTTATTTTTATCCAGCTTCTAGCGTGATTCGAGATATTTATGGTGGGGGAATCGAAGGGGAATTAGAGACTGCGGTTCGCCTCTATCGTGGACTTCATTTATTTGCTAATACCGGTATTTTTATCAAAGATGGGCATTCGATCGGACTTGATGACAAGACGCGGATGAAACTTTTTCCCTTAAGTGTTGGACTTAAGTATCATTTCCAACTCTCCTGTAAATGGGAATTTTATCTGGGAACAGCACCCACTTACACGTGGGTTCATTTTCACGACCATTCTTCATCTGTTGATCAACACGTTCATAAAAGTGCTTGGGGCGTCGTAGGAAAAACAGGATTGATCTACGCTTTCTATAAAGCTTTTTTTGCAGACTTATTCTTCGACTATTATTACACCGAAATCTCGGGAACTCATTCCCCAGGCGTGACTTCTACAAACTGCGATGTAGGTGGCTTTAGAACAGGTCTTGGACTGGGAATCAAGTACTGATTACTTAGGTTTGTAGAAATCTTCTTTTAGATGTTCAGGTTCGGCAAGACCATTGTAGTCGATCAAAATTTCATCACCCGCTTTGATGTCTTGTGTAGCGAAGATGATTCGCTCTTTGTCCTTATTATCTCGTATTTCTGTAGCATGACCCAATGGATGTTTTCTCGCGATATTGGGGGTTGAGGAGTGATTGATGTACCAACCTATTTCCATGCGATCGAAGCGCTCAGGGCATAAGCACTCTTCATCATTGAGGTAGATACAGTATTTAACTAAAGGTGCTGGAACATCTTTAGTTTTCATGGTTCTAAGCTGAAACTGTTGGTTAAACTGTTGGTTAAATAGATGCGTTCCTTGTGGGATATCATGAGTGGCAAAGACACCCACACCACCTAATGCAGAAGGTTTAAGCATAAAAGAAAATTCTGACCAGTCCATAGAAATGCTCCGTGCAAAATGGATCATTATACGGATTGGTTTATTTTGAGCCACTCGTCAACAATAATTTTAATAGGTATAAGGAGTTCATATGATAGGACCTGATCCACAACTCATCTATCCCATGAAAGACTACGATAAGCTGGTCTTTCTCAAGCCATTCGTTAAAACGAGCAATATCATCGTCGGGGACTATACTTACTTTGATGATCGTAGGTATGGCCCTGAACATTTCGAAGAATACAATGTGCTCTACAACTATGATCTATTACGCGTTAAGCTGATCATAGGAAAGTTTTGCGCACTTGCGGCAGAAACAAAATTCATCATGACAGGCAATCACAAGCTAGATGCCATTAGTACATATCCATTTCCGATCTTTCAGTGCGGGTGGGAGAGTGTCTATCAAGTGGCCGATTTGCCAGTGCGAGGGGATATTGTCGTGGGCAACGATGTGTGGTTTGGTTATGATTCTTTAGTGATGCCCGGTGTGAAGATTGGACATGGAGCTATCATCGGCACACGGGCCGTGGTTGTCAAAGATGTTCCGCCGTATGCAGTGGTAGCAGGGAATCCAGGAAAAATGGTAAAAATGCGCTTTGATGAAAAGACCATTCAGCGTCTCCTTCACATTTCATGGTGGGATTGGGAAATCGAAAAGATCAATCGCCATCTCTCATTGATCTGTCATCTCGATGTGGATGCCTTAGAAAAGGTCTAATGAAGATCGAATTTGTTCAGCTAGCAGAAATTGACAAAGCGGCAGTGATCGAGCTGTTGAATCACCCGCTCGTTCGTCGTCACATGCCTTTATCTACAGATTTCAATGAGACATCTTATGATCAATTCATCGCCGAAAAACAAAGGCTATGGAAAGAGCACGGATATGGTCCATGGGGGATTCTCGTCGATGGAAAATTTGTAGGATGGGGAGGATTTCAATGGGAACAGGGAGATGCTGATCTAGCCTTGGTTTTACATCCCAACCATTGGGGATTGGGTAAGTGGATTGTTCGTCGCATGATCACAACAGCGTTTGTTGACATGGGATTTGAAACGATCACGATATTATTACCCCCTTCGCGCACAAGGATCAAAGGGGTTTTGAAACTGCATTTCAAGCCTGATGGAGAAATGTGGATTAAGGGAGAGAAATTCTTGAGATATCGACTGAACAAGAAAGATCTTTCCTTAAAAGCTTATTAGACCTCTTTCGAAACTAAGGGTTCGTCGATTTTCGGCGATTATTTTGGCCGAGTTTCGAAAGATGTCTATTTTTTCGGGACATAAGCAATGCATGAAATTTCAATGAGTGCACCACGAGGTAAGCCCTTTACTGCCATCGTTTGACGAGCGGGTTTCACACTGTAGACAAATCTCTCCTCATAGCAACGGTTGATCGCTTGAAAATCGTTCATGTCTTGTAAGTACACTTCCGATTTTACTACGTTTTCGAAGGTTAACCCTTCTTGTTGTAAAATAGCCTCGATATTGTCTAACACTTGTTTAGTCTGCTCTACAATGCTTCCTGGAACAAAATTCGAAGTGAGGGGGTCCATTCCGATTTGCCCTGAAATGAAGAGGAATTGTCCAGCTCGCACAGCTTGAGAATACGGTCCAAAGGCTTTAGGAGCATGCTCAGTAGAAACAGCATAATGTGGTTCAGCATAACTTTGTTGTGATGACGCTAAAGTGAATACACAAGCTAATGCAAATAGATATTGTGTGATCGATTTCATGGAGGAACCTCTTTTTTCCATGTGCCATTGAAGCTGTTTTTCTCCTTTTTCGCCACAAAAATTTAGAACTGATGGATTAAAAAACAAATTCATGGAAATATGCCTCTAGAAACTGTTTAGAACAGTATTTTAGAGATCGAGGTAACATGAAACACGCACTCTTTTTCATACTCTCATGTGTAATGAGTTTTAGTAGAATTTATGCAAGCGATCCAACAGAAGTACCACTAAATTCCCAAATGTACATTGTTGGAGGAGGAATTATTGGTGCTCTGGAGTCTTACTACGCCTATCAAGACGCTTTAAAAAGTGGCAAAAAAATATGCATTACGGTTTTTGAAAAAGGGGAATCTTTTGACAGATCTTCTCAGGGTGACTCTTCGACGAATACTTCGTATAACATCGTACCGAGTCTCACGACGGATGAAATCTTAAGTGTAGTGCCTCGAGGTTCTGAATTAGTGGAAAAGCTGGCCATTCTTTTTAATCAACCAGGAGGAATACGCGTGGATGATGTGGAAGGGGTGAACGACTCTACTTCAGCTGTTCAATTTAAAGAAGCGGTTGCCAAATATGGTTCGGATAAATTGCATGATGATCGAACCTTGTCTTTATTGAGGTTGGGAAAGATCAGCATGGATTTATGGCAGCAGATGTACGATGAAGGAGACGCTGAGCTTAAAGCCATTTTAGAAACGTCCAACTTCAATCCCTGTCATGAAACAACACAGGGCTCTCAAAGAACTTTACACGATGGCTACCGAATCGATCTCATTTACGGCATCGTCAATGCAAGGCAACATGCTCTTAACATGCAAACTGATTACGAAAAAATAGGTTACAAAAACTGCGCCATTTTATCTCCGGATGAAGCTGTAGCGATCGATCCCTATATAGAGGATTTTTGCCATGATCATTCTGAACTGGTTGGGAATACACGTGTATGGAAGAAAGACAGTATAGCGTTATGGAGACCGGGTGGTTGTATTGATGGGCGTACTTTTTTGCCTAAGTTTTATGCGTATCTGAAAAAAATCATGGGGAAGTATGAGGACGCTCAAGGTGATCTCCGCGACTGTTTTGAACTTAAATTCAACAGTGAAGTGATAGGTGTAGATTTAGATTCCTGTTGTAATAAGTCTCGCATCATAGGTTTAAGGTTTAGCAATGGAGGACAACTCGTAGAGAATCGAGCACAGTTCGATTGTCGCTATGTATTTTGCCCAGGTGAATCCGTGGGAACGTTGCAGCGCCTGGGATTTAATGAACCAGCTTATTCCGCTTTTGCAGGTGCTTCTTTAATGATGATGATCCCTATATCGAAAGAGGACTGCGAAAAGTACAAGAATTATTCCCATTGCATGGAGGTGCATAGCGAAGGGATTGTTTTACCTATACAAGCTAGAGTGAAGGAAAACAGCATTTCGATCGGAGCTGCTGGCACAAAGGCATTTTATGGTGACAAAGCACCTCATAAAAATGAGGAATTTGCCACCAACAGAAATCTTGTTCAGTTGAACATGGTCAACAATGTTCTTCCAGAATTCATGTCATTAGCTTTTGGGTATTGCACCCATGGGAAAACGCTTTCAGCTGAAGAATTATCATTTTTGGAGAATCAAGGAATTGTGCAGCGTTGGGTAGGAAGAAGAGCTGTTGCTTTTGATGGGTTTCCGACAATTGGAGCACTTTATTCAGATGCGCGCAGAGTTACCAATGCTCGTTGCACGACCCATCTGGGGTCGGGTGGCGTTTCGTTTGGGCCAGGAGCGGTTTTCATCAGCCGAAGCTCTGAAAGTAATATAGAGGATCTCTTTATTCAAAAAATTTTAAAGTATGCAGATTCTAGACGCCTAGCCGAATAATGGAGACGTAAAGAGATAATTGCAAGCTCCCCTCTATAGCAAAATCGCCTTTTTTGCCATTTTGCTGTGGCGGGGAGTCTTGCAATTGTCTCTAAAAAAAATTTAATTAAGGGGCTGTGGAAGATATTCTGTATGAAAAAAAAGTTCCTGTGTATAGAAAAGCATCAGAGTGCTTAAGCTATAGATGTTCCCAATTCTGATCAAATAGTTAGGGGTGAGGAAGAGACACTGCTATGCGTTGTCCTTTTTGTAATCACGAGGAGTCCAAAGTCACCGATTCGCGCAACGCGGCGGAAACCAATGCGGTTCGCCGTCGACGTGAGTGCTTAGAGTGCTTACGCCGTTTCACGACGTTTGAGACCATCGATCTGACCATCCAGGTTCAAAAGCGGGATGGAAGATACGAGGACTTCCACCAAGAAAAACTGATTAAGGGGCTTGATGCCGCGTGTAGGCATACGCGCATCAGTCACGATCAGGTGCTTAGTTTGGCTTACAAGATCACGTCCGATCTCTTAGAAAAAGGGATACGTGAAATTAAGACAGCAGAACTAGGTCAGATTGTGATGCAACATTTACAAGCACTCGACCCCATTGCCTACATTCGCTTTGCCTGTGTTTACCGTCGATTAAAGGATATGGATGAACTCATGGAAGCGATAGCAAACATCACTCTAAAGAATGGAGTGGGTGAGAAGGATGAACCTATTTTAAAAGGAACGATGGTATGACGTTAAAGAAAGCGGATATCGAAAAATTTAAGAAGCGCTTAGAAGAGTTGCGCAATCAAATGATGCATCTGATTCGAGATACGACAGAAGATGTGAAATCGTTGGAAGAAACCAAGGGATATTCACAGCATCAAGCGGATGAAGGAACCGATGATTTCATTCGAACTATCAATCTTCAAGTCAGCAGCAAAGAATTAGACACGTTGCGTCGGATCGAACGCGCTCTAGAAAAAATTGATGATGGCACCTACGGGGTTTGCGATATCACAGGTGAGGATATTCCTCTGCCTCGATTGGAAGCGATTCCTTACGCTACGATGACTGTGAAAGCGCAAGAAAAGTTTGAAAAAGGATTACTATAAAACTGTTTTATGAAACTATCTAAATTGATCTCCTGTTCCATGATGGGAGTGGTACTATTTGCGGCGGATGCACTTCTCAAGGCGTATGTCTGTTTCTACATCCCTTCGATGCATTTATCGCAGCCCCTTTACCCCTACGGTGGAATAGGTGTGTTCCGCGATTGGCATGGAATTGATTTCTCCATCACCCACGTCATGAATAAGGGTGCCGCTTGGGGAATGTTCTCCGGGATCCAGGAGTACTTGTTGTACGCTCGCGTCTTGATTATTGGAGGGCTTCTTTCCTATCTCCTCTTTGTTAAGACAACCGGTTACAGGAAATGTTGCCTTACCATGATCGCCGCGGGAGCGCTGGGCAATGTCATCGACACATTTGTCTACGGGCATGTGATCGATATGTTCTATTTTATTTTTTGGGGTTACTCTTTCCCGGTTTTTAATCTTGCGGATAGCGCTATTTTCACAGGGATCGTTCTATTGTTAACTGAATCTCTTTGGCTGAAAATTCGAGGCGGTTCTTCCAAAAAGAGCGCTCGGGAGCCTGCGTGAGCTTTCCATTTCGCATCAGTACGGCAAAAGAAGAAGGGATATTACAAGTATCTAAATGGCTCAAATGCCAGGTGCTTCTCGATGTCGAAGAAATGACACAACTTTTGGCAGAGTTAGATCCTATTCATTTTTGTGTGGTCAGTGAACCTGTTATGGGTGAGAATGCGCTTTTTTCTGTTGAGACTTTTCTCAGTCACTATCGTATCTACATTGAGGCCCTGCAGCAAGGTCATTTGATCGATGAAGCCCCTTTAAGACGATTTTTTTCCTCTGCCATGACTCGCTCAACCGATCTTCTCTTCGCAATTGCTGCTGGAGATAAGAACATCATTAAACCGTTGAAACCTATTATCCAATTACAAGCTCATCATTTTTTCTATTCCACCTTTGATCGCAAGTTCCATCCGATGGTGATGAGCCAAGAGTGCATCACGTGGGGAATACAGTTTTCCTATCCTCAACTCTATCAAGATCCTCGCACAGCTCTCATTGAAAAAGTTTCTGATGGGGATGAATTTCCCAATTCTCCTGTATTCCAGCACTTGATGCGATGGATGCGCCAGCACACGATGCCAACCCCTTTTGTTGTGGAGGGAACTCTCACCCATTCAACCATTCGGATAGGCAAAGCCTGTCTGAAATGGATCCATCGCCATTCGCAACTGATGCAAAAGGGAATTTCTGTTCATGCGCATTGAAATCGTGGCTATTGGTGATGAAATTCTTAAAGGGATGATCTCAAACACCAATGCCACATTCATGAGTCGCGCTCTTTACGAAAAAGGGTATCAAGTGACGCAACATCGAGTTCTTTCCGATGAACTTCAAGTGCTTAAAGAAGGGCTCGAAGTTGCTTTGAAACACTCTGACCTTGTGATCACCACCGGAGGCCTCGGTTCCACGTTGGATGATCATACACGTCGCATTGTAGCAGAACTCTTTAACTCTGAGTTCCATTTAGATCAACGCGTGAGAGAGGATTTGCATCATCGTTTTGGTTCACAATTACTCAGTTTAACCGATCAAGCGACAATTCCATGTAAGGCAGATCCTCTATTGAATACAATTGGAACAGCTCCAGGACTAGTTTTTAAACGAGGAAAAACAGTTCTTATTCTCTTGCCGGGCGTTCCTCATGAAATGCAGGTGATGTTCACAGAGCAAGTATTACCCCTCATTCAGTCTACATTTCCTCTTCTTAAGAAAAGGGAATTTGTGCCTATGCATTTTTGTCTTTTAGCTGAAAGTCAGGTCGACCCTAGTTTGAGAGAATTGAAAGAACAATTTCCCTTAGTTGAAGTGGGCATTTATCCCGCATTTGGTGCTGTGACCGTGCAGCTTTCTTCAGAAAATCGCAAGCAGCTTAACTCGTTTTGCCAAGAACTGAAGCAGCGTTTTGCACAGCATCTTTTTCCCTCTTCTTCTGGAAAAATTGCCGAGGCGATTTTACAATGGTTTAAAGAACATGATAAGCGTTTAGCTCTTGCTGAATCCTGTACTGGAGGAATGATTGCTTCTCTTCTCACAGCAATACCTGGTAGTTCATCTTATTTTTTGGGATCATTTGTCACCTATTGCGATGCTCTAAAAATGAATGTATTAAATGTCGCTCCTACTGTTCTACAACAAGAAGGAGCTGTGAGCGAATCCACTGTGCGCGCCATGCTGCAAGGAGTATTTGCTCGCAGTGCAGCGGATTTTGCGATTGCAGTCTCAGGAATTGCCGGTCCTGATGGGGGCTCTGAAGAGAAACCTGTAGGCACAGTTTGGGCAGCTATTGGGCAACGGGGGCAGCTTCCCGAAGTGGGGCGATTGCATCTGAAAGGGGATCGTCAAAAGATCATCCTTTCCTCTTCTAACTATTTGCTCGGTGCTTTATGGCGTAAAATCGCCTACGGCGCACCTGCATTTCTAAAATAGATCTCTTGCATAACCTCGTTTTCGTGCCCGCATTCTTTTGCTTGATATAAATTTTTCAATATTTTGATCATGTGTATCACGCGCATCTTGTTTATCATGTTCTTTGGACCCAAAGCGAATAAGCCTTGCATCCTCTCGTCATTGAGACCGGTGCGTAATCTCATTTGGTGAAAGTTTTGAGACGCACGGCAAAAAAACATGATAAACAAGATACGCGTGATACGCATGATCAAAATATCAAAAAACTTATGGGTAATAGGATGTACATACGGGCACGAAAACGAGGTTCTGCAAGAGGTCTAATAGACCTCTTGCAGAAGGTATTTACGCAACTCTTAACTATTGTTGAAGGATTTCAATTCCACTGATTTTAGGGTTTTGGACACCAGGAACAAGTTGTATCTGAATATTGTTATTTGTTACGTTGACTGGAAAACTCAGGTCTAAAGGTTTTGCAAAGCCAACTTCTTTATATATATCAAGATTTGTAATGACACTTTGTCCATTAATATTCACGCTGAATACACGTGATCCTACAGTATTAAAATAGATTTCAGCAAACTTTAAAATGACATATTTAGGTCCATTCGTAACAGGTATGTTATATGAAATATTGCCGTATCGTTCTGTTCTATAAACTCCAAGGCAGGTGGGCAATGTAGTATTGGTATATGTTGTACCACCTGAATAATACTGATCAGCTTGCCAAGCTACACCAGTACATGAGTCTGTAAGGGCTCCATCACCAGTATTTATATAAATATTGCTTACTGGATTATTCGCAGTTACTGTCACAGTACTTGTAGCAGAATTACCTGCAGTGTTATGGGCAGTTGCTGTGAGCGTATGTGAGCCATTTGATAATTTAGTCGTATCAAGTGACGCCGTATAAGGTGTAGTTGTATCTGATCCTATTAATGTAGAATCTACATGAAAATCTACACTTGTTATCGTTCCTACTGGATCTGAGGCATTAGCTGTGATAGTGATTGTACCACTCACTGTCGCGCCATTTGTAGGCGAAGTAATACTCACTGTTGGCGTGTCTGTTGAAGAATGCGTTAGACTAGCAAATAAATTAGATCCATTAAATGAACCCCAACCCGTAGCATTATCATAACCTGTACCAGCCTGATAAAATAGGTTATTGCCCATTGTAATGTCGTGATAATCTGTTGTCTCTTGCGAGGCTGCCAGAGTATAAAGTGAAGGATTTGCAAACCCTAATGTGGACATTTGGGCAGCCTGCCTTTGTTGGTTCACGAGAGCTGTAAAGCCCGCCCAAAGAGGTGCTGCACAACTTGTACCCCCATAAATAGTCCATTGGCCATTGAAATAAATAGCATAGCCTGTGTCTGGATCTGAATTAAGCGAAATATCGGGCACATTTCGATTAGTCTTTGAATATACAGTCGAAACGTTTGTTTGCCATGAAGGGATTTTCCATACAGTGCTGACACCACCTCCGCTAGCTCCGTTGCCAAGGCCGTTGTCCCACACTTTTTCACTTGCATAAGCGCCAGTTGTTGCATTGACTGTCAGAGTTGTTCCTCCCACTCCAACCATATATGGTTGAGAACTTGGATCCTGCACCATAAGAGTCATGCTGGGATAATCAGCATAAGCGCCTTCATCACCCGAAGCAGCATAAATAGTTTGTCCTTGCGCTGCCATTTGCTGAAAAATTGCGTTCTCTGCTTGAAGGGATTGTGAACCTGCCTCATCTTCTCCTAATCCCCAAGAGGTGCTTACTTGTTTAGCTAAATTGTCTGTAGCAATTCGATTATAAGTATCAAGAACGCCTTGTCCAGTATTAGGGCCTTGGTACACGTAAATTTGACTCTGTTGTGCCAATGCAAGCGCAAGCTCGATGTCAAGTGTAACTTCGGCATCAATGCCACCTCCTGAACCGCCATCAACTAAAACATTAATCAGTTTAGCAGCTGGTAGACCAAAAAAGTTGGTATACGCCGTGATATCGCTTGCTTGATAGGATGCAAGTTCAAATAGAGCAATATTTTGACCTGAACCCTTTGCTGATACTCCATTAAGATTATAGGCTGTCATGATATCTTTTGGAGCAAAAGAATTATTTGGGCCAGAGGGAAATGAAGAAGCCGTTGCATCGGACATTTCTACACTTATCTCTTTGCGTCGATTATAAGCATGCCAAACAGCGTAGTTATCTAAACCTACGATTCCGCTGATATGGGAAGCGATGTCAGCAGCAACTTCAGGCTCATTATCAGGAGCATAAAATTGCCGACCGTTTGCGTGCTGGTACATATTGAGCTTGAGATTAAAAGCTGCTTCAATAGATTTTGTATCTCCGCTCACATTCAGCAGTGTGCGATTAGGGTGTGTCCCTAAAACATTTAAGCCTAATTTTTTAGCATAAGCAATGACTTCATCATAAGCCTCTTGAGTTGGAGAAAAATTATTAATAAATTCTTCCGAGGTCAAGTACTTGCCATAATGTTGCTGATCAGCGGGGTTATAAATTTGTTGGATAAGCTCCTCTAATGCTTTTTGATTGCGCAAAGGCAAAACAAAAGTTAACGGAACGGACGTATCTGCATCAAGATGTTCCATGAAAACAGACTGAGACACTGCCTTGCTCGGAACGTGACCTGAAAGTTTTGCAGTAGTTGGGTCAGAAATTTTATCCGATGCAACAGCGATGTTTAGGGTGAACATCACTATCAATATCGTCAGACATTTTAAATACCTTAAGAAAGTATTTTTCATACAAGCCTCCTTTGTTGCTTTAATGAACCGTGAATATTTAAAAAAATTTAATGCTAGGTTAAAGAAAAATATTTTACAAATATATTTTTTATACGACAAGTTTTGCAGCTACCTTTCATTTCTAATTTTGTGCTAAAATCCCCTTCCATTGGATGAGGATGAAGCGCATGGTTAAAGAATATTCTCTACTCGATAGTGGGGATCTGTATAGATTAGAGCGGTTTGGGGATTTTGTCCTCTCTCGTCCTTGCCCGCAAGCTCTATGGAAACCGACCTTGAAAAGAGAGATCTGGGATAAGGCCGATGCGAGTTTTTCGCGGGAGGGCTCTGGCGGTTGGAAGATCCGCACCCGGTTACCTGATCAATGGATCGTAGAGCTTTCTCAAGTAAAATTTAAAATATCGCTGACTGATTTTGGGCATGTCGGCTTGTTTCCAGAGCACAGTTTAATTTGGAATGAAATGCGCAGCTTGATTCGAAGTCGTACGCACGAGCCAAATATATTAAATTTGTTCGCCTATTCAGGAGGTGCCACTCTTGCAGCAGCACAAGCCGGTGCTCAGGTGTGCCATTTAGATGCATCTAAAGGGATGGTGAGCTGGGCAAGAGATAATGCAGCGTTGAATGAGTTATCACATGCTCCTATCCGTTGGATTGTCGATGATGTGATGAAATTTTTATTGCGCGAGATCAAACGGGGTGTTCGCTACGATGGGATCATTTTAGATCCTCCCACTTTTGGAAGAGGCAATAAAGGCGAAGTATTTAAAATCGAACGGGAAATTCAGCCGCTATTACATTTATGCCGATCAGTGTTAAGCGAACATCCTCTCTTCGTTTATTTTACCAGTCATACTCCAGGGATGACGCCCATGGTCCTGCAACATTTGCTAGAACAGATGATGCAAGGGGAGCAGGGAGATGTGTCCGCGCGTGAAATGGTGTTACCAGCTGAGCGCGGTTTGGGAATTCCTTATGGTAGTGTAGCCTTATGGAAAGGTCCTCTATGAGAGAAACGCTGACTAGTTTACAGAATCCCAAGATCAAGCAAGCCGTAAAACTCAACGAACGTCGTGAACGCAATCAGACGGGCCTTTTTATCATTGAAGGATACCGAGAACTCTTAAGGGCTGCCGATGGCCATGTCGTTGTGAAAACGCTGTTCATTTGTCCTGAATTTTTTTTGGGTACTAATGAAGAAGATCTGATTTTGCGTTTTGGAAAAACGGGAGCGGATATTGTGACATGTGATCCGCGCGTATTTGAAAAACTGTCGTACCGAGATCGACCTGATGGACTCATTGGTGTGGCCGTCCAGATGAAACGCGATTTGTCCTACTTGAAAGAAAAGTTACTTGGAAAAAAAGATCCTTTTCTCGTCCTTGCTGAATCGATAGAAAAACCGGGGAACTTAGGCACGATTTTGCGCTCTGCTGATGCAGCAGGTGTGGATGGTGTGATTGTCTGTGATCGATGTACGGATATCTACAATCCCAATGTAGTGCGCGCTAGCGTAGGTACACTCTTTACTGTTCCAGTTGTGGAAAGCTCAAGTGCGGATCTGATCGACTGGTTACGCTCAGAGCAAATTAGGATGGTTGCAGCAACGCCTGCAGCTGAACAGGAATTCACTCGTGTGGATATGTCTGGTGGTATTGCCATTGCTGTGGGGACAGAACAACTGGGGCTGTCAGCCTTTCTGATGGGCACTGCTGATGTGAAAGTGCGCATCCCGATGCACGGCACAGCAGACTCTCTTAATGTCGCTACAGCGACTACTTTATTACTGTATGAAGTTGTGCGACAGAGATCTTAGACCTCTTTCGAAATTAAGGATTCGTCGATTTTCGGGATTATTTTGGCCGATTTTCGATTCTTTTTGCGGGGGTAGTATACGAAATTTGATACAATCCCCGCAAAAAGAATCGAAAATCGGCTCAAAAGAACCCGAAAATCGACAGAATCTTAGTTTCGAAAGAGGTCTTATGCAAGTCATCTACGTTGATAATCATTTACTTGTCGCTGTGAAACCCGCAGGGCTTTCTACTCAACCACATGATGGAGAATCGGATAATTTTCTCGATCGCGCCAAAGCGTGGATCAAAGTGAAGTACAACAAACCGGGGAAAGTTTTTTTGGAGCCCATCCATCGCTTAGATAAGCCTGTCAGTGGGCTTGTGCTCTTTGCGCGAACAAGTAAAGCCTTATCGCGTTTGCAGAGGATGATGAGAGAGAGAGAAATCTCTAAAACTTATATCGCTCTTGTGGAAGGAAAACCTCCTTCTCAACAAGGAGAGCTTGTCCATTATCTCATTCACGATGATCATCGTGCAACGATCAGTTATGCTAAACATCCCGATGCAAAGTGCGCGCGCTTACGGTATGAGGTCGTAGGTTCTAAGGGACCGGCGACTTTAGTAAAAATTGTATTAGAAACAGGGCGTTACCATCAAATCCGCGCTCAATGGTCTGCGATAGGTTGTCCTGTTGTAGGCGATCGAAAATATGGCAGCAAGCAACCTTGGAACAAAGAGGGAATCGCTTTGCATCATGCGATGATGTCGTGCAAGCATCCCACTACTTTGGAGTTGTTAAACCTTGCATCTCCGTTTGAATCTGGAATTTGCTGAAGAGGTCTATAGGGAAAAGGTCCCTCTCTTTTCGATGATTTTTCTAACAGCTCGATTGCCTAGCCACTGCACGCCTTGAACGAGCGCAATGAGTAAAAGCACAGTAACAACCATGATAAAGGTATTAAAGCGGTTGTATCCATATTGGATAGCAACTTGACCTAATCCTCCTCCTCCCACAAGACCTGCCATCGCACTATAACCGATCAGATTGACAATGGTTAAACTACCCACAGAGATAAGAGAAGGCAATGCTTCTGGAAGAAGCACCTTGGTGATGATGTGTTGCGTGGTAGAGCCCATGACGATAGCGGCCTCTAGTACGTGTCGATCGACCTCTTTTAAGCTTGTTTCCACGAGCCTTGCGATGAAAGGAGCCGCTGCTATTGTTAAAGGAACAATGGAGGCTGTGGTGCCCAGACTTGTTCCCACAATTAAACGAGTTAAAGGAATCAAGGCCACCATCAAGATGGCAAAAGGAAAGGAGCGGCCGATGATTACAAGAGTTTCTAAGCATTTATAAATCCCGTGATGTGACTTAAGATGCCCTTTACTGGTGATAGTGAGAATGATGCCAAGAGGAAGTCCAATTAAAGTCCCTAGCAACATCGCTACAACAACCATGTAAATGGTGTTCCATAGTTCAAGGGGAAGGATCCGAAAAGCTAATGCGATATTCTCTCCAGTCATCTGTTCAATACCTCACATTTGACGTTCTGTTCCAAGAGGTACTGTTTTGCTTTTTCCATCGCTTCGTCAGAGCCTTTTAGTTCAACGATGAGCGTGCCTACGGTGGTATGTTGGACGCGATCAATCCACCCCATCAAGATGTTAACCTCGAGCTTAAAATGACGCATCATATGAGAGATGATGGGTTCTTTCGCGGATTGACCTCGAAAGTGCAGCCGAAGCAGTTGTCCGTCAAGGGAAAGAGTTTTGATGAATTCGGGGGATAAATCATGGGACGAATTTTGAAGAAATTGTTGAGTGGTCGGATGTTGAGGATTGGAAAATACCTCAGTGACCAACCCTTGCTCAACGATGCTGCCTTTTTCAATGACCGCGACTTTATTACACAGCCTTCGGATCACTTCCATCTCATGAGTGATTAATACAATTGTGACGCCCAGTTTTTTACTTATCGAGTGCAAGAGATCTAAAATTTCACGTGTTGTCTTGGGGTCTAAAGCGGAAGTGGCCTCGTCACATAATAAAATTTTAGGATGAGAGGCTAGAGCGCGGGCAATTCCTACCCGTTGTTTTTGTCCTCCACTGAGCATAGAGGGGTATATCTCTTTTTTGTCCGATAGGCCCACAAGAGCGAGGAGCTCATCAATGCGCTGCTCCCTTTTTTCTTTAGATATTCCGGCGATTTCCAATGGATAGCTAATGTTATCTGCCACAGAACAAGAGCTCAGTAAATTAAAATTCTGGAAGATCATCCCCATCTGATGACGGTACGCGCGAAGAGCCTTTCCCTCTAATTGGGTGATATCGATTCCTTCAACCAAGATTTTCCCCGAAGTGGGTCGAATCAGCCTAGCTAACGTGCGGATCAATGTGGATTTACCAGCTCCGCTTAAGCCGATGATCCCAAAGATATCCCCCTTTTCTATGAAAAGAGAGATCTCTTTGAGGGCGTCTAGGGCCCCATATCGTTTGGATACCGATTGGATATCGATCATGAGAGGTCCGACCTCTTTCGGAATTAAGGTTCGTCGATTTTTATCGTTGCAACTTGCTGTGCTTTCTACCGTAAAAGAAGTATACGGCGCAACCCAAAATCATCCAAGCTAATAGCTGTCTCCACGTTTCCATGGGCAGTAAAAACATCTGCATCAAGCAGGCCGCACCACCGAGAAAAGGAATGAGAGGGAACATCGGACATTTGAAAGGGCGCTTCAAAGAGGGTTTTGTATAGCGTAGAATGAGAATGCCCACGCAGACAAAACCAAAGACTAGCAAAGCGCCAATCGACACTAATAGCCCCAACATTCCTACAGGAAATAGCGCTGCCATGATCATCGCAATCAGAGTGACCACCAGTGTTCCAAAGGCAGGAGTTCGGAAACGGGAATGAATCTTGCCAAAACTTTTGGGTAACAGCCCGTCATGAGAGATTGTATACAGAACACGTGTGGTGCCCAGTAGCATCACTAAAATAACGGAAGCAAGGCCTGATAAAATCCCCAGTTTAACAAAAAAGCGGAGCCACATCCACTTGGGTCCTAAGACATTGATGGCTACACCAATGGGATCGGACACGTTTAACATCGTATAACTGACAAGACCTGTCAAGAGAAGTGCCATGAGAATATAGACAATGGTTGAGATTCCCAAAGAGCCTAACATACCAAGTGGTAAATCTTTTTTAGGATTACGCGCTTCTTGCGCCAAGGTAGAGATCGCATCAAAACCGTTATAGGCAAAAAAGACTACACCGGCGCCTCGCAAGATGCCGCTCCAACCAAATTCTCCAAAATTTCCTGTATTAGGAGGAATAAAGGGAACCCAATTGTCCATATTAATGAAGGCAATTCCAAACACGATGAATAGTAGGATCACAAGCATCTTAATGACGACCATGATACTGTTGATACTTGCAGCAACGCGAATTCCCAATGCAACAAAAACGCCGATGACGCCAACTACACAAAGCGCTGGAATGTTAATGTAAGCGCCTGTTTTCGCCCATCCATGGACAGAATCATAAGCTAAGGGGGCATTAGACAGTGCAGTTGAAATTTTTATTCCACAATCTTCTAAAAAGCTCGTAAAGTAACCCGACCATCCCACAGCTACAGTGGCAAGGGTCAACAAGTATTCCATGATTAATACCCAACCGATGAGCCAAGCTGGAAATTCTCCCATGCACACATAAGCATACGTGTAAGCACTACCGGACACGGGAACCAGCGATGCCATTTCAGCATAACATAAAGCAGCGAAAAGAGAGATCAAAGCGGCAATAATAAAGGAATAAACAATGGCAGGCCCCGCATAGTTAGCGGCAGCTTGACCAGTTAATACAAAAATCCCCGCTCCAATGATGGCGCCGATGCCAAGCGTTGTGATTTGAATGGGGCCGAGAGCTTTTCTGAGTCCAGTGTGTCTCGCTTCGGAATCGGCTAGCGCGAGCATTGACTCTACAGATTTTTGTGCGAATAATCCTTTTTTCATTACATTCCTGCTGTTATATTTGCGCATTTTCACATAGATAAATTAAAAAAAACAACAAGAAAAGGAATTGTTATAAGAGGGAATTGTAAATTATTTTTTGGAGGCATGAGGAGAATTGCTGAGGAAAAAGAGAGCGATGAGGAGCCCCAAGGCACAGCTCCCTGCGGCTAAGAGGTTGACATTGCGGAAGGCTGAGAGGGTACCTTCAGTGGCGTTTGAAAGAGGATCATTTCTTCCTGGATAGAATAAGGTTCCCATCAAAGCTAAGCCAAGTGTTGCTGCAAATTGCCGTTGCGTCATGTTTAGACCGGCAGCGATTCCCCGTTTTTCAGCTGGCACATCATTAATTAATGAGACATAGCTGGGTGTGAGAATCATAGGGACACCGATGCCAAAGGGGATTAAGGAAGGCAAAAGAAAGTAGATGCTAGAAGGGGTTGGAAAGCTGATGAACCAGATTAGAGAAAACAGGATCAGAGCATAACCAAACGTGACAGGTTTACGCGGCCCCAGTTGATCGACTAAATGACCTGCAAAAGGTGCACTTAATAAGACAGGGGCATTGGCGATGAATGTCAGTAAACCAGCATATGACGGGGGGAAGTGAAGAACATCTTGAAAATAGATCGCCCAAAAGACAGTTGCCACCATGCTCAATTGACTAAAAAAAATGCACGAAGCTCCGGTGAAGAAAGAGCGATGTGTGATGATGGAAAGATCGACAATGGGAAATGGCACTTCTCGATCGATCTGAAATAATAAAAAAATCAAGAGGAAACCAAAACATACAAGAGTGACAGTCAGCGGATCTCCCCATCCCCACACCTGCGCTTGCATTAAAGCGACGATGATGGAAGAAATTCCTATAGCTAGAGCAAGTAGTCCACTCACGTCAAACCGTGCTTTTGTCTGAACTGAACGGGGGACGATGAGCATGGTCAACAGTAGACCTACAAGGGCAATGGGAATGTTGATCCAAAACACACCTCGCCAGGACCAGTATTGAGTGATAGCGCCGCCAATGAGAGGTCCCATGGCAAGGAAAATGGAGCCAATGCTCACATAAATTCCCATCGCCTTTCCGCGTTGATGAGAAGGAAAACTATTGGCAAGGATGGTTTGAGAAGCGGGCAGCATCATAGCGCCCCCAACTCCTTGTAGTGCGCGCCCAGCAATCAACATCCATTCTTGAGAGCCTATCCCACAGCATGCTGACGCACCTGCAAACAAGATAATCCCCAAACAAAAGATCCGTCGCGCTCCAAGTAGATCTGCTAATCTTCCACCGCCTAATAACAAGATAGTCAGTAAAAGTGTATAAGCATTGATGACCCATTGAGCACCCACATCAGAAAGATTTAACTCTCTGTGTATGGTAGGTAAGGCAACAGGTAAAACTGTGACATCGATGAAGATCATCGAGATCGCAGCTGACATCGCAAGTAGAATCCACCATCTATTAGACATTTTGCGTAACCTCATTTACCCGTTAAAATCAAATCTTTTCTGCCAATTTTTTGTATCCTCGTCTCAGCGACTTATTCAAGTCGCCTCACCTCTGCTACCCGAATCTACTTCGTAGATTCTAAAAATTGCCTAGAAAATCTTCGCTTTTTCCGGGCAAAGCATGTTACGCAAGATGTCTATTATCGTGTTGATCAGTCATGGATTTTTTCTGTTTTGCTCTTTCCTTGTAAGTATTCGATGATTTGCACGGCGTTGAGAGCTGCACCTTTTAGTAGCTGATCTCCAACTACCCATAAGTCAAGAGTGTTTGGATGAGAGCGATCTTCTCGAATCCTTCCACACAAAACAGATTCGTTTCCAGAAGCATCGATGGGCATCGCAAAACGGTTTTCTGCGCGATTTTCAACAAGGGTAATTCCAGGAGCCTTTCTCAATATAGCATAAGCATCTTCCACGCTAAACGGAGCATGAAAGGTGACATTCAATGTTTCTGAATGCGCACGCAAAATCGGAACGCGAACACACGTGGCATGGATACGGATCTGGTCATCTTCCAAAATTTTACGCGATTCATGGACCATCTTTAATTCCTCTTCGACGTATCCGCTTTCGGTCAGTGGAGAGTTGTGTGTGAAGAGATTGAAAGCGTAAGGGAAGGGAATGACCGTGCGCTCAAAGGGGCGGCCTTCTATGTAGGCATGAGTTTCTTCGCGCAGTTCATGCATGGCATGCATTCCAGCACCACTTGCAGCTTGGTAGGTGGCAGCGACGATCCGTTGAATCGGGATCACTCGATGCAAAGGAGCTAAAGCCATCAGCATGATGGTTGTACTACAGTTGGGAGAGGCGATGAGTCGATGTTGTGGTAGTAATGCATGGGAATTAATTTCTGGAATGATTAAAGGCACGCGATCGTCTAATCGGAAATAAGAACTGTTATCGACGACAATAGCACCTGCATCCACTGCTCGAGGCGCCCATTCTTTAGAAATTTTTCCGCCTGCACAAAATAAAGCGATGTCGATTCCTTGAAAAGCATCGGGAGTTAAATGTTCAATCGGAATTGATTGTTGTTTAAAAACTACGCTTTTTCCCGCTGATCTTAAAGACGCAAAACAGCGAAGAGAAGCTAATGGTAGATGTCGTTTTTCCAACAGCTCGAGAGCTTCTTGTCCAACAGCTCCTGTTGCACCGACGATTGCAAGATGTAAAGGCTTCATAAAAAAAGGTCTGATTGCGATGAAACGTTGCTAAATGACTTCTAACAACTATGAAAACATGATACATTTGGTCTCATGTTCATGTCAATCGAAATCATGTTATATATTGAATGTTATTCTTCTATTTTGTTGTGAACTTCATTTATTTTGTCGATTAGATAATTTGAATCAAATCGAAGAATAGCAATGATTATCAAAGGTCTTCTTTTTCTGTTGCAAGCTCATAACGAATGACTGCAGTCCGATCATCTGTTGTTATGAGTACTTCTCAGCAATGGTCGCTCGCTCCAGACACAAAAATTTGTGCCGCTTACCAGCCAAATTCCCAATTGTTGAATTCATTTGTGTATATTTGTCATTTTTCTTACTCTCCATGCCGATTTAGGTGAAACATGAACGTGAAAACTGCAATCGAAGAATCTGTTGATGAAGCGCTATGTGCAATCGAGTCTTTGAAACGACCAGAAAGTTTGAGTTTTATCGAATCAGTGAGCAGTTGCCTTGCAGAATGTTTTCAACGAGGAAATAAATTACTCATCGCAGGAAATGGCGGATCGATGTGCGATGCGATGCATTGCGCAGAAGAGTTTACAGGAGTGTTCCGAGAAAAGAGGCGTGCTCTTCCAGCCATTGCTTTATCTGATGTAGGACATTTAACGTGTGTCGGAAATGATCTCGGTTACGAACAGGTGTTCGCACGTTCCATCGAAGCATGGGGACGACCAGGAGATGTTTTCATCGGTTTAACGACAAGTGGCAATTCACCTAATATCATCCACGCCATTCAGCGCGCTAAAGAGCTGGGATTATCAACTGTTGCCTTTTTAGGCAAAAGTGGTGGGAAGCTCAAAGGAATAGGCGATTTGGAATGGATTGTATCGGGATTCCGTTATTCTGACCGCGTACAAGAGGCTCACATGGCGGCTTTACACATCATCATCGAGCAAGTGGAAAGGATTCTTTTTTATCCCCATGGAGGCTTAATAACTGAAAATGAGTCAATTAAGGCAAGTCAATAATCACATCGCACAAATTGTCCTCAGTCTGTTAAAATCAACTTCTCTATAAATTTTTTTATTCGCATGCCCTATTTATTAGACGTTATGACAGATAGACGTAAGGCTCCACCTTTTGTTCGAGGAACATTGGCGGCTTTGAGCTATTTATTCCAAGCTGGAATTAAGGCACGGCATTGGGCCTATGAACGACACTATCTCACTTCAACCCAACTGTCTGTTCCTGTGATCAGCATAGGTAACATTGTAATTGGCGGCACCGGAAAAACCCCCTTTACCCAACTACTTGTCAACGCACTGCACGATCGTTGTCGTGTCGCTATTTTATCGCGAGGTTACCAATCGCAGATGGAGCGCTCAGGTAAAGTGCATTTAATCGCTAGACAAGGAACGCCTTTCTTTTCTCCAGACGTCTGTGGAGATGAACCATTTTTGTTAGGACAAACGACACAGGCAGATGTATGGGTCGGAAGAGACCGCGTGGAGTGTGGAAGACGTGCCATTGAAGAAGGAGCGCAGTGTTTAGTTTTAGATGATGGGATGCAACATCGAAAACTGGCTCGTGATCTTGAACTTGTCATGATTGATGGTCGAGATCCTTTTGCTCAAGAGAGATTTTTGCCTCGAGGGCTTTTAAGAGATTTTCCTTCGCGACTGCGTAATGCTGATCTTGTGATCGCCAATCATGTCATAACACAAGAACAAGTACAGAGATTAAACGCCCAACTTAAAAAATATACTGATGCTCCCTTGCTTACCTTGCATGTAGACATGGTAGAGACAGAAGCGCTCAGAGGAAAAAAAGTGGGGCTATTTTGTGGATTAGGACGACCAGAGCGTTTTATAGATACCATACAGCATGTGGGCGTTGACCTCGTTGCCACTTTATTATTGAATGATCACAAGCGCCCAACCGATCTGCAGCTTCGCGACTTTGCTAAACGTTGCAGAGAACAAGGCGCCGAATTATTGTTATGCACATACAAGGACTGGGTAAAATTATCCCAAAATTTTAGTTGTGATCTGCCGATTGTGCCCGTGAAGATGCAATTGAAACTGTTTTCTGGACAGGAGCACTGGGATCGTTTGCTCCAACGGATTGAAGAGTATTTGCTAAAAGACCTCTTTCGAAATTAAAGTTCTGTCGATTTTGGGGTTCTTTTGAGCCGAGTTTTCGATTCTTTTTGCGGGGATTGTATCTTGTTTCGTATACTATCCCCGCAAAAAGAATCGAAAATCGGCCAAAATAATCCCCAAAATCGACGAACCCTTAATTTCGAAAGAGGTCTAAAGAATAGGAATGGATGATGAGCCAAGAAGTTAAAATTACCCTACCCAAATTAGGAGAAAGTATTCTCGGTGCTACGATCGTACGCTGGTTTAAACACACGGGAGAATACGTTGAGCTTGATGAACCTTTATTGGAAGTGTCTACGGATAAAGTCAACAGCGAAATTCCCTCTCCAGTAGCGGGTGTTTTAAAAGAGATCTTTGCTCAACCCGATCAAGAATTAAAAGTGGGAGATCTGCTCGCGACGATTATGCCTGGCAAAGAACAGATCGGAGAGAAGTCTGCAGTTTCCACGGCTCCAGTGATGATGTCCGCTTCTTCTGAACCAGTGAAAGACATGGCGGGCTTCTTTTCTCCTGCTCTGTTGCGGTTAGCGCGTGAAAAAGGAATAAGTCTTGATGAACTAGAGAGAATACCAGGTACCGGCCAGGGCAATCGGTTGACAAAGAAAGATTTAGAGGATTACGTCGAACGCAAAACACAATCTAAACCGTGTCCAGCTGCAGCGCGCATGGCTATGACGTCTCCTCCTATTCCCAGTCACAGTCCTGAAATCGAACGGTTGAAAATGTCGGGGATGCGCAAAGCCATTGCAGATAACATAGTCCGCTCCTTTTATGAAGCACCACATGCTTCTCTTATTGCTGAAGTTGATGTCACGGAGATCATGCAAGTGATCGCCCGAGAAAAAGAGGCGTTCTTGTCAAAACATGGATCTAAGTTAACGATCACCAGTTTTGTCGCTCGTGCGATTGTCAAAGCCTTGCAAGAATTTCCTTTGATCAACTCTTCATTAGATGGAGATACGATTCTTGTTAAGCGGTTTGTCAATTTAGGCATTGCTGTGAGTGTCGACCAAGGATTATTTGTTCCTGTCATCAAGAACTGCCAGCGTTTAAAGCTCGCTGAGATCGCCAAAGCAGTGGGTGAGTTAGCTCAACGAGCAAAAACGGGAGGATTGACACCTGATCATGTGACCGAAGGAACGATCACGATGACCAATTTCGGCATGTCTGGAGTGCAAATTGGCGTACCGATCATCCGTTATCCTGAAGTGGCCATTGTGGGCATTGGTGCTATCCAAAAGAAAGTGATTCCCATGGAAAATGACATGATCGCCATCCGATCGATGATGTATGTTTGTTTAACATTCGATCATCGCGTTCTCGATGGCATGTATGGCTGTGGATTTTTAGGTGCCTTAAAAAAACATCTCGAAATGGATGTGAATCTCGAGAGTTAATTATACACAAACCAATTTTTGAGTTTATTCGTGTATATCTGCTCCTGAAAAGAAAGAAGCGCCATTAAACGTATAGAGATGTTCTGTAGCGATCATGTCGTAGCCTTGAGTTAACATCTCCTGTTGCAAGCTGATGATATCGCCATGCTTAATGGTGCTTTTCTTGTCTTGGTGCATGAAACGCAACCTCCATTGATCGACACAGAATGTCTCAGGTTGACCATTGGGCCATATTCGAGCTCCTCGGTTACTAATCATGCAAAGTTTAAGCGATTTCCAAGGATGAGATGTGGCTTGCTTCATGAACGCCTCAGCCAGTTCACGCGATTGGACGAAAATATCCACGCCGACAAGCTGTTGATTGACCTCCTGAGAAACCATGCGATGGACCAAGGCAGCAAATTTCGTAGAAGTCTGGTAAGAAACTGCGGGAAGATGTTGCGGTTTTTCTCCTAAGTATTTCACAACTGTTTGAGCAAACTCTTTGGTTCCCACCTTTTGTTTGCTAGTCCCTTCTTTGAAAATATCATAGGTGTGGACTCCTTGTTCCAGAGTATGCAGCCAAGCATTATGAATCCTCTCGGCCACGCGATTTTCGCCGAGGTGAAGCAACATCTGGACACTGGCTAAAATCAATCCCGAGGGATTGGCGAGATTTTGTCCTGCGCGTCGCGGAGCAGAGCCGTGGATCGCCTCAAACATAGCACCGTGGTCTCCGATGTTAGAAGATCCTGCCAGGCCCACAGAACCTGAAATTTGGGCGGCGACATCCGAGAGAATATCCCCATATAAATTGGGCATTACAATGACATCAAAGACCTCTGGCGTATCTGCCAATTTCGCGGCTCCGATATCGACAATCCAGTGCTCATTTTCGATGTCTGGATACTCTTTAGCGATCTCATCAAAAACTTTATGAAAGAGCCCATCTGATAGTTTCATGATATTGTCTTTCGAAAAACAGGTCACTTTTTTTCGCCCATAATGGCGTGCATACTCAAAGGCGTAGCGAACGATTTTTTCAGACCCGGGGCGGGAAATGAGCTTAATCGACTTACAGACATCAGCAGATTGCCGGTACTCAATCCCCGCATAGAGATCTTCCTCATTTTCACGAACAATCACGACATTCATGTTCGGGTGCTTAGTCTTAACAAAAGGGGAATAGGCGACACAAGGGCGAACGTTAGCGTAAAGACCCATGGTGGTGCGCACCGTGACGTTAAGGCTTTTAAATCCACCTCCTTGCGGTGTTGTGATAGGTGCCTTGAGAAAGGCTTTTGTATGTCTAATCACATCCCAGGAAGAAGGATCGATTCCCGTAGAAATCCCTTTTAAGAAAATTTTTTCACCAATTTCAATCACTTGAGGATCGAGTGGCGCTCCAGCTTCTTTCAGAATATGCAAGGTGGCTGCCATGATCTCAGGACCAATTCCATCTCCATAGGCAACAGCGATGGGTAGCGGAGCAGAACTCATCAGGATCTCCTGTGTGGTTAAATATAAGTTTATCTCTCCCGGTTGTAAGCTTTTAATAAGAAGACTTCAAGCAAAAAACCCGTTTAGAGTATACTGACGCTGTTTGTCTAATACTTTTTTTTTAAATACTACCACTTGGCACTCATGTTAGAACAGCTATTGAACCAGCAGCAGCAGTACATCGATTATTATTTTTCCCATCTCGATAGGCAAGAAGTTGAAGCCATTATTCAAGCTTGTCACAAAACAGAAGGGTTGATCGTGTTCACAGGTGTTGGTAAAAGCGGTATCATCGCAGATAAGATTGCCATGACGTTAGTATCGACAGGCACCAAAGCGCTCTATTTACCTCCAACTAATTTTCTCCATGGAGACATCGGTATTCTATCGGAAAAAGACACCCTTATTCTCCTTTCTCGCAGTGGGGAAACAGAAGAACTACTTAATTTAGTCCCCTTTGCTCGCAGACGTCTTACCAAGCTCATAGCCGTTGTTTCTAATTCCCCTTCTCGCTTGAGTAAAAATTGTGATCTTTCCATTACCCTTCCTGTGCAAAGAGAGCTCTGTCCTTTTGATCTTGCCCCCACTACTTCGACCACGGTTCAGTTATTATGGGGAGACTTACTAGCTGTTTCTTTAATGCGTCTTAAGCAGTTTGACCTTTCTCAATACGTTCTCAATCACCCTTCTGGAACCATTGGAAAAAAAATGACTCTCACAGTTGATGATGTCATGTTACATGATCTTCCCTTGGCTAAGCCTGAAGATAAGTTGGTTGATGTGCTAGTCGAATTATCCAATAAGAAATGCGGGGCGATTCTCGTTGTTGCTCCTGAACGGCATTTACTGGGAATCTTTACGGATGGAGACCTGCGTCGTGCTCTTCAAACTCACGGTTCTGACGTTTTACAGAAATCGTTGGATTCCCTCATGACGTATACCCCATTTTCAGTATCTCGCGACATGCTCGCATGGGATGCTTTGAAGATCATGCAAAAAAATCCCAAAAAATTTGTCATGATTTTGCCTGTATTAGAAAATAAACAAGTCGTCGGCATCCTCAGAATGCACGACATCATTCAAGCTGGAATCAGCGTTTAATTTTTGAAAAACTTTCTTGTGTTCTTTAGTGAAAATCAGTTAAAACCATTCTCTGATTTTAACAAGGATTCTATGTTTAACTGGGATTGGTTTTTAATCATCGCCGTTTTTTCCATTGGTTATATGGCGATTGTTTTAGAGTATTACATAAAAATTAACAAGACAGCTGTAGCGTTGCTAATTGGTGCTGTTTGCTGGACGATTTACTTGTACAGCAGTTTGTCTCCAGCAAGTGAAAATCTGCTCCAATTAGGACATCATGTTGCTGATGTTTCCCAGATTATTTTTTTTCTGATGGGAGCCATGACATTGGTTGAATTGATCGATGCTCATAAGGGTTTTCAAATTATCACAGATCGGATCACGTGTAGATCTCAGAAGGGATTATTGTGGATTGTGGCCATGATTACCTTTTTTCTATCGGCTGCTTTAGATAACTTAACAACGACCATTTTAATGGTTTCATTACTGCGCAAAATAGTTCCTCAACGAACGGAGCGTTTTGTTTTTTGCTGCATTGTTGTTATAGCCGCAAATGCCGGAGGGGCTTGGACTCCTATTGGAGATGTGACAACTACCATGTTGTGGATCAATGGTCAAATTTCCGCGCTTGCAGTCATGAAGTCTCTCTTTTTACCCTCTTTTCTTTCGTTGCTGATCCCTTTGGTATGGTATACCTTTAGGGCAAAAGGAAAATTCACGACAGATCTTCCCAAACAACACAAAGTTCAAATCGAACCGGGTGCAAATTTAGTATTTTTCTTAGGAGTGGGAGGATTGATATTCGTTCCTGTCTTTAAGGCCGTTACAGGTCTTCCTCCATTTATGGGAGTGATTCTCGCTCTTGCTGTACTGTGGATTGTTACAGATGCCATGCACCATCGTTATGAAGAGAGAGTGCACTTACGTGTACCACACATTTTAACGCGCGTGGACACATCTGGCATCTTATTCTTTTTGGGAATTCTATTATGTGTGGCCTCTTTACAAACTGCGGGCATATTGCAAGTGGTCGCTGAGTGGTTAAATACAACGGTTGAAAGTCAATCCATGATTGCGACATTAATAGGGTTTTTCTCGGCCATCATCGACAACGTTCCCTTAGTTGCAGGAACGATTGGAATGTATCCTTTAGACATGTATCCGATGGATGCGTCCTTCTGGCACATGATTGCTTATGCAGCGGGAACTGGCGGTAGCATTCTTATTGTTGGATCTTCATCAGGAGTTGCCCTCATGGGGATCGAAAAAATCGATTTCATTTCCTACATGAAAAAAGCGAGTATACCTGTCATCGCTGGTTATCTCGGCGGCATGGGATTGTACTTACTGTTGAGTTCCTAGTTAGTTTAAAGAAAAGGAGAAGAGGTAATTGCAAACTCCCTGACTCAGAAAAATCGATGATTTTGAGTTAGTTTGTCAGCCGCTTAAGCGACCGTGGCCCCATTCTCGAGCACATACTCCAAGCGAGTAGGGCTCGGGGATGGGGTGGCAAAATAGACATCTTGCGTAACTTGATCAAAGCATTGATGCACAATTCCAAGGTGGCACGCTTGATTTCACATTTGGATTCTAAAAAAGTTTCCTATTTCAGCTTCTGGCTTAATATGGGCCCATTGAGTGGGACCATAAACGAGCTTGTCTAAGAACCTGTTCAAAATCTCCTTGATATACTCAGTAAATTCAAAAACTGAGTTATAACGAGATTGGAAATAATAGAATGGCTTGAATGATCGAGTGTGAGCAACAAAGTAACGTGATGTGCCCGATACGCCTGATACGCTTGATAAAAAAGCGTAAGTTATTTCAAAACGGTAGAGACTCCTCAACCGGGCTGGCTTCACCGTCAATCCCTGCGGACTGATGCAATCTTTGGTATTCTAATTTGCGGCGTCGAAAATTTATCAATAATCCAATCGGGAGCCCGGAAACTTTTAGGTAATTGAATAGCTGTGCTTGATGTTCACGAATTAAACTTTCGCAACACTTCAATTCAACGATCACTGTCTTTTCGATAACCAAATATCTTGTTTTCTTTGTTGCTCACACTTCAGACTTAACAATACGTTTAAAACCTTTTCAAAAATAATACGACAAAAGCCAAAACAACCATATTTAAACTTGTATTAAGTTTTCTTTCACAATTCTTCCAAAGTCTACGACATTTTTCTAACCAAGAAAAAGATCGTTCTACTACCCATCTTTTTGGAATTACTTTGAAAGTATGTAATTCACTGCGTTTTGCAACTTCCACTGAACAACCCAGCAAATTCTGCACACTTGCAGCAAATTTTTCTCCCGTGTAACCCCATCTACGAGCACGTTTTTCACTTCAGACAGAATGTTTCTAGACCCAAAAAAAAATTCTACAGCACCATCTCGATCAGAAACATTAGCAGTTGTAATATGTACTGCGTGCGGTAACCCCTGAGTGTCGACAGCTATATGGCGCTTGATCCCTGATACTTTTTTCCCAGCATCGTAGCCTTTTTGTTCGGCTGTATCAGTGTTTTTTACACTTTGCGCATCAACTATTATAAAGCTTGTTTTTGCTTCTCGACCATTTTTCTGCCTTATTTCCGCGACTATTTTTTTTTAACGCTTTTTCCAATATGCTTTCCGATTCATTATTCATTTTCTCAGACCATACACTAAAATAATAGTGACAGGTACGCCATTTGGGGAATTCTTTCGGGAGCATTCGCCATTGACAGCCACTTTTTAAAATATATAAAACAGCACAAAAAACATCGAATAAATCAATAGTTCTTGGACGTGTCGATTTTCTTGCAGATTCCAAAATAGGCCTGATTATATCAAATTGTTCACGAGTAATATCGCTTGGATACGAATGGGACATAAATCTCTCTGAGAGCGTCATCAAAAAAGAGATTTTGAACAGGTTCTTAGAATTGATGGTTTTGAAATAGACTCCCCAAAAAATCACTTTTTAGTCGTTAGTTTGTAATTCCCTCAGTCAATAGGCCTCTTTTGAAAGAGGTCTAATAACCGAAGGCTATTGAGGCCGACGAGCACGGTGCCTCCCTCATGAAGAATCACCGCCATCCAAAGAGGGACCCATCCGAGGATGGCAGGGATCGTAGCGCACACAATGACGCCTAAAGCAAGAGAAATGTTCTGCTTCACAATGGCAGTTGTCTGGTGAGCTTTTTTAATCAGCCCATCCAGCTGAGAAAGATCATCGTTTAAAAAGATCACATCAGAAGCATCGACAGCTGTTGCACTGCCTAGTTTTCCCATGGAAATACCCACTGTTGCTCGGGCTAAGGCCGGAGCATCATTCACCCCATCTCCTATCATGATGACATGAGCTGTTGAAGAGAGCATGGAGACCTTTGCCAGTTTATCTTCCGGGCGCAAATTGGCATAGACTTCCTTGATTCCTACATGTTGAGCGATAGCTTGAGCAACATCGGGATAATCCCCCGTGAGCATGACAGTATGCATTCCTGCTTTTTCTTGAAGCTCTGTGATCACAGCTTGTGATTCTGGTCGCAGGGTGTCTAAAAAATGGAAAATAAATAGATTCTCACCAATCAATAAAAGTGTACTGAGGTATCCCTTTCTTCGATCCTTCAAAGCAAGCGAGTGCCACATCTTGTGGATAGGAGGAGGGAGTTGATGGGCAATGAATTCTTCTCTACCAATAAAAACAGGTGTCGCTTTTCCTTCTAGTTCAATGAGTCCTTCTAAACCAAATCCCGCTATGGATTTAAAATCTAGAACGGGAATTTTCGGCAATTGCTCTAATTGAGCTTGATGAACGATTGCCTCTGCAATGGGATGCTTAGAGTGCTGTTCCAAAGAAGCTGCAATGGCGAGTGCTCGCTTGGTGTTAAGAAAGGGTTCGATCTCACCTAGGGGCTCTAATCCTACAATAGAAAGTTTACCTGTTGTAAGAGTTCCTGTTTTATCGAAGATGATGGTCTTGCACGTTGCAATCGCATCGAGGATCATTCCTCCTTTTAAGAGAATACCTTGGCGAGCACATGCACTAAGAGCGCTTAAATACGCTGTGGGTGTAGCAATGATCAGTGCGCATGGGGAGGCTGCGATCAAAAATGTCAGAGCGCGGTAGAGGCTGCCTTCGAGACCTAGGACAGGAATGGAGAGGATCCAGGGAAGAAGAGAGGCCAATAAGAAAAAGATCCCAATGATTGTCATGGCGTACCATGTGCTGAAGCGATCGAGAAAACGCTCCAACCGGGGTTTGCCTTCTTGGGCCTGAGTGATTAATTGGATGATGCGATTTAACGTAGAATCGGAGCTGATGCGAGTCACTTGAATGGTCAGGGTGCCGTCGAGATTCCGCGAGCCTGCTTGCACCTCATCTCCTACTTGTTTAGTCATAGGATGGCTTTCACCTGTGAGGTGGATCAGATTAACAGAAGAGGTTCCTGAAACAACTAGGCCATCTAAAGGGATGATCTCACCCGCTTTAATGAGCAATAAGCTATTTAAGGTGATATCTTTGACTGAGCGTTCATGTAGTGTTTGGTCTTCTTCAATGACATAGGCGTAACGAGGTGAGAGTTCATGTAAATGCAGCAAGGTGCCTTTAGTTTTTGCTGTTACCATGTTTTCTAAAGCGCCTGAAAATTCAAAGAGCACAAGGAGAAGCGCTCCTTCTATCTCACTTCCGATGATCACGGAAAGCAAGGCTGCAAAGGTCATGAGCACATCGATGTTGATCTGCATGTTCTTGATGTCTTCCAAAGCGCCCAAGAGAGCTGGAGTTCCAGAGAGAAAATAGACAAAAATTAGAAATAGTTGTGAAAGCGGAGAGAGAAAAAAGGAAGAGATAAAGGCAAAAAGTAGAAGAAGGGCAGAAAAAATGGCGACTTTTAAGGGGAGATGATGACTCCAGAACCGGGAAGATGGGGTCAGAAAAGGACTGATGCTCTCTTCTTGTCCTGAAGCAAAGAATTCATCAAAAACATAGGGAGCATGAGTGGGCATGTTAGCCTGTGAAAAGTAGTGAAATGAAGTAGACCGAACCTGCTACTAAAGCAGCTAAGGCAAGATGCCAAATGACGGTATGAAAAAAGAGATTGCGTTCGAGTTTTGTAGCTAGGAGTGTGCTGATGATCAAGGTGATGCTGGCGCATAGGGGTAATCCCATTAAAGGAGAAAGGAACATGCCCACTAGACACAGTGTCGATGCTCCTAAAACACCGCAAAGAGCTCCTATACTTTGTTTAAGAGGATGTTCGAAAGCTTGTAACGTCAACCCGAGCTCTTCTTCGAGCATCACTTTTAATAGACGGTTGTCATCGGCCATGAGCACATCGAGCACGTCTTCTAGCAGTTTTCCTGAGAACCCTTTAGCTTCGTAAATTTCAGCTAGTTCACTGCGCTCTTGCTCGCGATGATGTTCAATCTCCCAGCGCTCTTGTTCGATCAGTCGGTGCAACCGCTCTATCCGCGACCAACCTAAAAGAGCACTTCGTCCCGTTTTCCAGATGGCAAATCCCCAACATACAATAAGGGAAAATAACAAATTGTTGGCAGAGGGAAAGAAAAACATGATCACCCATAACACGAGCAACAGGATCGAGGTTTCTTTAGCAGCATCTGCACCAGCTGCCACATGGCCTGGCATTTCTGCACCATGAACCTCTTGGACAGCCATCGCCCCTCTCGTCCTCGCTTCTCTCAAATGCTCAACGACTGATTTGTCTCGGAAATGATCAGAAGGGGGATGCTGTGTCATGTTAGGCTTCTTGGACTAAGTAAGAAAGTAAACGGTAGAGATCGAGATAATCCTGGCAGGCCATCGTTTCGCGAATCGAATGCATCGATAATTGCGGGCAACCGATATCCACGGTGTTTATGCCTAGTTGTGTCGCCATGATAGGACCTACTGTACTTCCACTGGGAATGTCTGAACGGCTCACATAAGATTGAACAGGCAAATTCAACATCTGACAGGCTTTGGTAATGACTGCAGAAGATAAGGCATTGGTGGCATACTTTTGATCGGCGTTGTACTTGATCACAACCCCTTTACCAAGTAGAGGTCGATGTTGGGGTTCAGATTTTTGTGGGTAATTGGGATTGACACCGTGTGTCATGTCAATCGATACACAAAAGGAATGCCGTTTCAAGAGAAATAAATCTTCCAAATTGTGATGCAAACTATGATTGATGCGCATCAAAGTATCTGAGAGAAAAGGACAAGATGCTCCTTCCGAAGATCTCGAACCAATCTCTTCATGATCCCAAAAAACGGCCATGTGCAAGGCGTTTGCGCTAGGCTTTGTGATTGTACTCAATGCTGAAAGAGAGGCATGTGCGCTGGCTAAGTTATCCAAGCGGTAGGAGTTAATCATTTCACTTTGATAGCCAGAGAAATTCGCTTTTTCTTGGGGAACTAGAAATAATTCAAAAGAGAGCAGCGTTTGGAATGAGATGTACCTTTTAAGAATGTGTTCCAGTGCGCTTAATGCGTTGCCCTGAACATCGGTCAATCCGACGATGGGAGAGAGATGTTCCTGTTTATTTAACAAAAAGCCCTTTTCATTGACATCGCGATCTAAGTGAACTGCGAGTTGTGGGATAAAGAGAATCGCATCATCGAGATGAACCAATCTCTCTGTGACGTCCCCATTGGTATCTGTGATGATCACGCGTCCAGCTAAGACAAGATCCCGATTGATCCAGGAAGTTAATAGAGGAGCGCCATAGGGCTCTACTCCAAATTGAACCATGTTGTCTTTGTGAAAAGTAGGTAAGGGCTTGAGTTTAAGGCCAGGGCTGTCCGTATGTGAGGCGAGAATAAGAGCTCGTTCAGGTTTTTTAAGAGGAATGGAAAAAGCGCATAGAGCACCTCCTCGCGCAACAAAGTATTTTTTCCCTTGTTCGAGTTTCCAGGGTTCGCCTTCATTGAGAGGACTGTATTCACAGATCGCGAGTCGATTTCCAATTTCGCGCACTGCATGCCATGATGTAGGGGATTGGTCGAGAAAAGTTTTAAAATCAGCTAAGATATGAGACATGCTATTTGATCTCTTTCAGTCCGTTTAAGTAGGGATGTAATATTGCCGGAATGGCGACTGAGCCATCTTCCCGTTGATTGTTTTCCAGAAGAGCCACCATGAGCCTAGAGGTCGCAAGTCCTGATCCATTTAGGGTATATACCAACTCTGGTTTTTCATCTTTTCTTTTATAACGGATTTTAGAACGGCGCGCTTGGTAATCTGTACAATTGGATACGGAAGAAACCTCATAATAGCGATTTTGCCCAGGTAACCACGCTTCAATGTCCACCGTTTTTGCAGCGGCAAATGACATGTCTCCCGTGACCAAGAGCATATTGCGATAATGTAACTGCAGCCCCTGTAAAATCTCTTCGGCACTTGCCATCATCTGTTCGAACACCTGTTCACTTTGCTCAGGAGTGGTGAAGCAAAACATCTCCACTTTATTGAACTGATGCACGCGGATCAGTCCTCTTTCTTGTGAACCGGCAGCCCCTGCTTCTCGTCGGAAACAAGGAGTATAAGCGACAAACCTTTTGGGCAGCTCTTCTTCTTTGAAAATCTCATCAAAGTAGAGGCCATTTAGCGCCACTTCTGCTGTGGGGATAAGATAAAGATGGTAATCATCATCGTGCAATTGAAAGAGTTGTTTTTCAAATTTAGGCAATTGACCTGATCCAAACATGATTTCTGGACGCACGAGATGAGGGGGCATGACCATCTCAAACCCATTTTTCAGATGAACATCGATCATGTACTTGATGAGGGCCCATTCGAGCAAAGCTCCGCGATTTTTATAGACGGGCCATCCGCTTCCTGCAATTTTAGCTCCGCGTTTGAAATCAAATAGTTCGAGTTTTTCGTTGAGCTCTACGTGATTTTTAAAGGGAAAGGAAAATTCAGGTTTATTTCCTATCGTTTTGATGCAGACGTTATCTTTAGGGTCGTAAGAAACTTTAGTGTCTTCACGAGGTGTGTTAGGGATACACGCGAGTTGTTCATTGAGATCGCTCTCTAAAGAGACAAGTTCTTTATCCAGATGGGCAATTTTATCTCCAAAACCTGACACTTCTTGCATGAGTGTAGCGGTGTCTTGCTTAAGACGTTTCATTTCTCCAATTTGCATGGAGAGTTGATTGCGGGATGCTTTGAGCTCTTCAACAGTTGCTTTCGTCCCGCGAATCCGGTCGTCCAACTCGAGGATAGAGGATAATGAGATATCTCGATCTTTGGTTTTCAGCAACTTTTCGATCTGCTCTCGATTGGCTCTAATTAATTTAATGTCGATCATTTGCAACTAACCCCGCATTGAAAAATGAGATGGTGAGTGTAGTGTGTCGAACAAAAAAATTCAACGTTAACAGCAGTAAAATGTGTAAACAAAAATGTTGAGGCAATGTTAGAGCAGGGCCGCTATTACACAGGTCGGGGGCAAAGCACTGCGTGTCCTCGTCCCCCGCTGGCCCCCAAAATTTGAGGAAAAAGAAGGGCCTTACTTTTTCATTTTGTCGGGGGCAAAGCACTGCGTGTCCTCGTCCCCCGCGACCCCCTTGAGCCTCACCCCGCTTCGCCAAATCGCGTGCTCGTAGACGGGGTGTGTGGAACACTACCCTGCTCGCTCTGGTGAGCTTTCCTGCGCTGCAATTTTGCATTGCGATCTGAAAAGAGAACATTGAATGTTTGTCCAGTAACGTGATAGAGTTTTCGTTATTTGCAATTCCCTCTTTAATATGAAATTGTCTATGGCATCGCTACGTATTCTTTTATTCATCCCGTTTTTATTATGCGCCTCTCTTTTCGGGGGTGAATTAAGCCTTGCTGAATTGATCGATATCGCTTTAAAGAACAATCCTGAAACGCAAAAGGTTTGGGCGAACGTCAAGCGGGCTCAGGCTGCCGTGGGCGTAGCTCAAAGTTCCCTATATCCTCACGTGGAGGGACAGGGATCTGTCAATCACGCTCGCGAGGTCAAGTTTCCCAACGGTTCAAGTACAACATTTACAAGCGGGGGCGGCGAGCTCAATTTAAATTATCTTTTACTAGATTTCGGTGAGAGAAGCTCAGCTATCCAGGCAACGAAAGAAGCTCTGCAATCGGCCAAGTGGTGGGCTGACTTTTCTATTCAGAAAATCATGTCTGAGGTCGCATCCAACTATTATGAGTATCTCAATGCCAGTGAACTTTTAGAGATGCGAAAATGTTCCTTGCAGGATGCTAACACGATTTTAGAAGCTGCTGAAGAGATGTGTAAGGCCGGTCTACGCGTAGAAGGTGACTTGATCACAGCTCAAGCTGCTGTGGCTGAAATCCACATGTACTTGGCCCAGGAGAGGGCAGCTTTTGCGATTGCCTACGGCAAGCTCATGAATGCACTCGGTCTTCCGATGGAGACCCAACTTCAGGTGAAGACACGCCCGGAAGGGATCGAGCTGCCTATTTTCTCCGAAGGGATTGAGAGTTTGATCGCGATTGCAGAAGAAAAGCGCAAAGACCTTTTGGCCAAACAGGCGTCCTATGCTGAAATGCAGGAGCATGTGAGCCGAGCTAAGAAGGCTCCTTTGCCAAAACTGCGCGCGATGGGACAGGCCGGATGGTTTCAATATTCTAAACATCAAGGAAGCTCGTCCAATTATAATGCTGGCATTGCTCTCGATATTCCGATCTTCAAAGGGTTCCAATATTCCTATGAAACGCGCCAAGCGCTTGCTAATGCAGAAATGACCGCTGCAGAACTGAAAGATCTGCATAACGCGATCGCATTGGAAGTCTTGACATATAGCGAGTTGGTCAAGGCTTCTAGAGAAGCTTTGAAATTCAGCGAACTCTTCTTGGATCAAGCTTTTAAATCCTATGAGGGATCGCTAGAAAGATACAAGGCAGGGCTTCTCAGTATTTTCGATTCTTTGCAGGCCCAGCGTTATTTAGCCGAGGCGCGCAGCAAAAAAGCCCAGGCGCGGACACAATGGCTGATGGCGTTAGCGCAGCTGGCATATGCAACAGGGAGTTTATCGTCGTGAAATATTATCTATGTGTTGGATTGTTATTGTTAGCAGGATGCTCTGGAAAAGCTCCGCAGCAAGCATTTGAACTTCCTCCGGTGCCGGTGCAAACTGCTGACGTTGAAGAAAGGGACGTGCCTTTGTTTTTTGAGGCTATGGGAACGGTGAGGCCAAGTTGTATTGCAGAGGTTAAACCGCAAGTGAACGGATTGATCCAAGAGCTTCATTTTATTGAAGGGCAATCCGTTGAAGCAGGGGATGTGTTATTTACGATTGAAGACGCCCCCTATGCGATCCGTGTGCAAGAGATGGAGGCGCAGCTTTTGCATGATCAAGCCAACTTGCTCAATGCCAGGAAAAAATTGGAGCGGTTCAAGAGTTTGACCAAACAAGATTTAATTTCCCGAGTGGAGTGGGATGAAGCGGAAACACAGGTAGTGTTGCGCGAGGCTGCCGTCAAAGCGGATGAAGCGCGCCTTGCAGCAGCTCATCTCGATCTCAAGCATTGCACAATTATTGCACCTATCGCAGGCAAGACGGGGATAAGTTCATTACACGCTGGAAATCTCGTCAATGCTCAGACGACGCTTATCACTTTGATGCAAACCGATCCACTCCTCGTCGAGTTTTCGATGACAGAAAAAGAACTGCTCAATATTGGCTCTTCTACACCCTTTATTAAGATCTACGCTGCCGGAAGCGATGAGAGCCTGGCTGAGGGAAAGATCACATTTTTAGACCATTCGATCGCTTATTCAGGGATGCTTGCGGCAAAAGGGGTTTTATCGCAGGTGCACAAGCCTCTTTGGCCAGGGCAATCTGTACGCGTGCATGTCTATTACGGCAAAAAGGACAAGGCCAGATTGATTCCTATGCGTGCTGTTAAGACAAACCAAAGCGGCACGTATATTTTTGTTTTAAATCCCGACAATACGGTCGAAATGCGCCAGGTGAGGCTCGGTGCTGAAGAAAGAGGACAAGTCGTTGTGGACGAAGGGCTGGACGGTGTAGACAAAGTCGTTACAGAAGGGCACTTGCGCCTCTTTTCTGGTTCCAAAGTTGAGGAAGTGCACTGATGAATTTTTCTGAGCGGTTCATTAAACGACCTGTGATGAGCACTATTGTGATGCTAGGCATCATTTTGATGGGACTCATCGCATTCCACCGTCTTCCCGTTACCGATTTGCCCAATGTTGACTTTCCAGTGATCAACGTGCAAGCTTCTTATGCAGGGGCAAGCCCAGAGGTGATGGAGCGCATGGTTGTCGCTCCTTTGGAAAAGGAGTTGATCAACATCAACGGCGTGGAGCATATCACTTCGCAAAGCAGCCGCGGTTTTTGTTGGATGACCATGATCTTCGAGCTCGATTGCGATATCGAACGCGCTGCGCAGGACGTACAGGCCGCTTTAAAGAGGGCGGAATATTCCCTGCCGCGCGACATGGAGCACAGTCCGGTCTTTAACAAGGCCAATCCCCATGACGAAAGCATCATCTACCTCGTCTTGACGTCGGATTCTTCCTCTTTAGCAGAAATGTATGAATACGCTCACACGCGCATCGAGCAACGCATCGCCCGCATTCAGGGGGTGGGGAAGGTCGAAGTGTGGGGATCGCCTTATGCCTTGCGCATCAAGATCAATCCCGAAATGATGGCAGCGCGGGGATTGGGTTTTGATGAAGTGCGTGCGGCTATTGCGCAGGCAACAGGGAAGTTCCCTGTGGGAATTTTGGAAACTCCCGGTCGCAAGTTCACTCTTGAGGTTCCTGGTAAGTTCGCATCCGCCGCAGAGTTCTGCCATCTGTCCTTGGCCCCTGATGTGCACCTCCAAGATATTGCCGAGGTAACCGATGGCCTTGAATCAGATGAATTATTTCATTTTATCACTAAAGAACAAGATAGCCTTTCCGTCATTTTAGGACTAAAGAAGCAAAGTGGTGCCAACGCCGTCAAGATTTCAAAAGATTTACAAAGGCTCGTCCCACAATTGCAGGCTGAGTTGCCCTCGTCGATGCAATTAAAATTGTGGTTCGATAAGGCTGACTGGATCAAAGAAGCGATCGAAGATGTCGAGTGGTCACTTGTGTTGTCTTTTGCGCTGGTTGTCGTCGTGATCTTCTTCAGCTTGAAACGGCTTCGTGAGACGTTGATCGCAGCGGCCACTCTGCCGATTTCTGTCATCGGTACCTTCATCATCATGCATGCGTTGAACTTCAATATCGATATCCTCTCACTGCTCGCTTTGACACTTGCTATGGGATTTGTCATCGACGATGCCATCGTAGTACTAGAAAATATTTTCCGTCATATTGAGAAGGGACTCTCTCCCATGCAAGCGGCATTGCAAGGATCAAAGGAGATCGGCTTTACCATCCTCTCGATGACACTGTCGTTAGTTGCTGTTTTCATCCCAATGCTTTTCATGCACGACATCACAGGCAAGCTCTTCCGCGAATTTAGCGTTACTTTGGCGGTCTCTATTCTCGTATCCGGCTTTGTTTCGCTGACTTTGACGCCGATGCTCTGCAGTCGGTTTGCCTCAACACACAAACCGGTTAAAAATCAAACGACAAACTTTTTATTTCGCTTCTATGCTCGTTCGCTCAATTGGTGCTTAAAATACCGCAAGACGACGCTGTCTTGTGCCTTTGCCTGCGTCGCTCTCGCTGTGATGCTGTTTCGCTTCTTGCCTATCAACCTCTTTCCGGAGGAAGACCGCGGGTTCATTTGGAGCTTCATGCAAATGCCCAGCGGACTTTCTAAAGCTGATGCTGAAAAATTTCAGGGGAAATGCAACAACCTCATCCAGGCGCATCCCGCAGTTGAAACTTTTGTGGCCTTGAACTTTAAAGATTATTACATTTATCTGATCCGCCTAAGTGATGGCGTCCAGAGGATCCCGCAGGTTGCAGTTGTTGCCGACTTACAATCTAAGCTCAATGGCATTCCAGGCGTCCAAGCGTTCTTGCGCGGTATGCAGCTCATCTCTGCTCCGATGGGTGGGTTTTCTCTTAACAAATACCAATTTGTCATGCGCGGCACTGATTTGCGCGAAGTCAATGCGTCAGCCGAAACGTTGAAGCGCAAGCTGCTGGAGAATCCCGCTTTTGTCAATCCCTCCCTGAGTATCAAGGCCGACGATCCCAAACTGGAAGTCATACTCGACGAAGAAGTAGCTGAAAAGCTAAGCGTTTCGCGTCAGATGGTCCAGGCTCTTCTACAAAATGCCTATGCCGGTGCTAGCGTCGGCACCGTTGAAAAAGGTTCTGAGAGGTACCATGTTTATTTGGAACTCGACCCTGCTTTCCAAAAGAATACAGCTGCTCTCGCTAAACTCTATCTGAAAACGCCTACCGGCGATCATGTGCCCCTCAAGTCACTAGCAACTTGGAAGGAGACCATAGGCATGCAAAGCATCGATCACATCGATCTCTTACCCGCCATCACGCTCTCCTTTGATATTGCAACAGATGTGCCTCTTGCAGAGTCTTTCACAACCCTCAAGGCAATCGCTGCCGAAACGTTGCCCGCATCCGTGACGGGCAAGCTAGAAGGGATGGCCGAAAAAGTCGATGCCACCAGCCACGACACTTTGCTCCTCCTCATCCTAGCTGTCGTAGCGATGTATGCCATCCTTGCCATCCTCTATGAAAGTTTTGTTCATCCTTTGACCATCCTTTCCTCTTTGCCTTTTGCATGCTTAGGTGGCATTTTGACACTGATCATTTTTAGAGAACCTCTTTCACTCTATAGCATGGTGGGTTTTCTTCTTCTCATCGGCATTGTAAAAAAAAACGGGATCATGGTAGTCGATTACGCCATTCAGATCCGCTCTCAAAGCCATGTTCCTGCACTCGAGGCCGTCAAAGAAGCCTGCTTGATCCGTTTCCGTCCGATCATGATGACGACGTTTGCCGCTGTCATGGGTGCATTGCCCATTGCAATTGGAATCGGCGCCGGGGCAGAAACACGCCGAGGCCTTGGCCTTGTCATCGCCGGCGGCCTCATCTTCTCCCAGTTCCTCACCCTCTATATCACTCCTATCGTTTACTTCTATTTTGAGAAAATGAGACGAAAGGATGAAAAAGAAAAGAGCTTAAAACGTTGTTCTTATATGTAGAGGCAATTGCAAAACTCCTCGACCCAGAAAAATCGATGATTTTGAGTCAGTTTGCCAGCTGCTCAAGCGGCCCTGCCCCCATCCCCGAGCACATACTCCAAGCGAGTAGGGCTCGGGGATGGGGTGGCAAAATGGCTCAAAAGGGCGATTTTACTGTGGCGGGGAGTTTTGCAATTGCCTCGTAATAATCCATTCTATTTCTGAATGCTCAGTTTTGTCTTAAAAGCTTCTGCAGCATCGAAGGTAATCCCAGAATTACCTAGTCGAAGTGATCTTAGAGAGGGGGGATAGATGGGCAAGGCCAGTATCTGTGATCTTTTTGCACCCTCTTAGATAGTGATCACCTTAAGAGATTTAGATTTGAGTTTTGATAGATGGGCAAGGCCAGCATCTGTGATGTTATGGCACACTCTTAGATCAAGTGAGCGTAGAGATTTGAGTTTTGATAGATGTACAAGGCCAGCATCTGTGAAGTCGCACCCGCATAGCTCAAGTGAGCGTAGAGATTTGAGTTTTGATAGATGTACAAGGTCAGCATCTGTGATGTCAGGGCACTCGCTTAGATCAAGTGAGCGTAGAGATTTGAGTTTTGATAGATGTACAAGGCCTGTGATAGTTGTGCAATGTAGCCTGAGTGATCTTAGAGATGTGAGAGTTACTAAATAGGCAAGGCCAGCATCTGTGATGTTAACGCACCCGGTTAGATCAAGTGAGCTTAAGAGTGTGAGTTTTGATAGATGGGCAAGGCTAGTATCTGTGATTTTATCGCACCAGTTTAGATCAAGTGCTCTTAGAGATGTGAGAGTTACTAGATGGGCAAGGCCAGCATCTGTGATGTTATCGCGCAAGTCTACATCAGCTGCGCTTAGATCCAGTGAGCTTAGAGATGTGAGTTTTGATAGATGGGCAAGGCCAGCATTTGTAATGTTTATGCAATTACATAGGTTGATAGAGGTAATGCGAGTGCCACTTGCATGATCAAGAATGGTTTTAAGATTGCTATCCGATAAATTGTACAGTTCATAAAGATCTAGACAGCCGTCGCTGACGAGAGATAGCTTACGCCAAGCTTGGCATACATGATGGACGACAAGAGCTTTCTCTTGAGTAGAAAGGAAGCTTAATATACGTCCGAAAATGGCGTTAGGGACAGCCTGTATGCTAGTCGTTGCGTATTTAGGTGTAGGGGCAAGCACAGACGCTGGCTCTTGTGAAGCTGGCTGCGCTGTCGCTGGTAAAGTTAAAGGAACTAGGCCGGATAATGATGGAATTGACATTGTTAAATCTCCTGATTGTGATTTTAATTATTGTTAAATGTAATTGTTAGTATACTGTGATGGTTTTTTTATTTAAATAATTAAAATAAAAGTTTGTTATCTAATGTTTATTGCCCGTTTGTTTTTTCTGATAAATTCTAGTCCGATAAGTCTAAATGATTCCCCTGAAAGGACAAATGTGCCCAAGCTTTGCAGCTTAAGCGCACTGATAATAATTCTTTTGGGCTTGAAAGAAAAGTTAATGCATATGCCATAACGTCATTGCTAGGCAATGAGTTAATCTGCACTGCTTTAGAAGAAATGTGATGCGAAGACATGGCTAAAGTTGCCTTGCACGACAGGTAAGCTGCCCATGAGCAAGTTCTTCATACGCTACATCATTCAGCTAACCGCTATGACCATCCTCCTTGCTGTAGCAGTTTGCAATTGCCTCGTAATAATTCATTCTATCTCTGAATGCTCAGTTTCGCCTTAAAACTTCTGCAGCATCGAAGGTAATCCCAGAATTACCTAGTTGAAGTGAGCTTAGAGAGGGGAGTTTTGATAGATGAGCAAGGCTATCATCTGTGATGTTTGTGCACCCTCTTAGATCAAGTGCTCTTAGAGATGTGAGAGTTACTAGATGGTCAAGGCCAGTATCTGTGATCTTTTTGCCCCCTCTTAGATAGTGATCTTAAGAGATTTGAGTTTTGATAGATGGGCAAGGCCAGCATCTGTGATGTTATCGCACCAGCTTAGATCTAGTGAGCTTAGAGCTGTGAGAGTTACTAGATGGGCAAGGCCAACATCTGTGATGTTTGTGCACACACTTAGATTAAGTGAGCTTAAGAGTGTGAGTTTTGATAGATGGGTAAGGCCATCATCTGTGATGTTATCGCACCCGCTTAGATCAAGTGATCTTAAGAGTGTGAGAGTGACTAGATGGGCAAGGCCAGTATCTGTGATGTTTGCGCACACGCTTAGATTAAGTGAGCTTAAGAGTGTGAGTTTTGATAGATGGGCAAGGCCAGCATCTCTGATGTTATCGCATCCGCTTAGATTAAGTGAGCTTAAGAGTGTGAGTTTTGATAGATGGACAAGGCTAGCATCTGTGATGTTATCGCACCAGCTTAGATCAAGTGAGCTTAAGAGTGTGAGTTTTAATAGATGGGCAAGGCCAGCATCTGTGATGTTTTTGCACTCGCTTAGATTAAGTGAGCTTAAGAGTGTGAGTTTTGATAGATGGGCAAGGCCATCATCTGTGATGTAATCGCACCCTGTTAGATTAAGTGAGCTTAAGAGTGTGAGTTTTGATAGATGGGCAAGGCCAGCATTTGTAATTTCCGTGCAATTAGATAGGTTGATAGAGGTAATGCGAGTACCACTTGCTTCATCAAGAATGGTTTTAAGATCGCTATCCGATAAATTGGGCAGTTCAGAAAGATCTAGACAGCCGTCGCTGACGAGAGGTAGCTTACGCCAATCTTGGCATACATGATGGACAACGAGAGTTTTTTCTTGAGTAGAAAGGAAGCTTAATATGCGTCCGAAAACGGCTCTAGGGACAGCCTGTATACTGGCCGTTGCGTGTTTAGGTGTAGGGGCAAGCACAGAAGCTGGCTCTTGTAAAGCTGGCTGCGCTGTCGCTGGTAAAGTTAAAGGAACTAAGCCGGATAATGATGACATTGTTAAATCTCCTAATTGTAATTTTAATTATTATTAAACATGTAATGATCTATTTTTTTCTAAATGCGGCATTTTTTAGGAATCAGTTTCTCCTTAAAAGCTTTTGCAGCACCCCGGGTAATCCCCGAATAATCTAGTTCAAGTGAGCTTAAGAGTGTGAGTTTTGATAGATCAGCAAGGCCTGCATCTGTGATGTTTGTGCAACACTTTAGGTTAAGTGAGCTTAAGAGTGTGAGTTTTGATAGATGGGCAACGCCCGCATCTGTGATCTTACCGCACCAGTTTAGATCAAGTGAGCTTAAGAGTGTGAGTTTTGATAGATGGGCAAGGCCCGCATCTGTGATGGGGCAGTGGCCTAGATCAAGTGAGCTTAAGAGTGTGAGTTTTGATAGATCGGCAAGGCCAGCATCTGTGATGTCGCACCCGCTTAGATCAAGTGAGCGTAGAGATTTGAGTTTTGATAGATGGGCAAGGCCATCATCTGTGATCTTGCACATGCTTAGTTCAAGTGAACTTAGAGATGTGAGAGTTACTAGATGGGCAAGGCCAGTATCTGTGATGTTTTGGCACCATCCTCCTAGATTAAGTGATCTTAGAGATGTGAGAGTTACTAGATGGGCAAGGCCAGCATCTGTGAACTTGCACAAGTTTAGATCAAGTGAACTTAGAGATGTGAGAGTTACTAGATGGTCAAGACCAGCATCTGTGATTTTACTGCATCCTCTTAGATTAAGTGAACTTAGAGATGTGAGAGTTACTAGATGGGCAAGGCCATCATCTGAGATATTTGAGCATTGATCTAGATTAAGTGAACTTAGAGATGTGAGAGTTACTAGATGGGCAAGGCCATCATCTGAGATATTTGAGCATTGGTTTAGATTAAGTGATGTGAGAGAGGTGATCTTTGAGAGATGTTCTAGTCCTTGATTTGTGAGTTTGGCGCATCTGTTCAAATTGATCGATTCAATCTTAGCTCCTTTGAGTTGTTTCAGAATGGTTTGTAGTTGATCATCTGATAAATTCTTATAGCCTGACAAGTCTAAATGGTGACCGCGGAAGGGTAAGTCTGCCCAAGCCTTGCAGGTCAATCGTGCTGATTGCAGTGCTTTTGGATCTGAAAAGAAAGTTAATACATATGCCATAATATCTTTAGGCAACGTTACTGCTTCAAAAGAGGTCTTAGATGGAACAACTACAGGCGGTGCAGCTGCAGCGGATGCAGGGGGTAAGGTTAGAGGAGCTAAAGCTAGAGATGATGATAGTGAGGACATAATTTTCCTTTGGTTTTATTGTGTTTTATTATATTAAATAATGTTGTTACAGTAAATGATTAAATTTATACATTATTTTATGTATAATAATAAATTATTAAATAATAAAATAAATATTTAAATTATAATTTTTTATTAGTTACTTTTTTATTATTTTATATATTCAATTAAAACTTCGCGATATTAAAATCATAAATTTAACGACGCAATTTCTTTCCCCTGCCCTTGCGCTTGCCCGATTAATGGGTAAATTCGGCATTATTTTTTAAGTAAACTTCTTTTGCTTTTGGGCAAGGGCAAGCGCAAGGGCAGGGGAAAGGAATTGGGTTATGCATATCTATTGATGGATTCCATTTGCTCTTGAATTGAGGGGCTTGTTATGGTAAACTAGCGCCTTTAAAATGGATTTACTTATGGCTAAGTTACCTCAAGCTCAAAACCCTCTATTACTTCGTTATCACCGGTTAATGGACGCTTTTGCCAAATCAGATGATGAAAGAGATTTTTATCTTGATAAGGTTGAAGGGTTTATTGTTTTTGTCGACCTCGATAAGGGACAAGCCGAACTGGATGAACTCTTTCAAGAAGTGTCTGAAAATAATGTTAGATACTGCCTGATTCCTAAGTTGACTTTCTATGAGACAAAAAAGTTCATGGAAGGATTTGTTAACGAAAAAGTTTATGATATCGATACCAAGGAAAAATTACTTGATATCATTCAATCTAAGGAAGCTAGGGAAAATTTTCTTGAGTTCATTTATGATCATTTGACCGAACTTGAAAAATGGCAGCAATATTACCATGAGCGTTCCCGCATTCGCATCATTGAATGGTTGCGCAGCCAAAACATCCAGTTTGTCTTTGAAGAGGACCTAGATCTCAATAAAAATATGCTTGAAAAGCTAAAACGCCATCTGTTTGATGTGAAAGTTTCAAAGGATATCGCTAACGTGAGAGAAGCCCTTCAAACTAAGGCTAAAACTTACTACTCCAATGAAGCGCTGAATCCACGGCCAAAACGAGGTCGCCCACCCAAACAGGTTGTTAAAGTGGAAGTTGAGCCTCAGGTTACTGTTGATATGTATACTACGGTACCAAGCGCTTGCCGTTTATTTCTCTATTTACCCGAAATTACCAATGCTGCAGCCGTCACATTTTCCGCCAAATTCGATACAGAAGCTCAGTTGTTGGCTAATTTGCGCGGCAGTTCCCGCGTTAAAGTCGATACTAAATTGCAGGCACTATCAGAACGTCTTGAATCCTTACGCCATCTTTCTAGCCGCTTAATTGGCTTAGAAGATGTAGCTGCGGTGAAAGGGGAAGAACGCCTGATTAAAGCTGTGAGCAAAAAACCAGAACCCGAAGAAGAGATCGGAGAAGAGGAAGAAGGAAAAAAACGGGGATTGCTCGATGTAGTCAAGGGGTTCTTGCCGGGTAAAAAGAAAGAGCGTCCTAAATCACCTACAGTTGAGGGGAAGAAAACTGATATGAAGATGGTGACCCAGATTCAGAAAAAACCTAAGAAAAAGTGAGCGGATGACGTCATTAACTACGGAAGATTTTACTCTATCTATTCTCTCCAAAGAGCAGTGTCTTAAAACACTAGAGGTCATGTATTGGACCCGTTTTGCCGATGACAAGATGAATAAGCTTGTTCGTCAAAATAAAGGGGGCACCTTTCATCTCTGTGTCATGGGCCACGAAATGGTGGGAGCTGTGTGTGCTCTGCATTTGACTCGGGGTAAAGATTGGGGGCTTCCCTATTATCGTGATCGCGCTTTTGCCATTGGTTTGGGATGTAGTCTTGAAGATATCATCGGAGCTTTGATGGCGCGGGATATTCCTCATCATTCGAGCGGAAGAATGATGCCCGAACACTTTTCTCATAAAGATTTGCGCATTCCTTGCCAATCTAGCTGCGTGGGTTCTCAATTCTTACAAGCTGTGGGAGTGGCACATGGTGCTCATCTCGCTGGCCGAGATGATGTCGTGTATGTGTCAGGGGGAGATGGGTCAACATCACAAGGGGATTTTCACGAAGCGCTTAACTATGCGTGCCTTCATCGTTTAGGTGTCATTTTTGTCATTCAAGATAATGGATGGGCCATTTCAGTTCCTGTTAAGGATCAAACCACTGGAGCTACTATCTCCAAGGTGGCTCAAGGTTACGAAGGCCTCTTGGTGCAAGAAATGGATGGTTGTGACTATAAAGAGATGTCGCGCGCAATGGCAGCAGCAGTTGCTAAAGGGCGAGCTCGATTGGGGCCAAGTCTCATCGTAGCCAAAGTACCGCGGATTGGACCTCATAGCAGTAGCGATGATCCCGCCAAATACAAAGATCAGCAGTGCATGGAACAGGATCGACGTAGAGATCCTCTTCCCCGTTTTGAGCAGTGGTTACTCGATGAAGAGATCGTCAATGCAGAAGAATTAGCTTCTTTGCGCGCCAGGTGCTTACACGATGTCGAAGCAGCCTCAATCGCAGCAGAACAAGTGCCGTTCCCCGCAGTGGAGAGCGCAGCTGAAGGGGTGTTTAAAGAGGTAGATCTAGGCCCTGTTACTCTTGATGCAGAAGATCAGAGTAGTTCTGGCGATAGCATTGTGATGATGGATGCTCTCAACCATGCCCTTGAAGAAGAGATGAAACGCGATCCTGAGATTGTCGTTTTTGGTCAGGATGTTGCCCATGGGAAAGGGGGAGTATTTGGGATTACGCGTCATTTAACTGCAAAATTTGGTGACAGCCGCTGCTTTAACTCACCTTTGGCAGAATCCAGTATTATCGGTGTTGCAATCGGTTTATCCGTCAATGGTTTTAAACCCGTCGTCGAGATTCAGTTTACCGACTACATGTGGACAGGGGTTAACCAATTATTTAATGAATTAGCCAGTATTTATTACCGTTCTAATGGGGAGTGGAATTGCCCTGTTGTCGTACGCATGCCTTATGGGGGGTATATTCAGGGTGGGCCTTACCATTCTCAAAGCAATGAGGCTTATTTAGCCCATTGCCCTGGTTTAAAGGTGGTGATTCCGAGCAACGCAGCTGATGCTAAGCGCCTCCTAAAAGCGGCTATCCGCGACCCTAATCCCGTTGTCTTCCTAGAACATAAGGCTCTTTATCGCCAACGGGTGTTCTGTGCCCGCCAGGAGCCAGAAGAGCATGAAATCATACCTCTAGGCAAGGCTAAAGTGGTTCGAACAGGCAGTGATGTCACTGTTGTCACGTGGGGCATGACTACGTTCATGGCAGCTCAGGTAGCAGATACGTTAGCTAATGAAGGGATTTCTGCTGAGGTGATCGATTTAAGAACACTAGTTCCCCTCGACATAGAGACGGTATTACAATCGGTCCGCAAGACAGGGAAACTTTTAGTGGCTCAGGAGGCTGTCCGCACCTGTGGATTTGCTTCTGAGATTGCAGCGCGTGTTGTAGAGGAAGCTTTCTCGTATCTAGATGCGCCCGTAAGGCGTGTAACGGGAAAAGATTGCCCAGTGCCGTTCTGTAAACAGTTAGAAGATGCTGTATTACCGCAGCTTGCGGATATCGAACGCGCGGTGCGAGATCTAGCTAATTTTTGACTTCTTTCGACACGGTCTAACTGCGACTCTCTTCGTTTTTCTCGATTGGATGCGCGTTTCTACGTGTTCGATCATCTGGGCGTTCAATTTCCCAAAGCACACCAGTTTGTCTTGAATATCTACTATGAGCATCTTCTGTGTTCTCACCTTGATTTTTTTCTCTTTTTCCAAGAGATCTTGCATGTGAATCAATCGAGCCATGAGACTTTCTTGAGTTTTTTGCAGCGCTGTGACTTCACAGCTGAGCAAGGGCTTGTCTGTGATCCCCTTCATGATATCGGCGTTACATATCAGTTGTTCCAATGTCGCATCGATATCATTTAAAATATCTTCGCCTGTATTTAACATTTTTCTTCCCTAAAGAAGCTTTGTTGTATTAGCTTCTCTTTATTTGATAAAACATTTAGGAGAAATTATGTCAATTAATTTAGCGGATGAGTTGGTGTGTGAATTTACATTTAGATGAAATAGAATTGGTTTAATTCACTTATTATTAGCGAATTAAACCAGAAAGCACTGTTGAATTTAACGACTTAGTTATCGAATGAATAACTAAGTCGCGAAAGAAGGGGTGGGTAGGCTTACTCTTGTGTTAAATCAAGAAGTTCGTTTGTGTTTTTCTCAATTTTAGATTTAGTCAAGAAGAAGCTAGAAGCATGTTTAGTGCGCTGACGCATATCATGTGTATCAATGAATTTATCTCGTTGAGTCATGATTTCAACCTTGAGTCTGTTGTTCTCAGATTCAAGTTCAGCGATTCGGCGGAGTCTTAGTTCGTTTTCTGTGTGGATTTTTAAGATTTCGCCTGTATTGCGAGCGATCATGATCAGACATCTTTCTCTTTCTGCTAAAATGGTTAAAGAATCGCTAGAATCCTTAAGGTCTTTTTCCATTTGAGCAACTTGGCGTTGTAATGAATCATTTGTCGCTTGTAATTCACGTACTTTTAATAGTTTAGAACTAGGTAATGTAGTTGCATCTTCTCCGTTATAGAAAAAGATCTGATCATCTTGAGCAACGTTAATTTTCTCAGGTTGAGCGGCTGCAAAGCTGTTATTATGAGCTTTAGTAGAAGTTTGTGCAGTATTAGCAACAGTGGCTTCTTGTGGTGACATATTATCCCCCCTTTCTCTTCTTTGACTATGGACATTCTTTTGGTGACCTGTTCTGTTCGTTATTAGGTCCCTTCAAGACTGATTTTATTAAAATAATTTATACTTTGTCAAAGTTAATAACTTTTTAATTACGATTTATATAAATAATTTAATTATAGTTTATTGTTTTAAGTGGTTAGTTTTTAGTTTTTAAATGATCGATCTAGGTTTTCGTTTTTGAGCTTAAATTATTTTTTTTCTGAGAGAAGTGGGAAAATTTTTCCTGATGAAATCTCTTGCGTGAGTAGAGGAACTTGCCTATTCTCCGGATAGATGGATCAAAAACAAGGATAGGGGCATGAGCACTGACGAGGTCCTCCCATTTTTGAAGAGTATTGAGTTGTTTAGCGATTTTTCCGAAAACGAATTGAATTTACTTCGCCCTTTCATCGAATGTCAACGGTATGCCAAGGGAGAGTTCATCTTAAAAGAAGGAGAGAAAGGGGGATCCCTTTGTATCATTAGAAAGGGGATGGTCGAGATTGTTAAAGAAGATGGCAAGCATCATCATAAGCTGGCTACATTTGGACCAGGGGAATGCGTGGGTGAAATGGCTGTTTTTGATAAATCCAAGCGATCAGCTTCAGTCCGAGCCATAGAAGAGGCAGAAATTGTCTTTCTGGCCTTGGGAAAAATCCAACAACTATCTATCGATGAAATCGATTACTCCAAATTGGCAGTTCACCTTACCAAGAAACTAAGCGGACGCTTACGCCATGCCAATGAAGTTGTCATGAGATCGTTGCAAGAAGAGCTAAAAACTTCTGAGGTCCACGATCAGATGAGCTCACTCATCATTCACATGCTCATCTTAATCACTTCCTATTTTTTCGTTTTTAAGTTGTTCAATCAGCATGCATCAGAATCGGTGTTTGTTCGAGTATTTTCCGCTGTCATTATCTTAGCGATTGCGTTTTCAGGAATCGGGATGGTTGTTCGAACGGGGTACCCTCTATCATTTTATGGATTGACCATGAGAAACGCGGGGAAATATGCGATTGAGTCGATCTCACTGACTTTACCCATTATGGGTTTATTGCTAATTTTCAAGTGGTTTTGTGTCACGTTTATCCCCATTTTCAAAGACTTGCCGGTCTTTCAATTAGGTCACGAAAAACAACCTTTTTGGCATATTTTTACGAAGGAGCATCAGCAGGAAGAGTTTTTGATTCTATCTGCTGTCTATATTCTTCTCGTTCCCATACAAGAACTGATTGTGCGGGGTTGTTTGCAGAGTTCCTTTGAGAACTTTTTTCGAGGACCCAATAAAGCCTTAAGAGCGATTTTTGTCTCTAATTTGTTGTTCATGCTTTTTCATGGGATGAAAACGTTTACTTTTGTGTTCGCAGCTTTTATGTTTGGCCTGTTTTGGGGGTGGTTATATTACCGGCAACGTACTCTTGTCGGTGTGTGCATCTCTCATATTCTCATCGGTATTTGGGCATTTGGCGTTCTCGGGCTTGAGAGCATTCTTATTTACTAATTAACAGGTGCCACGCTAAGATTTTCGGAATGAAAGGATTTTGTCCGCTTGCCTCGGGATCTAAAGGCAATTGTATTTATCTGGGAACTGAACGATCCAAGATTTTGATCGACGCGGGCCTGAGTGCTAAAGCGATCAGAGAGCGCTTAGCTCAACTTCATGTGGAATTAGAAGAAATCGATGCGATTTTAATCACACATGAACATGTCGACCATATACGTGGATTAGAGATGTTAGCTTGTAGGATGGGAATTCCTGTATTTGCCAATAGCGATACTGCGAGTGCCATCTGCTCTTTGTTAAGAGAGACTCCCAAATTTAAAATCTTTGCAACTGGAGAAACCTTTGAATATGGCGATATCGAAGTACATCCCTTCAGCATACAACACGATGCGATCGATCCAGTGGGTTTTACATTAAAGGTCGAAGGAACAAAAATCGGTTTCTGTGCGGATCTTGGATTTGCAACAACTCTCGTCGCTAATCATCTCAAACAGTGTGATTATCTTTATGTCGAAGCTAATCATCAACCCTCGATGGTACACGCATCTTCACGGCCCATGGTTTACAAACAACGAGTTCTTAGTCGGCAAGGGCATTTATCCAATGAAGAGTGTGCGCAGTTAATTGAACTGATTTATCACTCTGATCTCAAGCACATCCATTTAGCCCATCTTTCTTCTGAGTGCAACGCTCCAGAACTGGCTTTAAAGATCATCAGACAAAGGTTAGAAACTCTACAAGCTTCTACAGAAGTATCCATTGCTTTTCAAGAACAGGTCAGTAAACCGATTTACTTCTGAGGCAATTACCTCTTCTGAGTATTGATAAGGGGTACAGTGAGGAAATCGAATGCCATGCGGACTCTGCAATCGAGTTTCATGTCATCGAGAATGTCATATTGAAGCTGAATCTTTTTTAAAAGATCCATGTCGGTATGTTTGGGATCATGATGAGTGATAATCCAATCGGTTATCTTGGCAAGTTTCATGAGAACCGCTGCATTGCAGATCGAAGAGTGTCCCCAGCCCACTTTACTTTGGTATTCGGCAGGTGCGTATTGAGCTTCATGGATGAGAAAATCACAATCTTCAAAGAATTCGATCAGGCTGTGAAATGGGCGTGTTAATGGGTGCTTCAAGGATAACGTATTGGGATTGCCGTGATAGCCCATGAATAGTTCATTATCTGTCGCGTAGCCAAATACATTGTTGTGACAGTTGATCTTAAAGCAAAGCGTCGCTCCTGGGTGAAAAGCATAGTGGGAATTAATTTCAATATTGCCAATCCGAAACGGCACGCCTTCGTGAATGTCTTTAAATGTCAAAGTCGCCTGGATATCTTCAAGACGGACGGGAAAAAAAGCATACGTGAGCATCTCCGTAAAAATTTCACGTGCTGTTTTTTCAAAACCTATGGGTGTCCAGATGTGAATATGGCAATCAGGGTTATAAATGGGAGCAAAAAAAGGAAAACCAGATAAATGATCGAAGTGAAAATGGCTCAGAACAAGATGGATATCTTTGGGAGGTTTTTCATTGAGTTGATTGCCAAAAGGGCGGATCCCCGTACCTGCATCAAAGATCACGAGATCATTCCCATCGCGCACTTCTAAGCAGGCTGTATTTCCTCCAAAGCGGATGTAGTCCGCTCCAGAAACGGGATTGGATCCGCGCGTTCCCCAAAATTTAAGATAGGTCGAGGTGACATGTTTTTTTGGTACATAACAATGACTACCTTCTAGAACTTGAGAACTGATGCCTGCAAAAGGATCTGGAGAAAGATCTCCTTTAAAATAGCGATGGATCAAACTACTCAATTGAGTAAGGGCAAAGGGTTTTTCCAAAAAGTAATCGACGTGATTCATCAAAGCGGAATGGTAATTTTGTGTAGAGGGGCATGTGGATGCAAGGATGACGCCGATGTGTTGTGTGCGAGGGGATGATTTGATTTTCCGTAGAATTTCCATCCCATGAATCTGCGGAAGCATGAGATCGATGATGATTAAATCGGGATCGAACAATTCAATTTTTTCCCAACAACTAAATCCAGTGTAAGCTGACTCAAATTGGTAGCTGGAGCTTTTACCGCTTTTGATTTTTTGATGAAGTGCCCGATCGGCATCAGCAATCAAAATTCTGTTTCTTTTTTCCTTCATCGGATGAGTCGAGCTTCTTAGGATGCATCAAAATTGGATCTTAAACATAATTCTGAGAGAATATCAATTAAAAAGGTCGGCTTCGTTATCGGGAACAGAACCCTTTTTAGGAGAAGATCCGTGCAGATCGATTAAGATGCGTCTGGGCTTTGCTCCTTCTTGTGCGCTGATCACTCCTTTAGCTTCTAATTCATCCATTAATGAAGCCGCTCTAGCATAGCCGATTTTGAGCTTGCGCTGCAGAAATGTGGTGGAAGCCGTTTTAGTGTCAAGAACGAGACTGTGCGCTTGATCGTACATGCTATCGCGCGCACCATCGGAAGCATCGTCTGATGAGGAAGTATCCTCCACGCGCATTTTATCGAAGGATTCGATCAGATAACGGGCAGGAGCTTGATCGCAGATAAAGGAGACAATACGTTGGATCTCTTCATCGCTGACGTAGGCGCCCTGAGCGCGGCTGAGAGCAGAAGTACCCGGAGGTAAGAAGAGCATATCGCCATTGCCCAATAAACTTTCTGCACCAACATCATCTAAGATGATCTGAGAGTTAACTCTGCTTGCTACTTTAAAGGCGATGCGGGTAGGAAAGTTGGCTTTAATGAGTCCTGTGATCACTTCTCGCGAAGGACGTTGTGTGGCCAAGATGAGGTGAATACCCACAGCTCGGGCCATTTGAGCAATTCTAGCAATCGGGGTTTCTAAATCAGAACTAGAAGCCATCATGAGATCAGCAAACTCATCTATGATAGCGACAATCGCATGCATTTTAATCGGCACGGAAAGACTTAAGGAAGACTCCAACTCTCGATTGATCGCGCGGTTGTTAAAAGCGAGAATGTTACGCACGCCGAGTTGTTTGAGAATTTCATAGCGCAACTGCATCTCTTTTACCAGCCAATTTAAAGCTGAGTAAGCGCCATGAGCCTCCGTGACAACGGGAGCAATCATGTGAGGCAAAGAGGTATATTGTGTCATCTCTACTTTTTTAGGATCGATCATGATGAGTTTAACCTCATCGGGTCGAGCATTCATCAAGATTGACATGATGATCGTATTCACGCATACCGACTTTCCCGATCCTGTCGCGCCGGCAATTAAGCAGTGAGGCATCTTGCTTAGATCGCTGATCACATTGTCACCTAGAACCGCTTTGCCCAATAAAAGGGGGATCATCATTTTCCGAGGCGTTTGCTGATAATTGAGTAAAAGTTCCTTAAAACTGACCTCTTGAGGATAAAGAGAGGGAATTTCAACACCGACAGCTGCTTTTCCAGGAATAGGTGCAATGATCCGGATCGATTTGGCTTGTAAATTGAGTGCAATGTCATTTTCTAATGTTTTAATTTTTTGTACTTTGACACCAATGGCGGGATGAACTTCAAAAGAAGTGATCGTAGGACCACAATGGATTTGTCCCACCTTGGCTTCGATGCCAAAACTCATGAGCGTTTCTTCCAAAATCTCCGCTTGTCTCTTGAGTTCTTTTTTCAATGAGGGTTGATCTACTTTTTTGGGTTGATTGAGTAAAGAGGCTGGAGGGAGGGTGTAAGTGGTAAAATCTCCATTAGCTACTTGTTGAGCGGAGATAGCTCCTTGCTTTTTAGAAAGTTTGGTTGTTTTAGAGGCAAGAGATTCTTTTTCTTGAATGTTATTAACGATTGTTGGCTGGCTACTCTCTTGTTTTTTTTCTATTTTTTGTGAGTAGATCGGTTGAGGCGTGATGTATTTTGTTAACGTGTGTTCAATAGTGTCATGCGACGAGGGGATAGATTCTTGTTCTGAATAGCTGGTAAAGCGAGCGATGAGCGATTTAATCTGTTGAAATCCCTTTTTCAAGAGATGAATCATCGATCCAAGCCGCAACTCGGTGAGAAGATGAAAGCTCACGATCATGCTAATAGAAAAGGTTAAAGTGATGCCGACATTGCTGAGCATTCGCTGGAGATTGATCGTAGGTAAATCGCGATAGATATAATAGAGAGGAACCCCTCCTAAATTGTAGCGAGTGACTCGATGAGGGTAAGGAAGATCAAAGAGGATCGATTCGGCGTATACGCGTTGTTCCCACCACGTCAAGGGAAGTCCCGCTTCAGCACATAGATTAAACAAGATGCAAGACGAAATGACAAAGATGGAAAAATAGGTCATTTTTAATCGGGGAGTCTTAATCTCGCGATTCAACAAGTATTGCCAACCTAGCCAACCCAAAAAGGCAAGGCAAAAGTAACTGCCAATTCCCAGCAGCCACGTCAAAGTTAGCCCTAGCCCCCATCCTATGTAACCCAGCCAATTATGGTGGGGGTCATCAATGCGAAAACTCAAGAGGGAAAGCAAGAGAATAAGGCTTATTCCCAGCACAATTAGCCCCTTAATTTCGGGATGGGTAGTTTTGGCAGGTTGGTCTGTCGTAGTTTTTTTCATTTTCAAAAGCTCAAGAAATAAGTGGTGATAGCTCCCATGGTCAAACAATACCAAGCGAACGGTTGTAATTTTCCTCTTTCTAGTAAAGAGATAGCAAAGCGGATGATCAGTAAACCAGCTGCGCAAGAAGTTAAAAATCCCGCCAAGCAAAAAGATAAAGCCACCTCTTGCTCAGGTACAGTGGATAATGCCATTTTTAAAAGTTCCAGGCAATTACCACCTATCACTGTAGGAATCGAAAGAAGGAATGAAAAACGAACGGCAATAGCTGGATCCCAACCTAAGATGCGCGCGCAAGAAATGGTGGAAGCACTGCGTGAGATACCAGGAATTAAAGCGGCTGATTGCATCGTGCCAATCCATAAAGCATCGCTGATCTGTCTTTTCATCGATTGACAGGCCTCTCTTCGCATCCGATAGCGGTATCCGAAGAAAAGGATACCTCCTGTCATCATGAGGCATAAGCCTAAATATTGAGGTTGTGAAGCAAAATCGCGCAGGGGTTTTAATAGAAAATAAGCGGGAATTAAAGGGATCATAGCAATCAAGAGCACAGCAAGCTTTTTACGATCCTGTAGTAAATCGCGAATCTCCTGTTTTAAAAAAATCAAGACAGCAATCAATGTGCCCAAATGACAGAAGAGATCGAAGAGAAGACACTGATCTCGAGAGCCAAGCAACATCTTGGCTAACTTCAAGTGCGCTGATGAGCTCACAGGAAAAAATTCAGTGATTCCTTGAATAAGTCCAAGTAAAAGAGCCTCTAACCATGACATAGCGATACCTAATTTTCCGAGGCACTTGCAAAACTCCGCGACCCAGAAAAATCATCGTTTTTTTCTGGGTCGCGGAGTTTTGCAAGTGCCTCTTCCATCTCAGAATATAGAAAGAAGTGGGAGTGTTAGTCAATAAAGTTCCTTGCCCATGCCCGTGCCCTTGCCCAATTAATGGGTAGGAAACTCAGATGGGTAATAACCCAACTTGCCCCCTATCTTGCCCGAAGGACTGAGCGAAACCCACGATATACAAGATTCTCGACAAAGCCAAGGTAGTTCACCTTGGCGAGGAGAGAAGCGCAGTAGATCGTGTGTTGCAGCCAGTCCTTCGGGTAATGAGTTTCAAAGCAATAAATGTAACGAATAAGCCAAAATAAACGAAAACACCTTCAATTCAAACCCTCTGCTCGTGACTGCATGAATGTGCTTAGGGAACATTGAAGTGATCCGACTAAATGTGGTCTCGACTCTTTTGCGCCAATAATTTTGTAAAAATTTACAACATCCGTCTAGAGGTCGTTTTGAATTTTCTTTTCTCTCTGCAACCAAGTGGATCTCATTTTCCTCAAGAAAGTCTTCGTATTCATAGGAATTATAAGCCTTATCACCATATATGACCGCCCCTGGAGGAAGATTTAGATCAAACCGTTTGAAAGCGCTGATGGCATTTTCTGCACCAGGTACTCATTACAAGGATGTTTCCGTTTCAAATATTCCGACAGGGTTGAGAAAAGTTTTTCCCAAATGACATGCGGAATACGATGTAGTCGACGATTGAAACGGCTCTCGCTAAGAAAATTTGGAATGTAGTGATAAGTTTTGAGAAAATGTGCCGCTGTTCGTTGATTTCCGCAAAAAAGCTGAGCAGCTGTTAAAACGGTGGTAATGATTTCTGCGTTGGTCATTTTAGCCTGAGGATCGTCGTAAAGATGGCTTGCTTTTAAGAGCTCATCTGCGAAAAAATAAAATGCAATAACTTGCAACTCCATAAAGACTCCTTGGTTGGCACTTAAGAGTTTATTATGGGGTTCGTTTTTTGTCGCTCTTACTCCTTTATCCGCGAGCTGCGACAGGCAATCTGCTGCGCTTCGTTCGTCGCCAAGGTGAACTACCTTGGCTTCCTCACGAATCTTGCATCTTACCTGTCTCGCTTACGCGTCTAAGGGAGGATAGGGGGGCAAGTTGGGTTAATACTTTGGTTTAATCACTATTAGGGCAAGGGCAAGGAAAAGAAGTAGAAGAAAACTGGGCGATCGACGGGGCTCGAACCCGCGACATTTGGATCCACAATCCAATGCTCTAACCAACTGAGCTACGACCGCCAAAACATACTGTGAGCCGCAGAGTGTACATCGGATTGCAATTTTGCGTCAAATAGGGCTTGATGTCGAGCCGGAATTGCACAGGTAAACATTGACCCCCAGAGGTAGTACAAATTCCGTGTTCAGCATTCAATCACACGACCTCGAGATATTTTAAGATAGAGTTTAAAATTTAAATATTGATAGTCTATAGGGAATTAAATTTTTATTAGCTTTTTCTGGGGCGATCCCATGCGCTGTTTTAAGATTCTTGTTCATTTAGTTCTCCTTCTTACAATTCCCTCTTTTGCGCTTTATCCTATAGGGAATGTTCCTTTAATTGCCTCTCAAGCTTCACCCCATGATAAGGATTATCTTTATTCTTTTGATGAAATTACAAACCTCATCGATGCCATCGAGTCAGGCGAATTGGAGAAAAGATGCAGTCTTGCAGATTTGGAGCGCATTAACCATTTTCTTACTAACTTGGCAATAAAAGGCGTGTTACCTGACGCTGCTCAGTGCTTGGCCCTTCAACAAGATATTCAAGAATTGAATTCATGTGAGTATTTGTTTTCTTTTGCAGGTGAGGACGGTGGCTACGACATTGTTTTGTCCGGTGAGCAGGGTGAAATCATACTTTGTAAGAGTTGGTTTAAAGAGAAATGGGATCAAACCAGAAAATTTGTAAAACGCAATAAAAAAGCTATTCTTATTGGCGCAGCGGTAATCGTCGGCACAGCTGCAGTTATTTGTGCAATTGCAGCAGCTTCTACAGCGGCAGCCGCTGCTGCCGGCGTTGCCGCATCCGGACCCGAAAAAGAAGATAAAACCCAACCTGTAAAAAAAGAAGAACCACAAGCTCCCATTTTGCAAGCTATCCTCGATGAACATGTCTCTTCGTTTAAGGAACAGATTCTAGAAGAAGAGCTTTACTCTATAACTCCCGATGCCTCCTTAGGTGAAACGATTAAAACACTCGGAGCTAATTTTGCTCACGAAGCTCTCGAGGGGATCGCCGATTTAGTCTCTGTTATCCCTAGGCTAAACGAGGAGATCAAAGAAGTGGGCTCCCAACTTTTCCCATCTATTACCAATCCGCCTAGCGACCTTTTCTCTCCAAAGGAGAATTGTGAAAAATTAATCGAAGCAGGGCATCAAACAATCGATCGATTACTTTCAACAAATCCATATGTTCCCAAAAAAGAGCGTCTCATTAACGACTTTGCCTCAGGTTTATTGCCTTTGCCCTTTGGACTCAACGCCTCAAAGTTCAAAGGGGCGGTTCGAGAGAGCTCACAATCTACAGCTTTGGTCGAAGAGGCTGGGCTGGCCTCTCGAGAAGTCGCACTCATTGATAAAACGGGAAACTTAGAAAAAGTCGCCAATATTGGCGAAGGACTCATCTATAAGCGAGCAATGCGAGAGTCTGCTGAGAAATATAAAAGCGCTGAAGCCTCTTTAGATATTCATAAGGGAAAATACTTCGAGGAAAATCAGCTTAGGGAACTTATTCAAGAGGCTGGAATAAAAACTTTTCCTAGACCTCAAGGCATTCCAGAGAATTATAGAATCAAGCTTACAGATAAATCTGGCGGAATGAAATATGTGCATCCAACAGACGTGGGGACCTATGTAAGGGTCATGCCGGGTAAGCCTCATAGTCCTCACCCGCACCAAAGGAAGCCATATGTTAACCAACGGATCAAGGGTAAATCTATTGATAAGTATGGAAATATAGTTTCTAACAAATCTCCGAAGGCCCACATTCCACTTGAAGAATATATTTATCGGAGTAATTGATTTTGAATAGTGATAGACGACAAATATTAGATAGTTTTCTTGAGAACATCGCTGGTATTTCTGATCAAAAATATCAAGAGAGAGTATGGGTGAGAATTGAAGGACCTGAATGTGATGATATTGATGATACAATTTTAGATTTTTTTGACGATGGGAATCCCATTTTAGATAATTTTAGAGATTTTGAAATAACAGATACCCAACATCGTATACTTATGGAACTTCATAAGAAGTTGGATATTTTTACTAAAACATATGGGGTGTTTTATCCATATAAGTCTACAGAACAGCTTATTAATACCCCTGAATGGCTCGAAATTCGGGAACTAGCTAAAACGGTCCTTCAGGCTTTCAATTATCAGAAGAAAGGATTCATGTCATAGCTCGTTTAATGAAAATAATTTAAAATAATTTAAGCTCTTTTGCTACTGGCACAAAAGTAAACAACTTCAATTCTCCTGAGGCCCACATTCCACTCGAAGAATATATTTATCGGAGTAATTAATTTTGAATATTAATAGACGACAAAGATTAGATAGTTTTCTTGAGAACATCGCTGGTATTTCTGATCAAAAATATCAAGAGAGAGTATGGGTGAGAATTGAAGGACCTGAATGTGATGATATTGATGATACAGTTTTAGATTTTTTTGACGATGGGAATCCCATTTTAGAAAATTTTAGAGATTTTGAAATAACAGATACCCAATATCGAATACTTATGGAGCTTCATAAGAAGTTGGATATTTTTACTAAAACACATGGGGTTTTATCCATATAAGTCTACAGAACTGCTTATTAATACGCCTGAATGGCTTGAAATTCGAGAACTAGCTAAAACGGTTCTTCAGGCGTTCAATTATCAGAAGAAATGATTCATGTCTCACGGCTCACTTGATGAAAATAATTTAAAATAATTTAAGCTCTTGCGTATTTTCTCTACTGGCACAAAAGTAAACAACTTCAATTCTTCGGAGGCCCACATTCCACTTGAAGAATATATTTATCGGAGTAATTGATTTTGAATATTGATAGACGACAAAGATTAGATAGTTTTCTTGAGAACATTGCTGGTATTTCTGATCAAAAATATCAAGAGAGAGTATGGGTGAGAATTGAAGGACCTGAATGTGATGATATTGATGATACACTTTTAGATTTTTTTGACGATGGGAGTCCCATTTTAGATAATTTTAGAGAGATTTTGAAATAACAGATACCCAACTTCGAATACTTATGGAGCTTCATAAGAAGTTGGATATTTTTACTGAAATATATGAGGTGTTTTATCCGTATAAATCTACAGAACAGCTTATTAATACGCCTGAATGGCTCGAAATTCGGGAACTAGCTAAAACGGTCCTTCAGGCGTTCAATTATCAGAAGAAATGATTCATGTCCCATAGCTCAGTTGATAAAAATAATTTAAAATAATCTAAGCTCATGTAATAGATGAGCTAGGAAAGGTTCATAATTAAAGGAGAAAATGATGAGTTTTAAAATGATCGTAGGATTAACTTTGCTAGTTTTAGGGATTATTTTGCTCTATTTTGGGATCAATGCCACGGATAAAGTGGGTGAGGAGATCACGAATAGTGTCACAGGGCATTACACTAATAAGACCATGACGTACATCATAATGGGAGTCGTTTTAATTGTCATAGGTGGGGCTATCACACTATTCAGACGTCGCCATTAAGACTTTGTGTTTAACATTGAATGCGTTGTTTCATCGAAAAGTTCATGCCCAGGTAAAATAAAATACTCAGGCAAAGCACGACTTGAACAAACGTCAAAGCATTGCAACGAATGACACAATCAAAATAGGCAGGGGATGAGAGGCGAGTTCTAGCAATGTAGATCCCGCCATTCTAAGTTCTAAGTGTATTTAGATGCTTTTCCTGTTTATTTTTCAATCCTTCGATCCTAATGAATTAAGAGTGTTCTTCTTTTAGATGGCCTCCGATGGAAGAGGGGCTAGTTACTTGGAGTTTTAGTTATTTCCCAGTTTGTCGAACGTTTGGGGATGTTCAATCTCATTAGACCATGATGACGAGAGAGGAGTTCTGGTTCTCTTTCTCCCTGAATGCTCAGTTTCGCCTTAAGCTTTTGCGCATCCGAGAAGGTAATCCCCGAATAATCTAGATTAAGTAAGTTTAGAGATTTGAGAGATACTAGAAGGGAGGCAAGGCTGCCAGCATCTTTGATGTTTAGGCACCAGTTGAGATTAAGTGTGTGTAAAGATGTTAGAGCTTCTAGATGGAAAAGGTCAGCATCTGTGATGTAATAGCACTTGGTTAGATCAAGTGAGCGTAGAGATAAGAGTTTTGATAGATGGGCAAGGCCAGTACCTGTGATGTTTGTGCAGCTTAGAGCAAGTGAGCTTAGAGATGTGAGACGTACTAGATGGAAAAGGCCAGCATCTGTGATATTATGGCAATTGCTTAGACTAAGTGATCTTAGAAATTTGAGTTTTGATAGATGGATAAGGCTAGCATCTGTGATGTTTAAGCCGAGGCTTAGATCAAGTGAGGTTAGAGATGTGCTATTTGATAGAAGAGCAAGGCCTTTATCTGTGATCTTATAGGACCTGCTTAGATTAAGTGAGCTTAGAGATGGGAGAGTTACTAGATAGGCAAGGGCAGTATCTGTGATGTTATAGCACCCTCTTAGATTAATAGAGGTAATGAGAGCACCACTTTTGCTTGCTTTATCAAGAATGTCCATAAGACGGTCATCCGATAAATCGAGCATTCCAGAAAGATCTAGGCAGCCATAAATAGGCGCTGCTGGCTCCGCTGCCTCTGGTAAAACAAGCGCTGCCAGTAGTAAAACAGGAGCTGTCGTTGATAAAACACGCGCTGCCACTGGCAAAACAGGAGCTGTCGCTCGTAAAACACGCTCTGCCGCTGGTAAAACGGGAGCTGCCATTGGCAAAACAGGAGCTGTCGCTGGTAAAACAGGAGCTGCCGCTGGCAAAACAGGAGCTGCCGCTGGTAAAACAGGAGCTGCCGCTGGCAAAACAGGAGCTGCCGCTGGGAAAAATAAGGGAACTAATCTTAAAGAACCTAAGAATGACATTGTTAAATCTCCTAATTGTAATTATGGTTATTAACATAATACATTATATTTATAATTTAATTTTATGTAAATATTATTTTTAATTTGTGGGCATTAAATTAAAATGTCACCTTTGTTAACCAGAAGTAAGTGGTGCTTATGAGGTGACAAGAATGGAAGGACTCATTTCTATAAGTAATAAGGAACTAAGTCGTTTAGAAGTAATGACAAAGGTGCATGAAAGACGGCTAACAACATCGCAAGCATCTGAATATTTAAGACTTAGCAATAGAGAGGTCAAAACGGCTCTCTAAAGATTAAGAGCTGAAGGGCGAAGGGGCTGATTTCCAGGCAGGTGGGGAAAAAGAGCAATCTCATTTACTCTCAAGGAGTGGTCTTAGGCCTCATCAAGGATCATTATTCGGAGAATGTCCTCGATTATTTTGAATCTACTCGGATGTACTTGGAAAAATATGCTAGCCCACTGGATTTTTATCCCGATAAGCACACAGTATTCAGAGTGAATCGAGAAAGATCTTTAAAGGGCAGCGGAATGACTCAGTTCGGGCGAGCTATGGAAAAGCTAGAATTCGATAATTTTTTTATTATATCGCAAATTCAATTTGGAGATCATACCACGGACTCAAGGCGTTGTTTCATCGAAAAGTTCATGCCTACATAAAATAAAATACTCAGGCAGAGCACGACTTGAACAAACGTCAATGCATTACAATGAATGACACAATCAAAATAGGCAGGGGGATGAGAGGTGAGTTCTAGCAATTCTGCTGTCCACATGGAATTCAACGCATGAATCCAGGCGCTAAGCGGAGGACAAATGGATAGTATAAGGGCTATACAGAAAAGAGAGAGAGAGAGCATGACACAAAACGGGAAAAACAGATTATAGATCAAGCTCAGCAGAGGAAACCGATGAAACAGGAAAAGAAGAACGGGTAAGGATAACAAATGCACCGAGATATTGAGAGAAAGTACCTTGCGAAGTAGGGAAGAGAGCAAATAGCCGTGTTGGTGAAAACGGCTCATCATGAGCACCTCGTTCTTGGTTCGCTGTGGCAGGACGAAATGGATGATGGAATGGGTAAAGGGATAAAGTAATAACAAAGCTAATGTGCATAAAAAGCTCAATTGAAAACTCAGTTGAGTCACTGTTAAGGGATCGATGAGTAATTCCAGTATTAAAGCGACGCCTAAGGTGTTGAGCCCAATGGCACGTCGATTGATGTATTGACCTGTGAAAAAAATGGAAATGGCAGCATAAGCTCTAAGGATGGAGGGAGCGTTACCTAAAAAAAAGAAATAAAGAGTCAAGCAACTCACTAACAAAATGATCCGGATTCGAAAAGAGACAAATGGGCGCAATAAGACATTGAGAGCTAAAGCGAAGAATGAAAAGTGGAACCCGGAAATGGCTAAGATATGCTGAAGACCTAAACGTCCAAAATCCAACCTTAAGTTTCTTTCATCGATCTCTCCGGTGATCAAGGCGCTTAAAAAAGTGGCGCTGGGCGCATCTTGTATGTGTTGTTTAATAAAAAAAGAAACAGTGTGCTTGGCACGGTAACGCCATGCGGCAATGCTCCAAGAGTCTTCCACTGCTTTCCAGGGGATTTTTTTATCGGGTTTCAACGAAAAAACCCGTTCTTTTTTTTGAAGAAGTGTGCCGGTGATGAGATAATCCTTATCTGCAGAGGGTGCATGTTGACTTAAAGGGCAAAAGATATGGCAGGGTAAATTGAGAAAGCGTTCTCCTCCCGAACCCTCAAACCATTTTAATGTTCCTTTATAATGGAATGAACGACCAAAAGGCGATTGTTGAACGGATAATTGATCGATGTGAAATAACCCCTCTCCTGATAAAGGTTGTAGGGATAAACGGGTATGACGTGCATGGGAAGAGGCCCAAAAAAAAGAAAGAAGGCTTAAGGCTGTTGCGATAAGTAAGAAACGGTATTTAGTAGTCATCAACCAAGGAATCAATAGGAAGTAGATAGGATCCCAGTTGATGCCAGCTGCGGTTCCTAATAAACATATAAGGCCCAATAGAAGTGCGGGATTTCTATGCCAAAACTGCTGAGGATAGTCGTATATCCAGTTTTTGATATAGAAGTAAGCAACTTTACTTGCGTTTCTCATCGATTGGACGGTTGATGAGGCGTACACCTCGTTGATTGGTAAGCAGAGTAATCCCCCATTCCACCATGACGGTAACCCTACTGCGAAATCCGATTAAATAGACAATGTGGATGAATGCCCACATTAACCACGCTAACAATCCCGTGACCTTCAGCGAACCCATCATGGCAATGGCTTTCATCTTTCCTATGGTCGCCATGCTGCCTTTATCAAAAAATTGGAATGGTTTTCTCTGTGCTTTGGGGGTCTCATTTTTAATGAGATGCGAAATATATTTTCCTTCTTGGATGGCTGCAGTAGCAATCGCTGGTAAGGGCTTCCCTTCTTTTGAAAGAACACAAGCTGCATCGCCGATCACAAAGACTTCAGGGTGATTGGGGATACTGAGATCTGGTTCGACTTGCACGCGTCCTGATCGATCTAGAGGTACTCCAAGAGTTTTTAGCAGGGGGGAAGCTTGGTTGCCGGCAGCCCAAATCACATTCATTGAGTCTAAGAACATTTCCTCTACTTGAACGCCCCGATCAGTGATATTGGTCACTTTTTTACCTGTAATGACAGTTACACCCATTTTCTCTAAATCTTTTTTTGCGTATGCAGAAAGAGAGGCAGGATAACTGGGAAGAATATGTGGAAGACCTTCAACGAGATAAATTTTGGATTTTTCAGGAGCGATTCTTCTGAAATTTTGAAAGAGAGTTTTATTGGCTATTTCTGCAATAGCTCCTGCCATCTCTACACCAGTGGGGCCACCGCCAATGATGACGAAATTTAAATACTTAGAAGCTTCGACCATGTTATCTAATCTTTCAGCTTTTTCAAAGGAGATCAGGATTTGTTCGCGAATTTTCAATGCGTCGCTGATTGTTTTAAGTCCAGGGGCAAAAATTTCCCATTGGTCATTGCCAAAATACGAATGTCTAGCACCAGTAGCAATCACCAGAAAATCATAGCCGATGATGTCACCATTAGAGAGTGTGATCTGTTTAGCTTCCTTATTAATGAGAGTAATTTCCCCCATGATCACAGTGGTATTGTTTTGCTTGCGCAATATTTCTCGCAAAGGGGTAGCGATTTCACCGGGAGAGAGAGCTGCTGTGGCTACTTCGTAGAGCAAAGGTTGGAATAAGTGATGATTCGTCTTGTCGATTAGCAGAACTTGGAGTTTTGTCTTTTTAAGAGATCTCGCCACGTTTAACCCAGCAAAACCGCCACCAATAATCACAACTTTGGGATACGCCATAAAAAGTCCACTCTTTCGTTTTAAAGGTTTAGACTCTTTATATCACAATTCATAAAAAAAAGCGTTCATTTACAGTTTCTCTTGCGTCTAACTTAGGTTCTGGATGAAAATGTCACTCCTTCTTACAATGGATATATACTTCCGTAAAAGATTGCCGCATTTGTTGCTAGCACAGGTTAATGATGTATACTGTTAATGAGCTCTATGAGAAATACAAAGAGTCTCTCGGTTTAACTCTTACTGCAGGCAACCTAGACATTAAGCGAGTGATCAAAGTTGCTGAAGTGCAACGCCCAGGCCTTAGTTTATCTGGTTATTTGAAAAGTTATGTGGCCAAGCGTTTTCTCATTTTTGGTAACGTTGAAAATCAGTACTTGCGCGATTTAGATAAAAAAACACGGATTCAGCGGTTGAACTCGATTTTATCACCAGAAATTCCCGCAGTCATTGTCGCTGGCCGCTACCGGGCAGTGAAAGAATTAGTCGACTATTGTAGAAGTGCAGGTATTCCATTATTTCGTTCGACGATGAAAGCTGTCGATCTCTTAAGTAAAGTCAGCATCATTCTTGCAGAAGAATTTTCACCGACTACAACGTACCATGGAACTTTAGTTGAAGCCTTTGGCGTGGGCGTATTGATTCAGGGGGATTCATCTGTAGGAAAAAGCGAAGCTGCTCTTGGCTTGATTGAAAGAGGACATCGGTTGATTTCCGACGATGTCGTACGCATTCGTTTACGTGAAAGCGCTTATCTTGAAGGTTCAGGGCCTGAAATTACGCGGCATTTAATGGAGATCAGAGGCATTGGAATTATCAATGTCGCTCATCTTTATGGGGCGGTGTGCGTCCGAGATGATAAAGAGATCGATTTGATCGTCAAGTTAGAAGAATGGGATGATCGCCGTTTTTATGATCGAGTGGGATTAGATGAGAAATTCTGCGATATTTTAGGAGTTAAGATTCCCTATCATATTTTACCCGTTAAACCGGGTAGAGATGTAGTGCTTCTCATCGAAACCATTGTTTTAAATCATCGCCTAAAGCAGATGGGTTATCATTCCGCCAAAGAATTCAACGTTAAGTTACTTGAAACCATTTCTAAAAAGCAAAGCGAAGGGAAATCACTGCGTGAAAATCTTCCGCAAAATTAGGGTTAAAAATGCTTTGGGTTTGCATGCGCGCCCAGCGACAGTTATTGTAAAAATGTTGCAAACAACCAAATCGGTCGTTTCATTCACTTACAGAAAAGAAACTGTCAATGCGCGTAGTATCATGAGCGTTTTGATGTTGGCTGCAACGAAAAATTCTCTGATAGCAATCACTGTAGAAGGGGATGATGCTCAACAAACCATGGATAAGCTTGTGGAGTTATTTGATAAGCAATTCGGAGAATAAAATGGGATTGCAAGAGATTCGAATACAAGGTTCGCCAGTCAGTGAAGGCATTGCGATTGGCATTCCTTTCTTTTTGGATGTCAAAGAAAGAAAAATCCCTATCTTTCCCATCACAATAGGAGAGGTCGATGAGGAAATCGCTCGCTATCGACGCGCCTTATTTTCTAGTCGAGAAGATCTGCAGAGGATTCAACAAGATTTGGCTTCTGTGGGGTCTTCTGAAGCTGTCATGATCATCGATGCTCATCTCTTGATGCTCGAAGATCCCTTAATGACAACAGACATGGAAGAGAAAATCCGCGAGATGATGCAAAATACAGAAGCAGTTTTTCATTCTGTATTAGCAGAATACGCTAAGCGGTTTTCTGAGAATCGCGATCAGTATTTCCGTCAAAGGCTCTTGGATGTCATGGATCTCGCCAAGCGCATCTTAGGGCATTTAAGTCCTATCCCTTCGCATTTGCCCTTCTCCGAACTTCCCATGCATTCGATCGTTTTTGCCAAAGAACTCGTACCCTCTGATACGGCTTCGGCTCATGGGTCAAGAGTCAGTGCGTTTGTCACACAAGGTGGAGGTGGAAACTCTCATGCTGCTCTTATTGCACGAGCTAAAGGAATTCCTTTTGTCGCCTCCGTGGATATCTTTCAATTGCAACAGAATCGACCTAACTATGTCATCGTAGATGGTAAGACAGGAGAGGTGATCTTTAATCCCGTTCCAGAAACGCTAGAAAAATACCGTCATCGGAAAACATGCCTAAAAACATCTCAACAGCTTTTGCAAAAGGAAGTGCATTACGATGCTGAGACTATGGATGGTTGTCAGGTGCAAGTGTTTGCTAATGTAGGACACTTAAGCGATTTGGATAATTTAGAGCAATTGGGCGCCGAAGGGGTAGGTTTATTGCGCACTGAATACCTTTTTTTTCAGAATCGCGCTTTGTTTTCATCCGAACAGGAACAGTATAATGCCTACTTAGAAATGATCAAAAAAGTAGCACCATTACCTATTGTTATTCGAGTGTTTGATATTGGAGGAGACAAGCAATTAGATCTGTCGGAGCTTACTTTAAAAGAAGCCAATCCTGTTTTAGGCTGCAGGGGTATTCGGTTTTTACTGCGACACAAAGAGATTTTTAAGACACAGCTCCGAGCGATTCTTAGAGCTGCTGCTCATGGAAATGTGCGCATTTTACTTCCCTTAATTTCTGATGTAGGGGAATTGACCGAAGCGAGAAAACTGATTACTGAAGTAGAGGAAGGACTTCATGCTCAAGGGCTCCAATTTTTCCCCCATCTTCCCATCGGCTGTATGATCGAAGTTCCTTCTGCTGTTTTAATATGTGATGCTTTAGCACAACATTGCGATTTCTTATCGATCGGCACCAACGATCTCGTTCAGTATACGTTGGGAATTGATCGAAACAACCCTGTGATGAGCGATTGTTGTTACCCGGCACATCCGAGTGTCATCCGAATGATCAAAATGGTCGTTACTGAAGCGAAGCGCTATGGTCTTCATGTGACGATTTGTGGGGAAATAGCTTCTAACCCTTTATTCATTGCCTTATTACTGGGATTAGGCGTGGACGAATTTTCCTGTTCACCACGTTATATTCCTTTAGTCAAAAGAGCTATTCGACAGACAAGTTTACTCTCTGCTTATGAACTGGCAAGTAGAGCTCTCAGTTTGCATTCTTCAGCAGAAATTTCCCAACTTCTGATCGAAGCTTACAATAAGAACGCTACAGCCATCGATGAGACTATGGCTTAAAAATGATTTGAGTGAAAATAGAGATCTCTATATAGGTGGACTTATTGTTGAATCACAACTATATAGAGGTTGTATGAGAAAAGTTATAGTCAGACATGCTCCGCTGATCAAATGCGCGGTGTTAGGGGGAATTATCATTTTTATCTGGGGATTGTTATCCTGGATGGTTCTTCCATGGCATGCAAGATCGTTCAATAAATTTTGCAATGAATGCAAAGTTGCTGAGGTCATTAGAAAAAATGCTCCCTGCAGTGGAATGTACATCTTACCTAACACTTATGGGTATGATTGTTGTACTCCCCCTTGCGATATTGAAGAAAGCAGAAATTTAATGGATTGCGGTCCTGTGATGTTTGCTTCTATTCAATTATGCGGGGTCAACAGATGTTCGGTGATGCCCTTTTTAACATCGCTATTCACGTATATCATTGGAGCTGCCATCGTGGCTTGGATGTTGCTGTTATCGAGACTAAGTTATTGGAACGCGGTCATTTTTGTTACGCTGTTTGGTGTAGCTGCTGCTTTACTAGGTGTGATGCCAGCTTGGATATGGTGGGGCTTTTCAGGCTGCTACACGTTGACCATCTTTTTCGATCTTATCATCGGTTGGTTCCTAGCTGGACTTTTAATTGCTAGAATCAGCTATAGAACTAGATAGATTATCCTATTTCATGACATCCCACCCCAGTGTGGGATGTTTAGTTTCTAATCTATCTCTGAATGCTCAAGTTCTTCTTAAAAACTGACGTTGGTAAAGTTAAAGATACCAAACCGAGTAATGATAGTGTCATCGTTAAATTTCTAAATTATTATTAATATTAAGAAATGTTAATAAACCATAAATTTTTATTAATTTACGAAGTAATAAATCCACAATTTACTGAAAAATATTACATAATCTATGTTTTAATTATAATTCATTAATTATAAACAACTTAGCAATATTTGTAAATAATATTTATAATATTATAATTTAAATAAATTTATCACTATGATATAATTGAGTTTATATAAAACAAACAATTAATTGATAATTTAATAAAATAAGGTGAACATGTCGAGTAATTTAATCGCAGGTACTGTTGTAGCTTCTGGTATGCTCCTATCGGCTTCACTAAAAAACAAGAGATAGACGAATCACCAACTTTAAATGAGTATACTGGCAAAATAGAAGGTCGTAGACTTTTTTTGGGTGGGATCCCTTTAAGCATTACTTTCGTGAACGGTATACTCAATTCTTATGAAAGTGCGAAAACCAGTGCGGAGATGATTTCAGAAATCAATAATGGCTGTCGCGTTGACTTCGTAGCAGACCCATCGCAGGGAGCAGTTAGTGATCTGTTTCAAGCAGCTATAGTTGTCACTATAGGCGCTATTCCGGAAGCATCACGACGATTGGCTGCGTTATGGAAAAGGCTATTAAAAGAAATGGATATGGAAGCATTTGATGAAGAAGGACAATCGCAAATTATTCATTATGCACACTCTCGAGGTGGAATAGTCTCTACGGTTGCAATGGAACTATTAACGCCAGCAGAAAGAGAGCGCATTGTTGCACATTATTTGGGATCTCCAAGTGTTAATCCTAAGGCGATACACCATGTTTCAAGTGCCGATATTGTGCCAAGTTTATCTCCCCATCCGATACAAAATATGCTTAATTATATCTTAGGTCGACCTCTTCAGGTTCAAGGAGAAGTTCATGTTTACGATAGTCAAGAACCTCGGTCGCATATTAGATCTGTCTATGGCGATCATTCATTTAGAGGCCCAACCTATCGTAACGTGTTGGAGCAAATTGCAATATGTATTATAGAAGGCCCTTTAACCCCTTCTTCTAGAAGAGGCGAACTAAGTCCCCTTCTTAGCAAAAAAGAACTGCCTCTTCTCGCTAGCAAAGAAGAACTAAGTCCCTTTTCCAGTGAAGAAGAACTAAGTCCCTTTTCCAGTGAAGAAGAACTAAGTCCCTTTTCCAGTGAAGAAGAACTAAGTCCCTTTTCCAGTGAAGAATCACAAGGTCCTCTTGCTATGGAAGATGATCTAAACGAGTTTTTTAGAAGTTAGTTCGCTAAAGAGACAATTTATTGATGATTTCACCAATCAGTGTTTGATGGCTAAAGCCGGTGACTTTGACTGTCTGTAGCGTGCCAATTAACTGATCGCTTCCAGAGAAGATCACATTCTTCCAGCAGCGCGTGCGTCCTTTGAGATGCTTTTCATCTCGATTGCGCCGTTCTACAAGAACTTCGATCTGTTGACCGAGCATTTCGGCGCGTTGCTCTGCGCAGATCTCGAGATGGAGGTTAAGAAGTCGTTGTAAACGCTCTCCCTTGGTCTGTTCAGGGATGTCATCTTTCCAACGAAAGGCAGGAGTGCCTTGGCGAGCGCTGTAGGCAAAGATAAAAGCCACAGAGTAACGGATCTGTTTGAAGATGTCGTACGTCTCCTGGAATTCCTCTTCCGTTTCCGTAGGAAATCCCACGATGATATCGGTTCCCAACGCTACATTAGGTGCGATTTCTCTTAAGAGCTGTACTTTTTCTAGGTACTTCTCAATGGTATAAATCCGGTGCATCTTCTTTAAAATGCGGTTGGAACCAGCTTGGAAAGGAAAGTGGACAAACTCGCAAACAGAAGGCAGATCTCGAATGGCCTGCATTAACTCAAGAGTGATGTCAACGGGATGAGAGGTCATGAACCGAACTCTCTCTAGACCTGGAATCTTATCTAGGCGGTAGAGTAGATCATGGAAAAGGCAATTCCATTCGGGTTTGTCTTTTCCATAGCTATTGACGTTTTGCCCCAGTAAGGTAATTTCTTTATATCCCTGCTGAACCAAGCGCGTGCATTCTTCAATGATATTGTCGGGAGGTCTTGAAACCTCCTGCCCTCTTGTGTAGGGAACCACACAGTAGGTACAGAACTTATCGCAGCCGCGGATGATCGAAACAAAGGCTTTGACCGGATCGTCTCTTTTGGTGATGAGGTAATCTAAATTTTCTTCAAACTGATCATCCGTGCGAATGAATTGCTTTCCTGTGGCTAAAACATCATCGAGGACTTCATTGAGATCGCTGATGTTATTAGTTCCTAGGACGAAGTCAATATGGGGAAGTTTTCGGAAAAGAGTTTCCTTTTTGGCCATGGCCATGCATCCTGTCACGCCAATAATCGATCGTTTCACGCTGCTGCGGCCGATTTGTCCGATTTTGCCCATTACCTTGCGCTCAGCTAAATCTCGAACAGAGCAAGTGTTAAAAATCAATAAGTCAGCCTGGGTTTCATCATCGATGCGAGTCATGCCTCGCTTTTCAAGTGAGCCAACCATGATCTCTGAATCGAGCTCATTCATTTGACAGCCGTATGTTTTAAGAAAAAAAGTTTTTAACGAGCGCATAAGATCCGTAAAGTCATATAAAAATTTAGCGTATAGTTTAGCGCAACACGCGATCTTTTTGCAAGTTAGAGAATAATTAGTTGGCTGCAGAGAAAAAGCAGGTCAATTGTCAAGCTTGGTTTGATTCAAGTTTGAAAAATTTTTTACCACAGAGAAAAGGAGAGCACAGAGGAGGTTAATAAGTTGATTGACCTTGAAATCTTTCTCTGTGCTCTCCTTTTCTCTGTGGTAAAAAATTAATTTTGCAATGGGCGGTGTGCTGATTTCCTTGTCAGTGTTTTTTTTAATTGGTGGTGGAGAAAATTGATTGGCAAAAATGAATAAAAAAAGTAGACTTGCGATTCCTTATATTTTTATAGACAAGGATCATTCAACCTTATTGGATTCTATCCATGATAAAGCAAAAGAACAAAACGATTTTAATCGCGAAAGAAGAAGCTCTGCCAGCACGTAAGTGGTTCATATTAGATGCATCTGGGAAAACTCTGGGGCGTTTTGCTACAGAAGTTGCGAAAGTCTTACGTGGAAAGCATAAAACTGATTTCACTCCTCATATCGATACAGGTGATGGTGTCATTGTCATCAATGCAGCCAAAATTAAAGTAACCGGTGCAAAAGCTGCACAAAAGCTTTACCGTTACTATACGGGTTCTATGAGCGGATTGCGAGAAATCCCTTATAGAGTCATGCAAGCGCGTAAACCTGAGTATATTATCTTCCACGCGGTTAAAGGGATGATGCCTAAAACGCGTCTTGGTGAAGCTCAATTAAAGAAACTTCGCGTTTGTGCAGATGACAAGCATAACATGGAAGCGCAAACCCCAATCCCAGTGAACATCTAAAATTTGTTAGGATTTATGAAAGCTCAAGAATTCATCGGTACAGGAAGAAGAAAAACAGCTGTTGCCTCAGTTAGACTCCGTCCAGGAACTGGGAAAGTGGATGTCAATGGAAAGAAATTTGATGAGTACTTCCCAAGTCCTCTTCAAAGACAAACCATCTTATCCGCTTTAGAAAAGGTATCTGCCGCAACAGAACGCTATGACCTTATTGTTCGCGTTAAAGGTGGTGGAATTCAAGGTCAAGTTGAAGCGACACGACTAGGTTTGGCGCGAGCTCTCGTTGAAGAAGATAAAGATAGAAGACACGACTTAAAAGTCATTGGCTTCTTAACACGAGATCCTCGTAAAAGAGAGCGTAAAAAATACGGTCTCGCCGGTGCTCGTAAACGCTTCCAGTTCTCTAAACGATAAACCGTCATTTTATCTACGATTTTATTGCCTTAAGGAGTTTCTCCTTAAGGCTTTTTTATAGAGGCAATTGCCTTTACAGTGTGATGTCGTAAAGTGCTTTGTATTTTTTCACTAAGTATTCGATAAATGGCTTTTCGCTTAATTCTTTACCGCTTATTCTTTTACATAGCTCTTGTGGTGTATAACGTCTGCCATGTTGATGAATATTCTGATGCAACCATTCTTTGATGAATGCTAAATCGCCTTGAGCGACTTTCTCCTGCCAATTGGGAAAGGTGTTTGCAAAAACGCTAAAGAATTGAGCTGCATAGAGATTGCCTAATGTGTAAGTGGGAAAATAGCCAATGTAACCCAGCGACCAATGGATATCTTGTAAACATCCTTCTCCATCAAATTGAGGGGCAATTCCTAGGTTATCGCGCATCTTTTCATTCCAAAAGGAGGGGATATCTTTGGTCTTAAGGCTTCCTTCAATGAGGCCTTTTTCAATTTCAAATCGCACGATGATATGGAGGTTGTAGGTCACTTCATCAGCCTCGATTCTGATTAAACCTGGCTTTACGCTGTTGATGGCGCGATAAAAATTCTCAAAGGTAATGTGCGCATAAGGGTCTGGAACATGGTGTTGTAAGATGGGAAAAAAATAGCGCCAAAAGGGATCGCTTTGTCCAATCAAAGTTTCCCACCAGCGGGATTGACTTTCATCAATACCTAATGAAACAGATTCACAGAGGGGCGAACCGTAATGTTCTACAGGTAAACCTTGGCTGTATAACCCATGCCCACCCTCATGAAGCACTGCAAAAATGGCAAATGTGATGTTATCGGGGTGAATAAGCGTGGTCATCCGCGTATCTTTTGGATGCATCCCTGTACAAAAAGGATGCGCGGACAAATCCAGTCTTGAGGTTTCCCCCTGATGAAAACCCATTTTCTGCAATATTTTTTCACAGAAATCCATTTGTTTGTGCTTAGGGCAATGGTAGTAAAGAAAATCATCTTTGATGGCAGGTTTTGACTTGATCTCTTTTAAAAGCTGTTTCAAAGGAAGCTTCAATTGCTCAAAGAGAGGAGTGAGATAAGAGGCTTTCATTTCTGGTTCATAGAGATCTAGCAAAGCATCGTAAGGATGATCTTTAAATCCCAACAGATCGGCTTTTTTGCGGCATAAGGAAACGACTTTGTCTAGATGAGGAGCAAAGCTTTTGAAGTCATTGTGACTCTTAGCTGTTTTCCATGCATGAGAAGCGGTTGATACAGTGCGTGCATACTGTTTAATGAAGGAAGCGGGAAGTTTAACGCATTTTAAATAATCTCGGCGCCACTCGCGCACCGCGGCGATTTGAGGGGGTGATAGCTTGTCGTCATTAATTTCACCTGTTTTTAGGTCGATCACAGTGTTCAAGGCTTTAGCAAAGGCCTTGCTTGTCTTTGATTTGTGAACGAGATTTGCCAAGAGTTCAATTTGAGCAGAGCGGACATCAATCGCATCTTTTGGCATGTAGGTCTCTAGATCCCATTCAGCCAAAGACTGAACAGATGACAACAGGCTCGATGTCTTACCGAGCTCTAACATGGAGTCATAGGGAGATTTTTTCATAGAAACATGCTCAAATCAGAAGGAATGGGTGAGGAAGAATCATCTCCTAATTTTGACATCGCATCAGCATGTGCCGCTTTGATTAAATCTTGTAACCCTTCCACATCATTGGGATCGATGCATTCTGGCTTGATTGTGATGCCTTGAAGTTCTTTTTGACCATTCAACGCTAAAGTGACAAGACCATTTCCACTGCTGCCAGTGACTAATTTTTGCTTCATCTCTTCTCGTGCTGTTTCCAGCTGTTTTTCGAGGAGTTTAGCTTGCTTTTTCATTCTGGAAAATCCACTGCCCATGTTGTTATCCCTCTTTTTTAGTTGTTCCTTCTAGTTCCACAGCAGCAAAACGCAGTAAAGTATCATAGCGCGCAGGATTGGGTCGCGTAGGCTGTTGGATAGTTACAGGTTCTTTTGCTGGAAGCTCCTGCTTTTCTTCCTTAGTGATTGTAGACGTGCGAGCTTCGGTGATAGGGGCTCTCTCTGGCACTTGAGCCACAGAGGCTACTTCTTCTTTGTGAAGAAGAGAGGACGGTGCTCGTTGCTCTAAATCCATTAAGCGTTTCACAAGAGTGGCTGGCGATAAGCGGTATTTCGAGCGAATGAGATGGAGCAAGATCATTTCTAGCAAGATGCGCTTAAACGGGATCCGGTTTAACTGCTGTTGCCATTCGATTAAATAATCGAGAATGTACAGGCATTGTTCTTCTGAATACAGAGCTGCTGAAGCGATATAGTGTTCCCTTTCGTGAATCAAAGAGGGTTGTTTACCGAGTTTGAGTTGCAAAAGGGTGCGGTAATGTTCAAGCAGGGTGTCGAGAAAGTAAGCGATGTCTTTACCCGATGTAAAAAGCTCTTCTGTTAGTTCAAATGCATAAGAGAGAGAGTGCTTTTCAAACGCCTTATCGAGAGCAAAAAGGACTTGGTGAGGGACAAGACCTAACACGCGTGAAACTTGGGTTGTGGTAATGGGAGCTTCTGTGGAGCAGATGATTTGATCGAGCAAAGACTCCCCATCACGCAAAGATCCTTCAGATAGCTGAGAAATTAAAGAAAAGACCTGTTCGTCACAAGCTATGTTCATCTCATCTGTGATCCTCTTGAGCTTATGGATCATCAATTCCTGCGTAATCCGGTTGAGATCGAAACGTTGGCAGCGACTAACAATTGTGGGCAGAACCTTGTGAGGTTCAGTTGTTGCAAAAAAAAATTTCACATGGGAAGGAGGTTCTTCTAGTGTTTTTAGAAGGGCATTAAACGCTTCTTTGGTGAGCATATGCACTTCGTCGATGATGTAGATTTTATACCGACATGATGCTGGAGCGTAGCCCACTGTTTCGTTCAGTGTGCGCATATCGTCAATGCCTCGGTTAGAGGCGCCATCTATTTCCAAAATATCCAATGACTTCCCCGCCATCATGTCTAAGCACGATGGGCAGGCATTACATGGTTCCATTTCTTCAGTGAGGTGGTGACAGTTGATCGCTTTGGCCAGGAGGCGAGCGAGCGTTGTTTTTCCCGTCCCACGAGAGCCACAAAAAAGATAGGCATAAGCGAGCCGGTTGTGACGAAGAGCGTTTTTTAAGGTGGTGACGATCGCTTCTTGTCCAACAACGCTGGAAAAAGTCTGAGGTCGGAATTTTCTAGGGCTAGGTTGGTAGCTCATGTGCCTCTTGGTTTAAAAGAGGGTTTGCAATTGCCTCTTCATAGCAAATTATGCACAAATGAGCTCCATTTCGCTAATCAAAAATGACCCGTTCAAAACTTTTTGAAGATGGATCATAGGTGTCTTCAGGAAGGTTGTGCTTATCCTCTTCGATCACTTCAAATTCTTGATATTTATTGTCATTCACAACAGGACCTGCCTGAAGTTCTTGTTCCTCTTCTGGGTAAATGTAGTGATAAGCGTTTTGGAGATCCTCTCTAGTATAAGGATGTACATAGCCAATCGCAAGGCCACAAGCCAATCCCGAAACATAAGAGGTTGCCTGAGCAAGGCTTATAGGGGGAGCCAGCAACGCCATGGCAACTAAAGAAACTGCTCCTAGAATGGTCACTTTTTTAGGTGTGGGCTCGCCTATTAGAGGGACGATTTTACCTAGGAATAATCCTGTAACTCCTCCTGCTACGCCGCTTGAGGCTGTTGCTACTAAGACAGAAGCGCCGGTTTTGACCCCTGCAAGAGCCCCAGCAACTCCAGATATAGCGATTTGTTTTTTAAGATTAAAATTTGATATCGACATAAATAACCTTGGTTAGGTTTTTATTTAGTATATTAAATTTTTAATTAAATGTAAATTAAAAAAAAGTTATAATAATTAATTTAATTTACTAAAAAGGAAGAATGGGATGTGTGCAAAGAAAAAGTAAGCTGCAATTTCGCCGATTCTGCTATCATGTCGGAAAAGGAGAATGGTCGGCTGCATGCTAGAGCATCGCAATGAAGAAAACCGTAAGGCCGCTTCCTCTAAAAAGTGGCAACAGTGGTTTGGCGGAAGCCAGGTAGCACGACGAATCCTTTTGCTCATCTGTTTCCTCTTCGCTTTAGCTTTTTTTCTACATTTTCGAGAAACGCGCTTGGAAACTCTCGATGTGGGTACTTCTTCGCCGCGCTACGTGATTGCGCAACGAGATTTTGATTTCCCTGATGAGGAAGCGACCCAAGTATTGAAGCAAGAAGCTGTTAAAGATATTGGCGCGATCTATGTCATTCCCGAGGCTGAGATCAAAGAATACCGTCGTGAGCAGGAAAAAAGGCTTATCGATAATCAAAGATGGCGCGAAGAACTTCCCAATAGCACCTTTGAAGAAATCGATGCCGCTTTAGATCTGATTGAAGAACAACTTTTCATTGCGCGCTTTAGTGACGATCGCACACTGCAACGGATGAAAAGGCTCAATTTACCGATTCATGACCTGTATGCAATTAAAATTTCTCCTCACCAGAACTCTGACTTGAAATTACCTCAATCGCTATGGTCTCACGTTGAAGGAGAACTGCAGAATAAAGAGGGTATTCATGCGGAGACAGTTGCTTTTCTTCTTTCCAATTTTTCCTTGCTTAAATGGGATGTCGATCAAGATTACGTCTACGAACGCTCGATCAAGCAGATGGTGCAAAGTCGAGTTTCTCAGAAATACTCTCACGTAGAAGCCGGTAGCCAAATTGTCAAACGAGGGGAAACCGTCACGTCGCGTCATATTACGATGCTCAAGGCGATGAAATACGAGATTGAGAAATCGCGTAACCCTTGGGCGCCTTTAACCATATTGGGGAGCTTGCTACTCGCGGTATGCTTAACCTTTTTAGCTCTGTTTTATTTGAAAGCATTCCATCGAGAGCTGTTGAAGTCGTTGCGCAAGATGACTCTGCTAGTCGTCATCCTGGTCATGAGTTTGATTTTTGCCAAATGTGCCGAGTATCTCTTGCTTTATGAGTCAAAAAATCTCTTAGAAGTGGCGAGATTTCCTTTGCTTGTCCCTTTTGCAACGTTGCTCATCACCGTGTTAATTGATAGTCGGATGGCATTTGCCAGCTCGTTGTTCTTGCTTGTTGTGTTCGGTGTCACTTTAGCTGTTGAAGAGCTGCCTTTTCTCCTCATCAATTTTTTCGCTTCAGGAGTGACAATTCTCTTTGCAAAAGATATGCATAAAAGAAAAGAGGTGTTTGCCGTATTGGGAAAAGTATGGCTCAGTTGTATTCCGCTGATCTTTGCTTTTAATCTCAACGAGAATTCCCTTGTGAGCATGAATTTGCTCACCGACCTCATGAGCAGCTTTGTGTTTTTAACGATCACAGCCATTCTTGTCATAGGAGTGCTTCCTATTTTAGAGGCGTTATTCCATGTCATGACGGACATGACTCTCATGGAGTACATGGATCCCAACAATGAGCTATTGCGTCGATTAAGTCTTGAAGCTCCTGGTACCTACCAGCATTGTCTTGTCGTCGGCAATTTGGCAGAAGCAGGAGCCCGAGCGATAGGAGCAAATGGTCTGTTCTGTCGCGTATCCACTCTCTACCACGACATCGGAAAACTTTTTAATCCTCACTACTTCACAGAAAACCAATTGAGCGGTTTCAACATTCACCAGTTACTAACTCCTTTAGAATCCACTCACGTCATCATCGCTCACGTTCCCGAAGGAGAAACTCTGGCGCGTAAGTACCACCTGCCCCAAAGTTTCATCGATGTCATTCGAGAACATCATGGCACCACGATGGTCTACTATTTCTATTGCAAGCAGGTCGAGCAAATGGGTGGAGATCCTACCAAGGTCCATGAAAAGCTCTTTCGCTATCCAGGACCCAAACCACGCTCAAAAGAATCAGTCATCATCATGATTGCAGATACTGTTGAAGCCGCTTCCCGATCAATGGTAGAGGTGACCGAAGAAGCGGTTTCTACAATCGTCAACCAGCTCATTGCAGAAAAAGCGGATGATGGTCAACTCGATGAGTGTCAGTTGACATTTGAAGAGTTAGGCCAAGTGAAGAAAGCCATTGTCAAAGCTCTCATGGTCACCCGTCATTTACGCATCAAGTATCCCGAAAGACATTAGACTTCTTACATATCCAAAATTCCTTAGAAGAGATTAAATTTCCCTTGAGGAAGAGACATGTCGGATGGGGCCGCATTGTGCGACGGCCACATCCGACATGTCTCTTCTTCGAAAAAACCTACATTTTATATTTTAATAAAGATCGCTTAAGGCCCTTCATTAACCATGAAGAGGGGATGAGTTGTCCTAATCTGACAGCAAGATGGTATTTCCAATCGATGATGGCCGAGCGTTGTCCTCTCTCTATTTGTTGCAAGATGAGTTCAGCTGCTCGTTCTGAAGATAAAGTGAAGAATCCGGGTTGCTTGCTAGTTCCCCCAGAAGCGCGCTTGCGAAATCCCGTTAGAATTTGTCCCGGACAACAGGTTAGTACGCGGATGCGATGAGGTGTTAGCTCAACATCTAAAGCTAATGAACATTGGTAGACAAATCGTTTGGAAGCTGTGTACACCGCAAAAGTGGGGTAAGGGAAAAATGCCCCTGCAGAGGAGATATTCATGATTGTGCCGCTTCGCTGCTTTGCTTTGAGTGTTCGTGCTGCTTCTAGCGTGATTTCCAGAAGTGCTTGGACATTTAATTCAATGATAGCGGATTGCTCTTGTGTGGAGTGAGACAGTGCCTCTCCATAAAGACCGAACCCGGCATTGTTGATGATTAAATCGGGGCATCGTGTTGCAATCGTAGAAAATAGTTTCTGTCGCTCTGACGGTAGTGTTAAATCGGCAACGTGAAGATGTGTTGAAACGGGAAGTTCTTGTGCAAGTGTCTGTAATGCCTCTTTATTTCGAGCGACCAAAATAAGAGGAATATTTTTTGCTGCCAAGGCTTGGGATAGCGCTTTTCCTAACCCGGAAGAAGCACCGGTGATAAGAGCCAATTGGACATTAGACATCTTGCGTAACCTCATTTACTCATTAAAACCAAATATTTTCTGTCTAATTTTTGTATTGTCATCTCAGCGACTTACCAAAGTCGCTTCGCCTCCTCTACCCGAATCTACTGCCGTAGATTCTAAAAATTTGCCTAGAAAATCTTTGATTTTTCTGAGCAAAGCAGGTTGCGCAAGATGTCTATTCATTTCAAGTGCTCTTTTAAACTATCGATCAAAGTTGAGAGATGCTGATCACAGGACTGGATCACACGGTCCAGGGAACCTGTGGCAGGTTGACAGGTGGAAGCGTAGATTTTAATCTTAGGTTCCGTGCCGGAAGGGCGGATAATCAAACGGCTCTTATCTTGTAAACGCAAGGTGAGGACGTCGGATTGCGGAAGTGACATCTGACCCGAAAGGTAATCTTCGATCTTCACGACGTCGATCCCGGCAATCTGCTTTGGCGGCGCTAAACGCAGGCGTTTCATGAGTTGATGCATGCGTTCAAATTCTTGTTGGGTAGGTTGAAAATCAAGAGATACTTGCTTCTCTCTATACACACCGTAGCGTTGGTAGACCTCATGTAGAAGATTTAATAGAGTATGTCCTTGACGTTTGGTGTGAAGAGCGATTTCAGCGATGAGACAGGACATCACCACGGCATCTTTATCTCTAGCATGTGTGCCGACCAAATAGCCGTAGGATTCTTCTGCACCAAAGATGAATTGATACCCGTTGTTAGATTGCTCCCATTCGTGGATTTTTTCGCCGATGTACTTAAAACCAGTGAGGACCTCAATACAAGGCTTATTAAAGCTGGAGGCGATTTCTCGAATCAATTCTGTAGAAACGATGGTTGTGACAAAGGCTCCGCGAGAGGGCATTTTTTTCTGTTCTGTCAGGACCTTGCAGAGATAATAGGTGCAAATCGCCGCCATTTCATTGCCATTAATCAGCACAGGTTGGCCTTGATATAGGATGGCTGTGCCAATTCTGTCAGCATCGGGATCATTGGCGATGAGGATGTCAGATTGGGTCTTTTCTAAGAGATGAATTCCTAGTTGAAGCGCTTCCTTATATTCGGGATTGGGAAATTTTACGGTGGGAAAATCGCCATCGGGCTTGCTTTGTTCTGGGACACACTGGACTGATTGAAAACCCCAATTTGCCAAGGCTAAAGGCGTGAGTGTAATGCCAGTCCCATGTAACGGAGTATAGATAATTTTAAGAGTTTGTCCCTCTTCCCGATTTTCAGTTGGAAAATGTTGAAGGGAATAAATCGCTTCTAAATAGGCTTTGTCCAACTTGTTATCCAGTACTTCAATCAACGGGGAATTAGCAGGAGCGCGTTTTACTTGAGAAGGATCGGTGATTTGACCAACCTCAGCCATGATGCCTGTGTCGTGTGGGGGAACAACTTGCGCGCCATCGGACCAGTAAACTTTATAGCCATTGTAATCTTTAGGATTGTGAGACGCCGTGATCATCACAGCAGCTGTGGCTTTTTCCTGGCGACATGCAAAGGAGATAAAAGGGGTAGGGCGTAAATGATTGAGAAGTTTGACTCGCACTCCATTTCCTGCACAGACTCGAGCTGTTTCCCAGGCAAATTCCTCAGAGTGGTGGCGAGAGTCAAAACCAATCACTACAAGAGGGTCGTGTATCTTTTGTTTAAGGATGTAATTGACAAGGCCTTGAGTGGCGTAGTGGATAGTGTAGGTGTTTAGCCGATTGGTTCCAATCCCCATCAAGCCCCGCAACCCTCCTGTTCCAAAAGAGAGCTCGCTGTAAAAGGCTTCACAAAGAATTTGGGGGTTGTGATCGAGAAGAGTTTGGATCTCTTGCTTTGTCTGGGAATCATAAGGGCCGTTGAGCCAGCGCTGGACGCGCTGTTGAATTTCAGGAGGAATCGACATGCAGTTACCTTGTATCGGCTTGAGTATAGCGAACAAAATTTTTTTATATACCAAAAATGATTCAAGCTTTTAATCCCGTCAAATTCTTGAACCATTTTCAATATAAGAGAGGGACTTAAAGAGATGACACTCATTGAAAAATGTGTGTCATATTTAATTTTTATAAGCGCATTCAGCGCTTATAATTACATTAAATTAATTAAATAAAATAAGCATTATTTTAGCGTTGAAAGTAAAATGAAATAAATTATAAAATTATAAAATATTATTACAGTTACGAGGTTTAACTATGTCATTGTCCAGTTTGGTCTCTTTAACCTTACAAACGCCAGCGCAGCCAGTGGCTGTGCTTAAGCCACAAACTTCTTCTAAACACGCAACGACTGGCATAAAGGCTATCCCTAACGACGTTTTCGGACGTATATTAAGCTTCCTTCCTGCTCATCAAAAAGCTCGCGTCCATCATGTATGCAAAGATTGGAGTAATCTACCCCTAGTCAACGATGGCTGTCTAGATCTTTCTGGACTACCCAATTTATCGGATAGAGATCTTAAAACCATTCTTGATAAAACAAGTGGTGCTCGCATTACCTCACTCAATCTAAGCTATTGCAGAAACATTACAGATGCAGGCCTTGCCCATCTAGTAACTCTCAGATCTCTAACCTCACTCGATCTAAGCTATTGCAAAAACATTACAGATGCTGGTCTTGCCCATCTAGGAACTCTCAGATCTCTAACCTCACTCAATCTAAGCTGCTGCAAAAACATCACAGATGCTGGCCTTGCCCATCTAGAAACTCTCAGATCTCTAACCTCACTCGATCTAAGCGACTGTGGAAAGATCACGGATACTGGATTTGCCCATCTAGGCACTCTCACATCTCTAACCTCACTGGATCTAACTGCGTGCGAAAACATCACGGATGCTGGCCTTGCCCATCTAGTAACTCTCACATCTCTAACCTCACTCAATCTAAGGTGCTGCAAAAAAATCACGGATTATGGCCTTGCATATCTAGTAACTCTCACATCTCTAACCTCACTGAATCTAAGCTGCTGCCAAAACATCACAGATGCTGGTCTTGCCCTTCTAGGAACTCTCACATCTCTAACCTCACTCAATCTAAGATTCTGCCAATACATCACAGATGCTGGCCTTGCCCATCTAGTAACTCTCAGATCTCTAAACTCACTTGGTGTATGCAGCAGAAATATCACAGATGCAGGCCTTGCCCATCTAGTAACTCTCAGATCTCTAACCTCACTCGATCTAAGTGGGTGCGAAAACATCACGGATGCTGGCCTTGCCCCTCTAGTAACCCTCACATCTCTAACCTCACTCAATCTAAGATTCTGCAAAGACATCACAGATGCTGGCCTTGCCCATCTAGTAGCCCTCACATCTCTAACCTCACTCAATCTAATGCTCTGCAAGAAAATCACAAATGCTGGCCTTGCTCATCTAGAAACTCTCAGATCTCTAACCTCACTCAATCTATGTGGGTGCCAAAACATCACAGATGCTGGCCTTGCCCATCTAAGAACCCTCACATCCCTAACCTCACTCAATCTAAGATTCTGCACAAACATTACAGATGCTGGCCTTGCCTATCTAATAACTCTCATATCTCTAACCTCACTCGATCTAAGTGAGTGCTCAAACATTACAGATGCTGGCCTTGCGCATCTAGTAACCCTCACATCTCTAACCTCACTTCACCCAAATGATGAGGTTTCCTTAGAAGCTACAGAAGCTTTCAAGAAGAAACTCATTCGGATCGAATTTAAAGACGCCGCATTCAGAGATAAAATGGATTATTACATCTACATGCTGGCAACAGAGCCCAAGGGCGGTGATGAATGGGGGAAAAAAAACCGTTATGTTGATTTTGATCGTCTAAAATTAGCGCAAGCACTTGCTGCTTTGAAAATGTCACGTCCAGACCTTTTGGAAAAACTATCAATCGATCCATTGCTTGATCTCATCAATCAACCAAAATCTACGCATGAGCAAATCGATCAGTTGTTACACAAATTACCAGAAGAGACAAGAAATGCAATTTTTGGCCAAGTTTACCAACTAGCCCTTCCTCTGAAAGGGGGCGAGAAATGGGGGGAATGGCATCGTTTTGATGATCCGGCACGGTTTAGGCTAGCTGTGATCGAGGTGATCAAAAATCGCGTTCTCTTAAGTTAAAGAGGCAAACTCCACGCCACAGCAAAATGGCTCAAAATCATCGATTTTTCTGGGTCGGGGAGTTTGCAATTGCCTCTAAATAATGTAAGTGACGCTGTTGATAAAATAAATTATAAAATGTTATTACAGCTACGAGGTTTAACTATGTCATTGTCCAGTTTGGTCTCTTTAACCTTACAAACGCCAGTGCAGCCAGTGGCTGTGCTTAAGCCACAAACTTCTTCTAAACACGCAACGACTGGCATAAAGGCTATCCCTAGCGACGTTTTCGGACGTATATTAAGCTTCCTTCCTGCTCAACAAAAAGCTCGCGTCCATCATGTATGCAAAGATTGGAGTAATCTATCCCTAGTCAACGACGGCTGTCTAGATCTTTCTGGACTACCCAATTTATCGGATAGAGATCTTAAAACCATTCTTGATAAAGCAAGTGGTGCTCGCATTACCTCTGTCATTCTATCTGATTGCAAGAAAATCACAGATGCTGGTCTTGCGCATCTAGGAACTCTCAGATCTCTAACCTCACTCAATCTAAGCTGCTGCAAGAAAATCACAAATGCTGGCCTTGCCCATCTAGAAACTCTCACATCTCTAATCGCACTCGATCTAAGCTGCTGCAAAAACATCACAGATGCTGGCCTTGCCCATCTAGAAACTCTCAGATCTCTAACCTCACTCGATCTAAGCTACTGTGGAAAGATCACGGATACTGGATTTACCCATCTAGGCACTCTCACATCTCTAACCTCACTGGATCTAAGCTGCTGCAAAAACATTCCAGATGCTGGTCTTGCCCATCTAGGAACTCTCACATCTCTAACCTCACTCAATCTAAGCTGGTGCGAAAACATCACGGATGCTGGCCTTGCCCATCTAGGAACTCTCACATCTCTAACCTCACTCAATCTATACCGGTGCAAAAACATCACACATGCTGGCCTTGCCCATCTAGTAACCCTCACATCTCTAACCTCACTCGACCTAAGCTACTGCAAAAATATCACAGATGCTGGACTTGCTCATCTAGGAACTCTCAGATTTCTAATCTCACTCAATTTAAGCAACTGCATAAAGATCACGGATACTGGCCTTGTCCATCTAGGCACTCTCAAATCTCTTACCTCACTCGATCTAAGTGAGTGCGAAAATATCACAGATGTTGGCCTTGCCCATCTAGTAACTCTTACATCTCTAACCTCACTCGATCTAAGCTTTTTCATAAAGATCACGAATGCTGGCCTTGCCCATCTAGGAACTCTCACATCTCTAACCTCACTCAGTCTAAGCTGGTGCGAAAACATCACGGATTCTGGCCTTGCCCATCTAGTAACTCTCACATCTCTAACCTCACTCAATCTAAGTGAGTGCATAAACATCACAGATGCTGGCCTTGCCCATCTAGTAGCCCTCACATCTCTAACCTCACTCAAGCTAAACTGTTCCAGAAAGATCACAGATGCTGGTCTTGCCCATCTAGTAACCCTCACATCTCTAACCTTACTCAATTTGCGCCGATGCGAAAATATCACAGATGCTGGCCTTGCCCATCTAGTAACCCTCACATCTCTAACCTCATTCGATC
>JABDFI010000001.1:97195-102695 GCA_013286595.1 Chlamydiota bacterium | reverse complement strand
GGTAAAATCTTTTTCTTTACCACAGCAAGACGCTCAATATTGAGATATTGAATGTTAGAAATGAATTTTTTCATGATTGAACAACGATTCGAAATGATTGGCGATGGCAAGCGGAGAAAGAGATAAAAGACAGTCGCTCTTTTTACTTCCTCCACAACCATCTTGATAACAAGGACGACAGGAATGAGAGCTTCTAACCACTACAGCACGAGGATGCATCCATGGTCCCCAATTGATCTCAGAAGTAGGACCAAAGGCAACAACAACAGGTGTCTTAACCGCAGAAGCAATGTGTAAAGGAACTGAATCAACGCAGATCAACCCTTTTGCAAAAGCAATAAGGGCAGCTAGTTCTTTCAAAGACAATTTCCCAGCATAGTTGACAACTGGAATTTCCGGCACAAGAGAGATGATCTCCTGCACCATCGCCATTTCCTCTTTGTCTGGACCCGCCGTCAGTACGATCTGTTCATTCTTGCTATGCAGTACTCGGATCACTTGTGCCATCTGCTGCACAGAAAGTGTTTTAAACCGCCACCGCGACACCGGATGAATCACCGTGTATTCTTTCGCGTGTATTTCTTCACGAGCTAGCCTATCTAGTACAGAACGTTTGGTCTCTTCTGGAATATGCAAATACAAATCTCTTTCTTCGCTATCAGGAAAGATCCCGATGCGTCGTAAAACATCCAATTGACGTTCGACAGTATGGCGCGGATGAGGGCAATTTTTCACCCGATGGGTATAGAGTTTGCGCTTTCCCCACAGCCCAGAATGTTGAGGATCAAAGCCAACGCGAATAGGACTTCCCGATATGCGTGCTGTAATTGCCCCCCGGTCCCCTTCTGTCAAGTTGATCACGAGATCATATTTTTTTTGGCGGATCGCCCTTAAAAGCGCCATCTCCCGCCCCAATTTATACAGAAGCGATCGCTTTTTCCACCGTTTGTCATAAAGAAAAAAATTGGAAATGGCGGGATGTCCTTCCAACATCGGAAGCGTATCTTCATAAATGAACGCATCGATTTGGGCTTCAGGTATTGCCTTATGCAACAGAGAAAACAACGGAGAGGTTAACAACACATCTCCATGATGTCTCATCTTAATAACTAGGATCCGCTCAACGCTGGATAAGTCTGGATAATTACCGTAAGCCATTCGTTTAAATAATTAAGTTGAAAACATTTCCCGGTGAGTTTAATCTAGCAACCTAATATAATCCAAGACCTTCGGTGAATTTGATTACACCTCATATGAACATATAAGTGGGAATTACTACCTGAAGGCTTTTGATCTCGCCTTCTTGCTAGTTGTCTCGCCATCCGTTAACCTTACATGAGATACAATACTTATGCCTAAAGAACAAACACTTTCTATCCTTAAGCCTGATGCTGTGGGCGCCAACAATATTGGTGCTATTCTTTCTCGTTTCGAAAAAACTGGGCTCAAAATTGTAGCAGCAAGGATGATCCACCTCACTCCCGAGCAAGCAAAGGCATTTTACGCGGTCCACGCTCATCGTCCTTTTTTCCAAGAACTCGTCACCTTCATGATCGAAGGCCCAGTTTTTGTCTGCGTATTGGAAGGAGAAAATGCCGTGATGAAAAATCGCGATCTGATGGGTGCTACCAATCCTAAAGAAGCAGCTCCTGGAACCATCCGCGCAGACTTTGCTAAGTCAATCGAACGCAATGCGGTTCATGGATCAGATAGCTCAGAAAACGCGAAAAACGAGGTGGCTTTCTTCTTTAAACAGCCCGAAATTTTCTCCCGCTAATCTTATGACTCGATGCAGACCCCTGCATCGAGCTGACTTCTCTTTAAGCAGCTTAGTAAAGGCACTTAAATGAATTTTTCAACCACACAGAGCACAGAAGACACAGAGAAAAAAAGAGAATCTGACCCTATAACCGAAAAAATCATCGGCGCTGCTATAGACGTTCATCGTATACTAGGCCCAGGCCTTCTTGAATCAACATATGAGGGCTGTCTAGTTTATGAATTACAAATAAGAAAATTGAAAGTTGAATCTCAGAAATCCCTGCCAGTATATTACAAAGATATGATGATCGAATGCGGATACCGCATTGATCTAGTTGTCGCAGATCAGATCATTGTGGAAGTTAAATCTGTCTGCAGCCTTGCTCCGATTCATGAGGCGCAACTACTTTCCTACCTAAAATTATCCAATTGCAAAACTGGACTTTTAATCAATTTCAACGTGAAGTATCTCAAAGAAGGCATTCGTCGAATGAGAATATGAAATTTTTCTCTGCGCCCTCCCTTCCTCTGTGGTAAAAAATTATAAATAAGAGACTAGTTGATTGGCGATGAGATTAGTTTCACCTTCATCAAAAAGCTGGTAAAATAGCCCCTTTATATTTTTCTGCGATGAACGTTTTCATCTTTTCGGAGGTCATCGCCGCTTTCAACGCTTGAATGTCAGGGCGGTTTTCATCGCCTTGTCGAATCGCGATCACGTTAGCATAAGGAGAATCTTTATCCTCTAAAGCTAGAGCATCCTTTTCTGGAGACAACTGAGCCTCTAATGCGTAATTTGTATTGATGACTGCCGCATCCACATCTTGCAACGATCGAGGTAGCATCGCAGGATCCACTTCGATGAATTTAATGTGCTTAGGATTACTTGAAATATTCACAATAGTAGCTTGTAACGATTTGGTGCCATCCAGTTGAATCAACCCCTGCTTTTGCAATAACATCAGAGCGCGCGCTTCATTGGTAGGGTCGTTGGGAATAGCAATCGTTGCATTCTCTTTCAAATCAGCAAGCTTGGTGATTTTTTTGGAATAGATTCCCATCGGTTCAATCTCAATTTTGGCAAGGCTCATGATGGGATAATGGAACTGTTTGATTTGCTCTTCCATGAAAGGGATGTGCTGAAAGAAATTGGCATCGGCATCTTTGTCTGCCAGTGCGCGATTGGGGACATTGTAATCGCCTGTCACAACGATGATCAGATCGATACCTTGTGCTTTAAGATCAGGTTTTACAAACTCCAGCATTTCCGCATGAGGAACAGGCGTGGCAACGACTTTTAATCCTTTTTTTCCTTGCGAGGAACAGCTCGCCAACAAAACAGCACACAACAATAATATTATTCTTTGCATCATAAAGCACCTGAGTTTATCTCTAATCTTGTTATTTATCTTAATATATATAAAGATCAAGAAAAAATGCAGTGAGTTTTTCATGTTCCGTTCTCCCCAGAATTATCGCACATTTTTAACTGTCGTATTGACCTACACACTCGACTTAGTTGGTTTTTCGATCGCCTTTCCCGTCATTGCTCCCCTTCTGCTCAATGCCCATTCAGGCTTCTTTGCTCCCGATACAGCGCTAGCTGCCAAAACCACCGTGATCGGACTAATCTTTGCCATTTTTGGTGTCGCGCAATTCATAGGATCGCCCATTGCCGGTGCTCTCGCAGATCATTATGGAAGATACAAAGTCTTCTTGTGGTCGATTGCTCTCAGCATTGTAGGGTATGCATTGATGGCGGTCAGCATTTATGCAGAGAATTTAACATGGCTTTTCATCGGGAGGATTGTAACAGGATTATGTTCTGGCAACTTCGCCCTTGCCCAATCAGCAACAGCAGATTTAACGGATGATCAGCACCGCAGCCGAGCATTTGGCATTTTATTAGGTGTAGGCGGTTTAGGATTTGTAGCAGGTCCTTGGGCAGGTGGTATTCTCGCCAATCCCAATTGGTTACATGGATCAGGAGCTTTCATCTTCGCCGCAATCGCTTCGCTGATTAATCTTATCGTGATCTACTTTTTCTATGTGGAAACCTGGCAGCGCAAAAAAGAGCACGCACACATCACAATTTTTCACACATTCAAAGATATCCGTTTGGTGTTTCAACACAAAACACTGCGTAAAATCCTCAATGCATACTTACTTTTTTCGGTAGGTTGGGCTTTCTTCCTGATTTTTTCCCCCACCTTTTTAGTGCAAAAATTTTCGATGAACTCCCATGAAATCGGCAACGTCTACGCCTACATGTCCGTGGTGTGGTTCTTCGGATCAATGTACCTCAATCAACAACTCTCTGCGAAGTGTTCGTTGCGCACCCTCTTTTTAATTGGGACTGTAATCGCAACTGTAGGGGTTGCGCTATTTGTATTTCCCAACACCTTATGGCCTTATTGGTACATCATCCCAATTGCGCTAATCGGTGGAGCACTGAGCTGGGTCAATATCGGAGCGCTTCTTTCACTTAGAGCCTCTAAGGACATGCAGGGTAGAGCGATGGGAGCTGGAGGATCGATGTGGTCGATTGGTCAAATCATCTCTCCACTAGCGGCAGGACCGCTAGCTGGATGGAACATGTATTCTCCCCTGCTCATAGGCTCGGTGATTATTCTGTTATCTTTTTTGTATTTTCTCTTAAGTTACAAAGACACACAGCGTTCTTAACTTCTCTTATCCCCCATTCGGGAATCCTCACTACAAAACCAAGAAGGATCAGCAAGCGTAGCCACAGAAGATGAACAGGGTGATGCCATTTTCTGACATACGTCATGAAACTACGCGTCATGGCCCTGTATTTCCATGCACGAGTCTGCGAGAGAAAACTTCTACCAAAATAATCCACACAACTCACTTGAGGCGTGTAAACAACTTTGTAACCTAACCGCTTCACTTCCCTACACAAATCAATGTCTTCAAACAAGATAAAATACTGAGGATCAAAAGCAAAACCCAACATCTCCACGATCTCTTTCCTAACCAACATGAACGCCCCGCGCACCACTTCTACTTCTTGCTCAAGCTCATCTTGGAAATCAGGATAAAAAAATCGTGGATGCACCGAGCAAAAAAAAGGGCGCAGTTTCATCAATGCTGGCACATACGGAAATAAAGAGGGAAATCGCATAGGTCTCAATGCTGGATGAGGCTGTTCATCATGAGAGAGAAGCTGACAACTAGAAAGACCAATTTCAGGTCGCTTATCCATCCAGTTAATCAATGTATCTAAATATCCCTTGTGCACGCGCATATCGGGATTTAAAAATAGGACATACCGTCCTCTAGCTTCTAACGCCGCCTGATTATTCGCCGCAGCAAACCCGACGTTCTGCTGATTTTTAATCAGTCGAACATACTGAAGATAACCCGATTCGATCAGTTCAACAGTTCCATCAGTAGAAGCATTGTCTACAATGATATGCTCATAGGCAATTCCCAACGTGCTCGTCACGACCGACATAATACAAGCATCGATGTACTCTCTAGAGTGGTAGGTCACTGTAATGATGGTAAGGTCCATAGAAGTAGTATAAAACAGATGGCGTAAAGGAACAACTGTGTTATAGACCGCTTAAAACTCAGGGGTGATTTCTTCGCGGAGATGACAAGCAGCGCGACGATCTGGCCCCTTCTCCCATGCTTTATCATCGAGCAAGATTTTGTAGAGGATTTCGCTGAAATCAGCAGAAGATTCCCAAATCCATAAATCGCCATCGATGTT
>JABDFI010000001.1:619-97095 GCA_013286595.1 Chlamydiota bacterium | reverse complement strand
CCCTTCTCCCATGCTTTATCATCGAGCAAGATTTTGTAGAGGATTTCGCTGAAATCAGCAGAAGATTCCCAAATCCATAAATCGCCATCGATGTTCTTTAAAGGAATCCCTTTTTCCCAACTTAATCCAGGTGCTCCTTCGCCACGCAGTGACAAGGATTTACCCACCCCTGTGTTGTAGCGAACCGATAAACGGGTTCCTTTAGAGGCTGCAGGAAGAGATGCCTCCACAGCAGAAGGACTAAATCGTGGAGTTATAGCTACGCTTTTATCAGACACACCTTGTTCATAACCGATCTCGTGATTCGCGCCATCTTCCCAGTGGAGATCATTGACTAATACTTTGAATGGCACATTCTTAAACGATTCAGAAAAGCGGAATGACCATTCCCCTTCTCCGACTTGCGTCATGGCTTTTCCTTTTGACCATGACAACCCAGCCCCTTCTCCTCGAATGTAAAGAGTCTGCCCCACAGGAAGACAAGCTTCGGCTCGAACCTCAGGGCGGAACGCTGGCGGTAATGTCAGGGGCTGAAGCTTTAAAGTAGTCATTTTAAGAAAAACAGAATGATCTTTTTTGTAACGAGTGAATTCAGCTGTAAGCCGCTCTCTATTCTCTGAAGAAATAAATGGACTCATATCGATGTGCTCATCAAACCCTCGAATATGACCTTCGGTTTTCCACACTTTTCCTCTTGCATGGAAAATCTCTCCATATGCTGAGACCTGGGTAACTGCAGTCGAAGAAGGGATGACAAACGGCGAAGCGCTTGAACCTAAGACACGAGGTGGAATCGCTAGAGCATAGAAATCTTGCAGGCTATTCCCCCAATAGAAAGCAGTTCCTCCTGCATCAAAGATGGCGCCAGCAAATAGGCTTGTTCCATAAGAAAAACTATAAGGGCTATCGGGGCTGGATCGATCATAGATAGAATCCCAAACAAAGTTAGCTCCGCGATAAATCAAATGGTTATTTTCAGCTAAGGGACTACACTCCAACGTCACAGCATCTTTAATGATGTGCGCATTCTTATCTGTAATAGCCATCGACCATTTGTTCCGTTTGATAACACGAGGATTACAGAACTTAAATAGGACTGGCTGAAACTGATATACTATGCTCTCAGTGAGAAATTTTCCCTGTTTGGTGAGCTTTGCATGGTCGAATTCATCATAGAATTTGGTAAAAAATTTGATTTGTCGACCTGACAATTGTGCCATCGATTCCGGTGTGAACGCAACCTCTTTCGGAAGATATTTGCTCAATTTGTTCACTAGACTGGCATTCAGTCTATATGCCAACGTTCTGACAGGTTCTCTTTCGGGATTTCCTCCATCATGAGAATAAGCGATATGCCAACAGTCTTTTTTCTTCGGATCGTACGGTCCTGGACATTCGTTGGAACAAAAATCATTGCGAGCTAGATCTTCCTTGATGCATTTTTTCAAGAGATGAAGTTCTACGTATGTTCTGGGTAAAAATGTGATCTCAAGAGAAGGATCAATAGCTTGGATTTTGCCCCGCAGTGTCTTGTATCGATCTGCTACATCGGGGTGATTAAACTTGACCAACAGGGGATAGACTTTCTCAAAGGTTTCTGAAGTAGGAGCTATTTTTTCACCCGATTCTGTGCGATGGTAGACGACGTACTCTCCGTGACCCACGGTGATTGGCTTATCTCCTAACGAAGCTACTTTAAATGAACACATAAAAACCTCATGTTTTTAATAAAAACATTAACACAATCATGCAATCAAGTAAAGTTAAATAAAATTTTAATTAAAGCAATTAATTTAACTGTTATTGTAGAATAAAAAAATATTGAACAAAACAGTTAAAATCCAATACTAGTGGTATTTAGCTCGACTTTGTACAATTTTTACCCGAGAGCCTCGGCCCATTTGTTTTCTGAGACGCAAATGGCTTAGGCAATCGGGCTAAAAATTGCACAAAGTCGAGTTTAGCTCTTAAGACGCTCTTCTAGAGCTGTTAATTCTAAAACTCAGGTGTGATTTCTTCGCGGAGATGACAAGCAGCGCGACGATCAGGACCCTTCTCCCATGCTTTATCATCGAGCAAGATTTTGTAGAGGATTTCGCTGAAATCAGCAGAAGATTCCCAAATCCATAAATCGCCATCGATGTTCTTTAAAGGAATCCCTTTTTCCCAACTTAATCCAGGTGCTCCTTCGCCACGCAGTGACAAGGATTTACCCACCCCTGTGTTGTAGCGAACCGATAAACGGGTTCCTTTAGAGGCTGCAGGAAGAGATGCCTCCACAGCAGAAGGACTAAATCGTGGAGTTATAGCTACGCTTTTATCAGACACACCTTGTTCATAACCGATCTCGTGATTCGCGCCATCTTCCCAGTGGAGATCATTGACTAATACTTTGAATGGCACATTCTTAAACGATTCAGAAAAGCGGAATGACCATTCCCCTTCTCCGACTTGCGTCATGGCTTTTCCTTTTGACCATGACAACCCAGCCCCTTCTCCTCGAATGTAAAGAGTCTGCCCCACAGGAAGACAAGCTTCGGCTCGAACCTCAGGGCGGAACGCTGGCGGTAATGTCAGGGGCTGAAGCTTTAAAGTAGTTATTTTAAGAAAAACAGAATGATCTTTTTTGTAACGAGTGAATTCAGCTGTAAGCCGTTCTCTGTTCTCTGTAGAAATAAAGGGACTCTTATCGGGGCAATCCCCATCAAATCCTCGAATATGTCCATCAGTTTTCCACACTTTTCCTCTAGCATGGAAAACCTCTCCTGATGCTGAGACTTGGGTAACTGCAGTCGAAGAAGGGATGACAAACGGCGAGGCACTTGAACCCAATACACGGGGCGGAATTGCTAGAGCATAGAAATCTTGCAACTGATTTCCCCAATAGAAGGAAGTTCCTGCTCCATCAAAGATGGCGCCAGCAAATAGGCTGGTTCCATAAGAAAAACTATAAGGGCTATCAGGGCTGGATCGATCATAGATAGAATCCCAAACAAAATTAGATCCGCGATAAATCAGATGGTTGTTTTCAGCTAAGGGACTACATTCTAATGTCACAGCATCTTTGATGATGTGCGCATTCTTGTCCGTAATAGCCATCGACCATTTTTTCGTTCCTGGTTTGATAAAACGAGGATTGCAGAACTTAAATAGGACTGGCTGAGCCGCTTTGCTCTCAGAGGAAAATTTCCCCTGCTTCGTTAGTCCTGCATAGTCAAATTGATCGTGGAATTGGGTAAAAAATTTGATTTGTCGACTCGACAATTGCGCCATCGATTGTGGCGTGAACACCACATCTTTTGGAAGATATTTGCTCAATTTATTCACTAGGCTGGCATTCAGTTTATACGCCAATGTTCTGACAGGTTCTCCTTCGGGATTTCCTCGATCAGAAGAAAAAGCGATATGCCAACAATCCTTTTTCTTGGGATCGTGCGCTCCTACACATTCGTTGCTACAAAAATCATTCTGAACTAAATCTTCCTTAAGGCATTTTTTCACCAGATGAAGATCTACGTATGTTCTGGGTAAAAATGTGATGTCAAGAGAAGGATCCACAGCTTGGATTTTGCCCCGCAGCGTCTTGTATCGATCTGCTATATCGGGACGATTAAATTTGACCAACAGAGGATAAACTTTTTCAAAGGTTTCTAAAGTAGGAGCTATTTTTTCACCCGATTCTGTGCGATGGTAAACGACATACTCACCGTGACCCACGATGATTGGCTTATCTCCTAACGGAGCCACTTTCAATGAACACATAAAACCCTCATATTTTTAATAAAAAGATTAACACAACAAAGCAATCAAGTAAAGTTAAAAACAAGTTAATTGAAATTATTAATATTAATAATAAAATTTAAACAAGAAGATAAACGTTTAACAAAAAAAAACCAACTTAAACAACAATAAATATTAAACAATTTTTTATTAAATTAAATACTAAAACTTAAATGCTAAAAAAAATTTAAACAATGAAAAAAAATAATGCAACTATTAGAATCAAAGCCTGATAAACAAAGGAATAAAATTATGACCTCAATATCATCTTTAGCTTTAGCTCCCATAACCTTACCCACTGCATCCTCTGCAGCGGTACCGTCTGTAGCTGTTTCATCTAAGACTTCTTCTAAACTGGTAACGATTGAGTCACTGCCTGATGAAGTTATGGAGCATGTGTTATCATTCCTTCCAACTCCACAAGAATTGCGAACAGTGCGCTTAACCTGTAAAGCTTGGGAACACTTACCCTTGTCACGGGGGCATTTAGATTTATCAGGATATGAGTATTTAAAAGATGATAAACTCAAGACCATTCTGGAACAACTCAAAGGAGCTAAAATCCAATCGATCAATTTAAGGGGAACTTTGATCTCAGATCAAGGACTAGAACATCTTTCAAAGCTACCCTCTCTCACATCGTTAACTCTATCTCATCATTGTCTGGGATGCACAGATCAAGGGTTAGAACATCTCTCCAAGCTCACCTCCCTCACATCACTAAATCTATCTGAATATCGGAACCTCACAGATCAAGGGTTAGAACATCTCTCCAAGCTCACCTCTCTCCGATCAGTGGATCTAACGAAATGCAACAATATCACAAACATAGGATTAAAACATCTTTCAAAGCTCACCTCTCTCACCTCACTGAATCTTAGAACCCACTTCCATACAACCCACATCACCGATGAAGGATTAAAACATCTTTCAGAGCTCACTTCTCTCACATCACTGGATCTATTGGGATGCTGCTTAGGCATTACAGATCAAGGAATAGAACATCTTTCAAAGCTTACTTCTCTTACATTTTTGGATCTATCTGGTTGTCGGAACCTCACAGATCAAGGAATAGAGCGTCTTTCAAAGTTTACCACTCTCACTGCATTGGGTCTAGCAGGAGGCCAACACATCACAGATCAAGGAATCGAACATCTTTCAAGGCTTACCGCTCTCACTACATTGATTCTAGTAGGATGCCATAACATCACAGATAAAGGATTAGAACATGTATCAAAGCTCACTTCTCTGGAATGCCTGGATCTATCGGGTTGCCAGAACCTCACAGATCAAGGACTAGAACATGTCTCAAAGCTCGCTGCTCTCACGTCATTGAATCTATCCATGTGTAAAGACATCACAGATGAAGGATTAAAACATCTCTCAAAGCTCACTTCTCTCACATCGCTAAATCTATTTGGGTACAATAACATCAAAGATGAAGGACTAAAACATCTTTCAAAGCTTACTGCTCTCACTTCATTGAATCTAGCAGGATGCCAAAACAGCGGTGATCAAGGAATAGAATATCTTTCAAAGCTTACTTCTCTTACATTGCTGGTTCTATTTGGTTGTCAGAACCTCACGGATAAAGGACTAGAACATCTTTCAAAGCTCACCGCTCTCACTTCATTGAATCTATCAGGAAGCCAAAACATCGGTGATCAAGGACTAGAACATCTCTCATCAAAGCTCACCTCTCTCACATCACTGAGTCTAGTTGGGGCTGATAACATCAGTGCGAACGCTATTAAAGCATTGAAAGCAGGCCTTATGAATTTTATGCACACAACTCCAACATTTAGTCCTACAACAGATTACTACATCTATCAATTAGCTGATGCGCCAAAAGGGGGAGATAAATGGGGAGAACAACATCGGTACGATGATCTAGAGCGCCTCAAATTAGCTCAAGCCCTTGCCTTGTTCAAAATGACACAAAGTGCTGATCCTCGGTATTCCTCGATTGATCCTCTCCTCAATCTCATCAATCAGAACACTTTTGCGAAAGAAACTATCCATCCGCTTTTACAAAACTTACCTGAGGGAATCCAGAATCTTATTTACTACCAGATCTACGCCTTGTCGCCACAGCGACAAGATCAAGATCATTGGGGTGAGAACCACTGCTTTGATGATCAATCTATCTTTAAATCCGCAATCATTGCTGTTCTTAAAGAGATTGTTCTTCCTACTTATCTCCCTAAACCGAATAGTCTTGAAATCGAGAGTCGTATCTGGCAAGAACACCAAGCAGTATGATATTAATGGCAAGCGTGACAGCGCTCTTCTAACAGGAATAGCTCTTGAGACGCTCTTCTAGAGCTGCTAATTCTTCTTTGATACCTGCGGGAAGCTTATTACCAAATAGAGTGAAGTAGTGTTGCAGCTCTTTCACTTGTTCTTTCCAGGCGTTGTTATCAATAGCAAAGAGTTCCTGCAAGTCTTGCTGAGATAAGTTAATGCCTGTTGTGTCTAATTCTGTGGGCACGTAGCCAATGGGCGTGATGCGAGCTGGGGCTTTTTCATCTATCCGCTCGCACATCCATTTCAAGACGCGCATGTTTTCACTATAGCCAGGCCAGATGAATTCCCCTTTTGCGTTCTTGCGGAACCAGTTCACATGAAAGATGCGAGGTAAAAGCTTGGGATCCCGGCCTTCGCCCATTTTCAACCAATGAGCAAAGTAATCTCCCATGTTGTAACCGCAAAAGGGCAGCATCGCAAAAGGATCATGACGCAATTTCCCCACCTCTCCTTTTGCTGCAGCGGTCATTTCGGATGAAACACAAGCGCCCGTGAAGGTTCCATGCTTCCAATTAAATGTCTCATACACAAGCGGCACCACAGAAGCTCTGCGCCCTCCAAAGATGATTCCCGAAATCGGAACACCTTGAGGACTCTCCCAAGCAGAATCAATGACAGGACACTGAGCCGCAGGTGTGGTGAAACGCGCATTAGGGTGAGCTGCTTTTGTGGTCGAGGTAGGTGTCCACGATTGACCTAACCAATCGATGAGATGAGAAGGAGGTTGAGGCGTCATCCCCTCCCACCACACATCTCCATCATCTGTGAGAGCGACATTAGTAAAAATCGTATTCGTTTCGATGGTCTTCATCGCATTGGGATTAGATTGCAAAGACGTTCCTGGAGCCACTCCAAAAAATCCCGCTTCTGGATTGATCGCATACAGACGTCCATCTTCTCCAAAGCGCATCCACGCAATATCATCGCCTACGCATTCCACCTTCCAACCAGGTAAATGCGAGGAGATCATCGCCAGATTGGTTTTGCCGCACATGCTGGGAAACGAAGCGGCTATGTACTTCTTAACACCATGTGGATCGGTCACACCCATGATCAGCATGTGCTCTGCCAACCATCCTTCATCGCGCCCCATCACTGAGGCGATTCTCAAGGCGAAACTCTTCTTGCCCAACAACGCATTTCCCCCATAGCCGCTACCATAAGACCAAATGCTTCTCGTCTCAGGAAAATGCACAATGTACTTTTCATCGGGACGGCAAGGCCAAAGCACATCGCTTTGACCAGGAGATAAGGGATACCCGACAGAATGCATGCAGGGGACAAAGAACCCCTCTTGCAGCACATCCAAAACAGCTTTACCCATACGGGTCATGATCCGCATGTTGCAGACGACATAAGGAGAATCGGTGATCTGTACACCAATCTGACTCAAACGCGACCCCACAGGACCCATGCTATAAGGGATCACATATAAAGTGCGACCGCGCATGGTTCCTTGAAATTTTTTCTTAAGCAAAGCCAACATCTCATCTGGATCACGCCAGTTGTTGGTAGGACCCGCGTCTTCTTGTTTGCGTGAACAGATGAAGGTCGCTTCTTCTACGCGCGCGACATCTTCAGGGGAAGAGCGACATAAAAAACTGTGAGGGCGTTTTAATAGAATGAAGACGCTTTGACGAACCAGTTGATCGGTTAATCGCTGATATTCTTCGAGAGAACCGTCACAAAGATGCACGTGATCGGGTTGACAGAGTTGTATGGCTTCTTCGATCCAGGAGATCAATCGCTGATTGCGCGTCCATGATCGAAGATCAGACATAATTCCTCTTACATCGACATCGCTTTGCGCTTTTTAAACTTGTCAAGATACTCTAATGCCTTGCCTGTTCCTAAGCACACAGCCAAGAGAGGATTGTTGGCAACGATGACGGGAAGACCTGTATCTTTGATCAGCGCTTTATCAAGACCTTTGATCAACGCACCACCCCCTGCGAGCACCATCCCTCTTTCGACAAGATCAGCTGCGAGTTCAGGCGGACATTTTTCTAAGGCTAGTTTGACGCTTTCAACAATTTGCTGAATCGGCTCGGCCAAGCATTCTCGAATTTCTACAGAGTTAATTCTTTTGGTGATCGGTAACCCAGCCACTTGGTCTCTTCCGCGCACTTCCATTTCAAGCTCTTGATCACCGAGAGGATAGGCAGAACCAATAGTCATTTTAATGTCTTCGGCTGTTCGCGGGCCGATCATCAAATTATACGTGCGGCGCATGTAATTGATGATACACTCATCAAACTCATCCCCCGCAATGCGCAACGAACGCGATTCGACGATACCACCCAAAGAAATGATCGCAATTTCCGTGGTACCACCACCGATATCGATAATCATGCTAGCATAAGGTTCATGGACGGGAAGATCAACACCGATAGCAGCTGCCATGGGCTCTTCGATCAAGATCACTTCTTGAGCGCCAGCGCGTAAGGCAGAATCTTCAACTGCGCGTTTTTCTACACCGGTGATCCCCGAAGGAACAGCAATTAAAATTTTAGGGCGAAATAAACTGCGAGCTGGTGTGACGCGTTTGATCAACACCTTTAACATCCCCTCAGCGATCTCAAAATCCGCAATGACGCCATCTTTCATGGGCCTAACCGCGAGAATTTTCCTAGGTGTTTTGCCCAACATCGCTTTAGCTTTATGACCCACTTCAAGCACTTCATTGGTCACTGCATCCACCGCCACAACAGATGGTTCGGCTAAAACAATTCCTTTTCCTCTGACATAGATCAACGTATTGGCAGTACCTAAGTCGATTCCAATATCATTTGATAAAAAGCCCGAAACTCGGCCAAACTTACCAATTGCTCGTCGAGAGATCCTCTCGAAAGCATCTTTAAAACTAAATTGTTTTCCTGCCATATTATACTACGCCCGCTTAGTTTCTGTGAATTTTGACTGGCTACGACTTTGCCAAATCAATCCTCCTCGTCAGCCTTCCCTATAGGGAATGGTCTTCCTCGTTCGGCCCGCTACGCTTCGATTTTGCTTTGTCTCGCAGAGTCAAAATTCGCACAACCTAAACGGACGCAGTATACCCTATTAAGTCTTCAGCAATTCTAGCACATCTTCCCAAGTCAGCTTCGCAATCGCTTCATCATCGCAGCTTACGATTTTCTTGACCAATCCTTTTTTCCTCTTCTGCATCTCTGCTATTTTCTCTTCAATTGTATTCAAAGTGATCAATTTATAGGCAGAAACAGAATTTTTTTGACCCATGCGGTGCACGCGGTCAGTGGCTTGGGCCTCGATAGCTGGATTCCACCACATATCATAATGGATAACAGTATCTGCACCTACCAAGTTCAAACCCGTACCACCCGCTTTAAGGGAAACCAAAAATACCGGAATGCTCGCATCTTCATTAAATTGTTTGACGACCTCTAAGCGATTCTTACTGGAACCATCGAGATAAGAGAAGCGAATCCCGCGTGATTCAAAGTCATCGCGCATGATTTGCAACATGCGTGTGTACTGAGAGAAGATCACTGTTTTATGCTTGCTCTCTACTAACGTTTGGAGAAGTTCAAGCAGCATATCGTACTTAGCTGAATCTCCAGGCTCTGCTTTCTCCTTGGCAAAAATAGCGGGATGGCAACAGATCTGCTTGAGGCGTGTTAATGTGGCCAAGACGTGAATCTGTACGCGATCAAATCCATCGCGCTCGACCAATTTGACCAGCTCATCGCGAGCGGATTCCGCGTAGGAACGGTAGAGCGTTTGTTGAATATCTGATAACTGACAATGGTAAACAATTTCAGAAACCGGAGGCAGATCGTCCAGTACATCGCTCTTCATCCTTCTTAAAATGAACGGCGCCACTTTTTTGCGTAAGTATTCCAAGTTCTTCGTTTGTTCTTTGCCGCTCACGCGGATGTATTTTTCGATGAATCGATCGTAAGTTCCTAAGAATCCTGGCATCAGGAAGTCAAATAAGCTCCATAGCTCATCCAAAGAGTTTTCAATAGGCGTTCCTGATAAGATCAACCTATGATCCGCTTGCATCATCTTGACAGAGCGCGCATTGCGGGTGCCGCGATTTTTAATGTGTTGGGCTTCATCGAGGATCACATACGCGAATGTCGTCGATCGATAAGCGTCGATATCCTTTTGTAACAATGTATAGGAAGTAATAAGGATATCGTATTGCTGAATGTTATCAATCAATTTCTTGCGATTCGAGGGAATTCCATCGACAACAGCCACCCTAAATTTGGGATTAAACTTAGCAATCTCTTCTTTCCAGTTATACAAGAGAGAGGTCGGACATACCACAAGCGCATGCCCTCCTTTTTTCTTCATGTGTTGCGTAAGAGCAACAATGGCTTGTAACGTTTTACCCAATCCCATGTCATCAGCTAAAATTCCGTTCAAGAACATCATTCTTAAGCGTTCAAGCCACCACACCCCTTCGGTTTGATAGCTGCGCAATGTCCCTTTAACCTCTTTAGGGATATCGGAGAATGTCAGCGCTTTTTCACCTAACATCTGCTTGCGAATTTCAACAAGCTGATCTGAAATTGAAAACTCAACAGGCAGCCCCTCAAATTGGGAAGCATCGATGTTGGCTAAACTCCACAAAGGGCGCTCGAGTTTGTGATCATCGAGAACATCGATTCCCAACTCATCGAATAACTGCACGACACCGCTTAATCGATCGAGATCTAACACAAGAATTTTCGGAAGCTTATTCCCTTCCTTTTTCGCCTTCATCCTTCCTTTATCCAGTTCGATGAAAGCCTTTTTCGACCCCATGCATTCCCACAATTGATCGAGACGCACTCCTTTTAAAGCGCCGTCGACACTGAGCTCAATTTCATAAGTATCGATCCGATTCACATGCTTGAGATGCATTTTAAATTGAGATTGATCGTAAATGAATTGATCGAGCAAGTTCTGTGGACAATTGAATTTGACACGATGCTGGTTGCGTGGAATCACATCGGTCATGAACTCGACAATTTTCTTTTCCGATTTGACGACGTAGACGCCAGTTTCTGGAACGAATAAGAAATCTTGAAAGAGATCCTCGATAATTTTCCGCTCCTCGACAAGATTCCGAGCCAAGATCCCCTGCTTACTTACAAAAGAGGCGACATGATCATAGCCGAGCTGGGAAGCAACTGAAGGGATTTTGTAACCATCGTAATGGAAATGCAAAGCTGCATCCAATTCCCCATCGAGATAAGTGATTTCACAGGTAGCTTCTACATTCCCAACAAAAGGGATTGTCACGAAATCTTCGATCGCATCTTGATTGATGATCTCAGCGTACCGCGCCAATTCCGGAAGAGCATTTTCCACAAACGTGCCAAATAACGGCTCCGGCACAGTCATGTCCCGTATTTGACGCAAGTTGCGCAAGTGCACGCGATTAATCGATTCTTGAAACCTATAATAAACGCTTTTATACAAAAGAGCTGGCGTTGCACATTCAAAGAAGCGCACATCTTCTAACGTGACTTTGTCTTCTCCTAAGAGAAGAGAGGGATTCATGAGAATTTTTGAAGTAGGAGGTGGAATGTATTCAAGTGAGAAACGCAAGCTGGCAAGCACAGGAGAAAAGCGAAGCGGTGTTTCCAAAGATCCTTCATAAAGCCCTGGAAGCAAGGGGAGATCTTCTTCTTGATAGACAAATCCCGATTTAGCGCCTCGTTCCATCGCCTGATTAAACGCCGTGACTAAAAGAGTGCCAAACGTCTCCATATCAATCTGTGCAATTCTCAACGCCTTTTCAGAGTTGGCATTCTCAACAAACCGCGCATGATCTCGAATGATCCTGACAATCTCCTGCTGATTGGCATCAAAAGATTTCAAAGAGAACAAATAGCGCTTGCTCCCAATGAATAAAGGCTCTTCATACCGCAGAGCTTCAAGGAATTTTTTCAAATAAGGGATATGTAAAGGTTTAGAGCGAAAAGGTAGACGCAGTGCCAATTGGATTTCAACCAAACCCTTTCCTTCTCCATCTTGAGAAGCTAAAGGAGCAAACAAAACAGCGCATTCTGCGCGATCAATCTCATTTTTCTCTTGAGGTCTAAAAAAGGGAGAAGCAGCGAGGAGTTGAGAGGAAGCGACATATTCTTGTAATAACTGCTTCTGATAGTGCTCTTCTTGACGCAGCACTTCTTTTGTTTGTGCCTCTTTAATTTTATCCAACAATTTCTGCTGCTCTTCAGAGGAAGACCCCGAGCTTTCGCTGATCTCTTGCATGTCATTTTCTGAAGAAAACGTGACGAGAATTTTATCGATGTTCTCTTCGAGGTAAAAAAGCAAAGCAGCCAAGTGCTGACAATCATAATTATAAGGACAGTCGCAATCGGAATCGATGGCTTCGCATTCTATCCGGTCGATTTCAATCTCGCTTTCGTAGCAGTTGTCATATTGCCCTAAGACACGCCCCGTAATCCGCATCGATCTCGTATCCAGATGAAGCAGTTTTGCCGAGACGACTTTCTGATTCTCATAGAGCTCCTTCCCTTCTTTAACAATTCCAGAAGAAAAATCCTGCTTTAATTTGCGAAAGTTCAACATATCCGATTTGCCACGCTTTGATTGTTGTTGCCAGTCTCGACCCTCTATGAAAAACATAAAGGCGTCTTCAAACCAGAGTCGAAGACCGGCTTCTAATTGCTTTTACTCTTTTTGCAAAACGGGTTCAAGAAAAATATACCTGTTCCCCATGAATTGCTCCCTAGAAAACCGATAAAATGAGACCATTGCATAACTAAAGTTCATTCGTTTTTTTTGTTCTAGGGACATGATAAACAAGATACGCACGATACGCTTGATAGATTTTATTGCCGCAGAGCGGCATGCGGCTTTGCCGCACATTTGTTTTTATCATGCATATCATGCGTATCTTATTTATCATGTCCTTTGAACCCAAAGCGAATAAGCTTTAGTTGTGTGCACCGGTCTCATCATTGAGACCGTCGCATAACTCTCATTTAGTGAAAATTTTGAGGCACTCGGACGACACAAAATATGATAGGCATGATAAAAAACAAAAAATGTGCGCCGAAGGCGCATGCCGTTATACTGCGCCCACTCCAGTTGTGTGAATTTTGACTCTGCGAGACAAAGCCAAATTGAAGCGTAGCGGTCCGAACGAGGAAGACCATTCCCAGTAGGGAAGGCTGACGAGGAGGATCGATTTGGCAAAGTCGTAGCCAGTCAAAAATTCACACAACTGGAGTGGGCGCAGTATAGTTATACAACGATGAAAACCGTTGAATAACTAAGTAGAAAAATAATTTTCTCTGCGTCTTGGCGACACCGCGTCTCCGCGTTGATCTCATCCGTTTTACCTAGGAAATTTTTTAATTCAATTTCCAAACTGGGAGGACCACATACCTGCTTTCAACAAAAACTTGAATCTAAAACAAGTCAGATTGTATACTCATCATCCTTAAAACGCGGGCGTAGCTCAGTGGTAGAGCATCACGTTGCCAACGTGAGGGTCGTGAGTTCAAGCCTCATCGCCCGCTATACATAATAGTTTAAACCCTCATCTAATGCGGGCGTAGCTCAGTGGTAGAGCATCACGTTGCCAACGTGAGGGTCGTGAGTTCAAGCCTCATCGCCCGCTATGTTAATTCATCAAGGAGCTAACGATGGAACAACCGACAACTGCCCCCCAACAATTTCAGAACGAAGAGGTTCGCTTTACAGTTCATCAAAGACCCGCCTGTGTCGTTGAATTTGACGTCGAAGCCTTTGGTTCTTTGACTAAAGCTGCCAAACACAAAGCCATTAAAGCCGTTGCTAAACAAGTTTCCCTTCCCGGTTTTCGCAAGGGAAGAGTCCCCGATGAGCTCGTTTTAAAAAACTACCCCAACGAACTCGACAAAGAATGGCAACAAGCCATCGCCACTCTCGCTTTCAACGCTTGTGAAAAACTATGCCAAATCCGCATGCTGCACCGCGAAGGTAAAGTCACCTTCAAACTCAAATCTCACTCCTTAAATGGCGCTCTTTTAACTCTTTCTTTTGAAACCGAACCCAACATTCCCACCATCGACCCAGCAACGCTCCACTTAAAAGCCGTCAAACGCCCCGAGGTCAACGAAGAAAAAGTCGCTGAGACCGTCCGTCAAATTCAACTCTTTTTTGCTACGTGGGAAAAAATCGAAGACCGTCCTATACAAGAAAATGACTTTCTCCTGCTTGATGTCGATGTCATTGAAGAGAACCCTCCCTCCCCTCTTTTTTCCAATACCCGCTTTGAAGTGACAAAAAAATCGATGGCACAATGGATGTACGACCTCGTCCTCGGCAAGCGCATGGACGATCAAGTTGAAGGGATCAGTGTTCCTGATGAATCTGCTTCCAAAGAAGATCAAGAAGAGCTCAAACCTAAAAAAGTGCGCATCACAATTAAGAAAATTGAGTCCCCCACCTATCCTCCATTGGATGAGACCTTCATTAAAAATCTCGGCGTGTCTTCTAAAGAAGAATTACACGAGAAGCTCACTCAATTACTGAATAAACAAGCCGATGAGCATGTTCAAGAAGCTCTTCGCCAACAAGTCGGCGACCTTTTACTCTCGCAGTTTCCATTTGATCTCCCTCAAACTTTAATGACGGAAGAAACGCGATTCCGCTTCAAACAACTCGGCCAAGACCCCGAATTCCGCACCTACTGGGAAAACCTACCTCAAGAAGAGCGCAATAAAACAGTTCAGTTGATCTCTACACAAGCGGAAAAAGCTGTCAGACTCTTTTATCTCTGCCGCAAGATCGTCCATGATGCAAAACTACCTGTTACAGCCCAGGATATTCCACCTCCTGCATCCACCGTGCTCGAACTCTTGATCAATCCTCAAAAGCTCTTCCATCACCAGCGCACACCCGAGGTCGAACATGCTGAAGCCTACTCGCGCATTGTTTTAGAAAAAGCGGAAGATTACCTCATTGCTCATGCTTCTCAAGCACAATGATCCTCTCAACCTGAGTTTTAAATACTCAGGTTGATAATTATATCTTGTATTGGCAATATTCTAATTTTATGAAACGCCCCCAGAGGTCCCGGCATGTACACCATTCCATATGTCATTGAAGATACAGGTCGTGGCGAGCGCGCCATGGATATCTACTCTCGTCTACTCAAAGATAGAATTGTCTTTATTGGAACAGAGATCAATGATCAAGTAGCGAATACCGTTATCGCCCAGTTACTTTTCTTACGAGCGGAAGATCCTAAAAAAGATGTGAACATCTACATCAACTCTCCAGGTGGTCTCATCACAAGTGGTCTAGCTATATATGATACTATGCGCTTCATGGGCTACGACATTAACACCTATTGCATCGGCATCGCAGCCTCAATGGCAGCCCTTCTTCTTGCTGCAGGAACAAAGGGAAAGCGTTATGCTCTTCCTAACAGCCGTGCGATGGTGCACCAGCCTTCTGGTGGAATTGGCGGAACCTCTGCCGATATCGCTTTACAAGCCAAGGAGATTCTCACACTCAAGAGAATGTGTGCGCAAATCATGGCTGACGCAACGGGCAAATCGATTGAAAAAATCCTCGAAGATTCCGAGCGCGATTTTTACATGAATCCTGAAGAGGCCCTAGCTTACGGTTTAATTGACAAGATCGCCTTACAACCTCAAAAAATCCCAACAGAAACCAAACCTTAATTGACACAAGCTCATGAGTAAAAAAGAAAAAGAAAAAGCCCTATGCTCATTTTGTGGGCGCGCGGAAGATGCTGTTGAAAAACTCATTTCTGGACCTGATTCCTACATCTGCGATAAGTGCGTACGCCTATGCATGGAAATCGTCGAAAAGAAACCCGTACATCACGAGCTCAAGCTTCTAAAGCCAAAAGAGATTAAAGCTGCCCTCGACGAGTACGTCATCGGACAAGAGAGAGCAAAGAAAACCATTTCCGTCGCCGTCTATAACCACTACAAGCGGATTAAATCTCTTCACAAAGAAAACGGCGTGGAATACAGCAAGTCCAACGTGATGCTCCTTGGACCCACCGGTTCTGGAAAAACGCTCATGGCCCGTACCTTAGCTAACATTCTCGACGTTCCCTTTGCCATAGCCGACGCAACTACCCTCACAGAAGCTGGCTATGTCGGCGAAGACGTAGAAAACATCGTGCTCCGCCTTGTCCAGGCTGCCGACTACGACATCGCCCGAGCAGAAAGCGGCATCATCTACGTCGACGAGATCGACAAGATCCGCAAAACCACCTCTAATGTCTCCATCACCCGCGACGTATCCGGCGAAGGGGTTCAACAAGCCCTCCTCAAGATCGTAGAAGGAACCGTAGCCAACGTCCCCCCCAAAGGAGGGCGCAAGCATCCCAACCAAGAATACATCCGCGTCAACACCCAGAACATCCTCTTCATCGTAGGAGGAGCCTTTGTCCACCTCGAAAAAATGATCGCTAAACGCCTGGGAAAAACCACCATCGGTTTCGATGCAGCAACCGAACATCACATGGACATCACCGAGGTCAATTATCTCCTCTCCAAAGTAGAGCCTGAAGACCTCATCTCCTTTGGAATGATCCCTGAGTTCGTGGGACGCTTCAACAGCATTGCCAACTGCAACGAATTGACCATTGAAGATCTCGTCGACATCCTCACCACACCCAAAAACGCGATCATCAAGCAGTACCAGCAGCTATTTAATGAAGAGAACGTGACCCTCAAGTTCACAGATGACGCCCTCCGCGCCATGGGCGAAAAAGCCAAATCCACAGGCACGGGAGCTCGAGCCCTGCGTATGATCGTAGAAACCCTACTCTTGGAGCTCATGTTCGACGTCCCCTCTGATCCCACGATCAAGGAAGTCATCGTGGACAAAGATTGCATCCATAAGGGCACCACTCCTCAAATCATCCGCTCCCACACGGCATAAAAAAAGCCCCGCGCATTTTCATGCGCGAGGCTATATTTCGATCCAGTTCTAGATCTTAGTCTACAAGCGTTTCCTCTGGCCCAGCTACTGCTGGTGCTGGTGGTGCTGCTGGTGCTGCTGGTGCTGGTGGTGGTGGTGGTGGTGGTGCTGGTGGTGGTGGTGGTGGTAGGTCTTCAAAATCAGCAATAAGCTGAACTGAATCCCATCCTTGAACTAATTCGTTAACGGTTTCATTATCCAATCCCGCAGCAGAAAAAATATTTTCCGCTAACTGTTTTAACTTATCAGGTGCTGCTTGACCACCTAGAGCTATTGCAGGTGCATCCCAAGCTTCTCCATCTAAATACCCCATGATGTGGTGCATTGGGCTTTCACTGCGCACATCAAGCTGATAAGCTCCATAGAGCGACAAGTATGCGACTCTTCTATCGATCTGAGGATTACCTGCAACGACAAGAGAAGCGACATCCACAGCATAAGATTTATCAAAAGACGGCACTACGCCATAGCCAAGCTTCTTTTTAGCTTTGGCATACAAACCACTAGTATTCTGCGCATCTGCAGCTGCATCGTGTTTTTGCTTATTCTTAGTTGTTACTTCGTCATAAACTTCTGCTGCTTGTTTTCCCTGTTCTAGAGCATTTAAAGCTGTCATCAGCGCGTATTCATCCCAATGTTGTCCTTGTAATTGCTGCTGTAATTGGGCTAGTATTTGCAAGCGCTGTTGCAATTGTTTTTTCCTTTGATCATTAGCAGGACCAGGCTGCAATCCATGATCCTCTGTCCCATATGCTGTAATTTTAGCCTGTATGTAATTGAATAGTGAGCTTTTAATCTTCTCAGCAGCTCTGAATTTAACCGAAGCTCGATCTACTTTTGTTTTGTCAATGGTTTCAGTTTTAGCTTTTGCTGTATCTTCTGTTGCTGTGAAGGTTAAGCCACCTGTGGCCTCAGAATGAGCGATAGCGCCTTGGTGATAAGAGCGAGGAGAAAGACTGCCTCCCCAACATTTTTCAGCAATTTTTATCATTGTATCCATGGCTTGTTTCATTTGAGGGGGCAAGGAATCGTAATCGCAATGGTTTCCACTATAAAAAACGTAGCGACCAGATAAGTTCACTGCAAATTGGTCCGTTGTGAGGATAATCCCATCACGTCCTGCGAAATAATCTTTGAGCTCAGTATATAGCGTTGTCAATCTTGCTTGTTGTGCCGTGTCTAGTTCCAAATCAATGGTGCACGTAGACGCGCATTGTCTGAGCTTAAGGCCATTTGCTGGTATGGGTTGCACTTGCACTGCTAAACCTGCGGGGGCTACGGGCTGTATTTGAGCTCCTACTGCTGATCCTGCTTGCATTGGTTGTCCGGACATTGTTTTTTCTCCTTATCTTCTATTAATTCTAGACTTAATTATAACCGTTATTAGAAAAAAAGCCAACAAATACATATAACTTTTAATTAAAAAATACTAACAATTTCAACTATAGCAGCTTAATAAAATAACGAATATATCGCATCTATGTTAATAACTCATTAATAAGTAATAACATATCACTTTAACTGACAGATTTACTTATATTAAAATTTAATTTAAAAATTGTAAATAAAATATTAATTTTATATAATTGAGCTTAGGAAAGAATATATATAGCCCAGGATGCAAATGTCAGACTATACAGCAACTGCAGCAACTAACCAAGCAGCCATGCAACAAGCATGTAACCAATGTGACGCTGACGAGGCTACTGAGCAACAAGATGAAGCCCAGTTAAATAAGGACCTCGCAAACCCACCGGCTAACCCCGATGATGTCTCTTATATCTTAACTATCTTAGTTGACTGCTTAGACGTCTATGGTGATAAAGCCGCTGTGACTACAGATACCCAGAACGTAGCTGCTGCTGGATTGAGCTTTGAATCAAGCATTAACCAAGAAATTGCCTCGGGAGCAGCTGGAGACTCCGACCAAACAGGCTACTCCGAATCTCAAGACCTTATCAACAACATGTATTATTTTGACAGCGACTTAGAAGGTACTGGAGGTGTGGATATGAGCATGATCAATGCTGCAGACAAGGCATCGATGGAGAATAACCTAGCTAACATCTCTACACAGGTTATGAATGCTGCTGGCCAGAAAGGCTCCTATACCCCAAGTGATCTCTATAATCAGGGGGCGTCGGTTGATTATGTTCATCAGGGATTAGTAACATTTACGGAACCATCATCTAGTGGAGGAACCATTAACCCCCAGTTTTCTTCGGCCCAAGATTCAACCCAGGCGCTCGAGAGTACCCTTGGAACGGAGAACCAGATTGCGACAACAGACTACCAATCATGGGTCAGTATGTGTAACGAAGTAGAATCTGTTGCTGGTGACTTTATCTCCGATAACCAGTCTTCGATGCAGTACTTCACTAATAAACAGGTAACTAACTAATACTCTCAACAACATTCTCTAGCAGTGGTTTATAGTCCTAACCACTGCTTTTTTCTTATTTTGCATAAATAATTAATCATTAATCATTAATCATTAACTATCTTTATTTAAAGAAATAATAAATTATTTATTTTTATATTGCAAATTAAATGTTTATTTTATATAATTGAGCTTAGGAAAGAATATATATAACCCAGGATGCAAATGTCAGACTATACAGCAACTGCAGCAACTAACCAAGCAGCCATGCAACAAGCGTGTAACCAATGTGACGCTGACGAGGCTACTGAGCAACAAGATGAAGCCCAGTTAAATAAGGACCTCGCAAACCCACCAGCTAACCCCGATGATGTCTCTTATATCTTAACTATCTTAGTTGACTGCTTAGACGTCTATGGTGATAAAGCCGCTGTGACTACAGATACCCAGAACGTAGCTGCTGCTGGATTGAGCTTTGAATCAAGCATTAACCAAGAGATTGCCTCGGGAGCAGCTGGAGACGCGAATCCTTATGATCCTAATAATCCTGATGACACCGCCGAATCTCAAGACCTTATCAACAACATGTATTATTTTTACAGCGACTTAGAAGGTACTGGGGGTGTGGATATGAGCATGATCAATGGTGCAGACAAGGCATCGATGGAGAGTAACCTAGATAACATCGCTGCACAGCTTTGGGTTGCTGGTGGTGGACCTTCCGAACCTTACGCCATTACACCGCAGACTCTCGCTTATGATGGTCAATGGGCCGCGGGTCTTGTTCATACTGGATTAGTAGCATTTACCGACACGCCAGCTAGTGGAGGCACAATTAACCCCCAGTTTTCTTCGGCCCAAGATTCAACGCAGGCTTTGGAAAGTACCCTTGGAACAGAGAACCAGATTGCGACAACAGACTACCAATCATGGGTCAGTATGTGTAACGAAGTAGAATCTGTTGCTGGTGACTTTATCTCCGATAACCAGTCTTCGATGCAGTACTTCACTAATAAACAGGTAACTAACTAATTAATAATAACTAATAATGAGGAACTTATGCCTATAAATTTTATGTCGAGAGGCTATACATCTGCGGATCTCATCTCTACAGCGTTAGGTAAAGCGCAAGAGAGTGACACGACGGTAGCCACAGTAGATGCTCAAATCCAAACGAGTTTGTATACTTACTGGCAAAATGCGATGCAGTGCTATGCTCAGTGGTCCGTCAATACTAATACCCCTGTGGTAATTGATGGTAAAACCTATTATAGCGATGGCTCTGTAGCTCCCTATGGTGATCCAGATAATAAAGAGGACAACGACCAGAGCCACCAGTACTGGAATACCGAGTACCAGACAGCTCAAGCTACGTTGAACGGTAACGGAAACATCGACGATGCCGCTACCCAAGCAGCTACAGGTGCAGCGACGAACTGCAGTGATCAGTTGTCTTCTCAATTAGCTCTTGCCTCTTTCTTGTCAAGCGCAGCTAGCAACCTAACAAGCGTTCTCAATAAATAATCTCGAGCAACATTCTCAAGCAGTGGTTTATAGTTCTAACCACTGCTTTTTTCTTATTTACATAAACAATTAACCATCTTTATTTAAAGAAACAGTAAATTATTTACTTTTAAGTTGCAAATTAAATGTTTAGTTTATATAATTGAGATTAGGAAGAGTATAGACTCTATAATAACTAACAAATAAAGAGGTAATATGACTTACAATCCAATCAATGAAGCTCAGAGAACAAAAGGCTCGGTTCAGGTTGCTGAACGAACTTCTTCTCGTGATGAAGACTCAAGTTTAGTCGCTATTACCGGCGTTGTTTCGGTAGGTCATGCAATGGGAAAAACCCTCGGCGCCTGTGAAGAACCTACATGCACATCAGAAGAACCCACAACCACGACAACGACTTCTTCCTCGACATCTACCACGCCTTCTTCCTCGACATCTAGTAGCACAGCAGCTATAGCAGCAAGCATGGAAGAGATGCAACGCGTTTTAGGACAACTTCAATTGATCGTAGGACAATATAAAACAGATGCTGCTAATGACCAAAAAGATTTAACACAACATAGCTTAGATCAAATCCAAGCAGCTCAGGATGAGTGGGAGAAAAGCTACCAAGCTTACTTAAAAGCAAAACAAACAGCTTCATGGTTTAACCCGCTCGGTGCGATCATGAATTTGGTCAACCTTTGCAAACCGGCAACGATTTCCCAGTCCAGCATGGACACTGTCAATAGCAACTTTAACGATGGGATAGGCGATATTGGAAAATACACAGGCCTTTCTCTTATTAATAAGGGGATGTCATTCATTATCGAACAAGCCGCTATTGGCCTTACCGAAGGTCTAGAAAGCCTAACATCGGCAACCGGCGAAGAAACTAGTTTGAGCGATAAAATTGAATCATGTGTATCAACAGTAATCGTATCAGCTGCTGCTGCAGTTGCTGCTGCCTTTATCTGCCCTGAAGCAGAAGAAGGAATTGCTGAAGAAACTGCCAGCGAAGGCGAAGAAATTGAAATGGTAGAGGTGAGCGGAGGAGTAGCTAGAGCTGCTGCACTTGCACCAGAAACAAGCGAAGCTGCAGCTGAAGCTGGAAACTCGGCAGCTAACGCTACGGCAACAGTCACAAAAGTATTAGGCAAGATCAGACAACTGATGACCTTAGTCTCTAAAACTAATTTAGGCGGATATATCTTCTGCCAGGGTTTACTTGGATCGGGCTTCCCTGCTAAGTTTGCATCAACAGTGTCTTCTGATAAAGCTACACAAGAGTACGTGGCATTGAGCTTAACAATTGGATTATCGATAGCTGCTGCTGTCACAGGCGCTCGCGCCTTTGGCGGAGTTACAAGTAGCGTAATTGATTCGATTGGAGCACCTCGTGCATTCTACTATTTACAACGAGCACAGCTCATCATCGACGCTTCAGTACAAGCTCAAGTTGCTACCGTTAAAACAGCAGGGGGAGTCCTAGAGCTAAATATGGGTGAGATCGCATACGAAACAACCTTGGCAAGAACTGAACTAGATATGGACACAGACTCTTCTACAGCCACGCAAGAATCTTCTGGCGTTGTTCTACAGAACATCACAAGCGAAATCACTTCGATCACCCAAGCTGTTGCAAAGAGTGGTCAAGCCGTAAGCCAAGCGTTATCAGCATAAATTTAAATAACTATAAAAAGAGGATACTATGACAACAACAACAACAAAAAACACAAGTTCTACAAGTACCGTAGAGGATACTATGACAACAACAAATACAAGTTCTACAAGTACCGTGGACTCCACAAGCACTGACCAACAGATTTCTGTAATGGGCGGGGTGGGAGGAGAATTGCGTGGCATGTTAACAGTACTTAAAGCGTTGATGACAGAAATTATGGGTGATAATGCTGAGATCCAGGAAGACCAGATAGGGAAGACATGGACTGGAGCAAAACAGTCTGCACAAGCTCAAAAAGATGCAACCAATGATGACGCTTACAACACCTTCATCGATGCAGGTACATCATTCTTTTCCACTGTTACTGATCTGGGGGTACTCGGGGCTTCTACTAAATTCGGAGAAGGGGGACGATTAGCAGGTAAAAGCACAGAAATTGATAATAAATTGAAACCTCTTAATACAATGCAGAAACAAATGGCCCACACTCCGAAAGCTGCTATCGTTGCGGGTGGTAATGGTACTGTTCGACTAGCTAATGGAGGAGGAAACAGAGAACAGGACGATACCGATCGTATCCGAAGGATGCAAACGGGCAACTTTGACACTCCTGGCGATCCTATTCCTGATGGTGATAATTTTTCAACTAAAATGACGGCCCCAGAACACGAGGATATCCGCCAAGCGTTGAATAAAAAAGTTGATGCTCTCAATGCTGAAAAAGACACCTATTCGCGCCTATCTACACAAAACCAACAACAATGGACAACAACTGGTGATCTTGCTAAAAACCTCGGTAAAACGGGCGCTAGCATTGGCCAGGGCTTTGATACAATGGACAAAGCAAACAAAACTAACGACGCTACGATGTATGGCACGCTGAAAGACACGTCGCAGCAGTCGGCTTCTAGTGCAGCTGGTGCAGAGACACAAGCGGCCAACGAGTACGCAGGCATGCTCAGAGACATCCGAGCTGCTAGTAACCCTAAAGCATAATTTAAGCTTTTAGGGCTTTTCTTAGGCCGTCGTCCTGAAAGGGGCGACGGCCTTTTTTTATGGAGGCAATTGCAAAACGCCACGACCCAAAATCGATGATGTTGAGCCAGTTTGCCAGGCGCTTAAGCGGCCATGGCCCATCGCCGTGCACATACTCCACGCGAATAGGACTCGGGGATGGCTCAAAAGGGCGATTTTGCTGGGTCGTGGAGTTTGCAATTGCCTACTAGGACTTGGTCCAATCGGAACGTTTGGATTTCTTATGAGGAGAATGCGGCTTCCTTTCCAAAGGTGGATGGGTGGAAGAGGGTTCTTTGGCTTGGGTCGTACTTTGTCGGACGGTTCTGACCAGTTCAGCGCCAGCCTTCTCAATACGCGCTTTAGACTCTTGAATCGACTTCCACTGTGCGGGCGTAAAGTTATTGGGATTGTCAGCGTAGCTTAATAACTGCTCCTCTGTTAATCCAGAAGCTTTACTGATTTGCTGCGTTTCCTTCAGGATCTGCTTGTACATTTCCGACATCATGTTCAAGACTTCTTTCTTTTCTTCTTCAGTCCCATTTTTCAGTTCGTTCTTAAGGTGCTCAAAAAAACCAGTCGCTTGAGTAAAGAGCTGCTGGAGATCCACCTTTTTTCCACTAGATGCATCATGAAAAAGAGACATGAGTCGATCGAATTCGTCTTTGATCATGAGCTTATTCCTTATTTTGCTTTTTTATTTTCATCATATCAATTAATTGATTTTATTAACTTCAAATTATATAAATAAGCAATTAATTAAAATCACAAGGCTCAATTATTCAATTAGTTAAAATGAAACGTGAAAAAAAATTTGAGTTGCATTTAACGTTTGAAATCGATAAAAGCTAGATAATTGTGCGCTCTCGCCTCTTGGAAAATTCATGCTGGATATACTCGTTAAATCGCTCGTCGAAGACTTAAAATGGGCTGACCTTCCCAAGACAACCGAGGGATATTCACTGCCTATTAACCCTGAGACTGTGATTAAGGTGAAGGAACTGGATCCAGGGGTGCTTTTCTTCGCCGTCATAGGGCCATGTCCTGAGTTGAGAAAAGAGAACCTCATGATCTATCTCATGAAGGCTAATTTCTTGGGACAGGGAACAGGGGGCGCCTCCATTGGCTTGGATGAAAGAGAGAATCACTTGACACTCTCTTTGGTTTTGTCTTATGACATGAACTACAAACAATTTAGAGACGCACTGGAAGATTTCGTCAACTACCTCGATTACTGGAAAGCAGAACTTGAAAAACACATTAGGGAAAGCGGATTGTAGGGACTTAAGATGGCAGGTTATCTCATTGCAGAAGAAGGTCCTTTAGCAGGACTGATCGTGCGTTTTGAAGAGGGAGAGGAGTGGGTACTTGGCCGCGACGCGGACGAGGTCACTGTGCTTCTCGAAGACCCGATGGTCTCTCGCAAGCATGTGATCTGTCGCCTCACCGCTGAAGGGTACATTCTTGAAAACTTAAGCTCGGTGAATCCCGCCACCCAAAATGGGAAAGTGATCACCGAACCCGTCTTGTTAAGAGAGGGGGATATCCTTCAAATCGGAAGCACGTTTTTCCGTTTTTCCGAACAGCCTCAAGCGCCGGAAGTTCCCGAAGAAGTTCCAGCCTATGATGTGATGGAAAAAACCGATGATCTGTCTTCGGTTAATGTCGAGGATATGGGCGAGGCTCGCTGGGTCTTAAAGGTGATTGCAGGACCCAATACAGGCGCGGAATTTGCCCTGCAAAAGGGTTCTACGTACATCGTCGGTAAGGACCCCCATCTATGCGACATTGTCTTCCAAGATTTGAGTGTATCCAGACAGCACGCTCGTCTTTCTGCCGATGAGGACAACCGTATCTTCTTAGAAGATTTGGGCAGTCGCAATGGGGTCTTGATCAATGGAGAGCTCGTCCCCCAAAGAAAAGAGCTTTCTCCTCAAGACTTGATCGCCTTAGGCACAACCTCCTTTTTAATCATCGACAGAGATCAAATTTCTGAGACGATTATCTCTCCCCCGACCATTTCCATCCCCAAAGCTGAAGAGGAAATTGTCCAAACTGTAGCCCCTGTAACAGCAGCTCCTGTAATCGCTCCTCCTAAAGATTGGAAGGAGATGATCATACCTACGCGTCATCTGATTATGGCTGGGGTTCTGGGAGTGGCAATCATCGGGGGGCTAGCAGCTACCCTGGCTCTATTCAAGTCTGAACCCATTGTCGTGAAGACACGCGATGAATCAGGAGAAATTAAACAAGCGATTGCGGCTTTTGAAGGGGTACAATTCTCCTATAACCAGGCCAATGGCAAGGTCTTTTTAGCGGGACATGTTCTCACATCCCTTGATAAGCAAGAGCTCATGTACAAGATTCAGAACATCCCCTTCATTCAAAGTGTCGAAGACAACGTAGTGATCGATGAGCTCGTCTGGGAAAACGTGAATGCGCTGCTCATGTCCAACCCGAACTGGGTAGGAGTATCGATCTATTCTTCAGCACCAGGTAAATTTGTCGTAAGAGGCTATCTGCAAACACTAGAACAAGCACAAGCCTTATCCGATTATCTTCATCTGAACTTCCCCTACTTAGACCGCTTGGAGAATCAGGTTGTGGTAGAAAGCAATTTACAGCTCCAATTACAGAGTATTTTGGTAGAAAAAGGGTATAGCGGAGTGACGTTTCAATTGAGCAATGGAGAATTGGTGCTTGCAGGCCGCGTCGATCAAAAACAAACTCACCCCTTTACTGAGCTTGTCGACCATTTGAAGATGATTAAGGGAATTCGCTCCGTCAAGAACTACGTGGTATTCACAGCTGGTGACTCTTCACGCATCGACGTCAGCGAGCAATACAAGATTTCAGGGGTGTCAAAAAAAGATGACCTCAATACTTTTATTGTGATCAATGGCAAGATCTTAAGCGTGGGTGATAGTGTCGATGGAATGTTGATCACGGAAATCATGCCAAGTGCAGTTTTGCTCGAAAAAGATGGATTAAAATTTAGAATTAACTACAATCTGCAATAATGCAAAGAATCACTCGGGGTGACTCTCTATGTTTGGACTAGAAAAAAAAGGCAAAGCTCTCTTTGAATTTGACTTAGAAAAGGAACTCAAGGGCAATCCAACTAAAATCAAAGAACTTCAAAAGACCATTGAAGGAAAAATCCAAGAAATTAAAACCGCTTTAAGACAAGGCACTGCTTCTGAAGATTTCGATAACTACGGAATACTGTTGCACGGCTACGCTGCTTTGCAAAGAGTCTTAACGCGCATTGCTAACAAGAAATAGGAGACTAAAACCATGGTAGTAAATTCGTATTGGTGTACGATGACATTTGCGACGATGATCCAGCAGTACTCGAAACTGCAGAGCACCGTCATGTCACAAGTACGCGCTGTATCAAGCCGTATCTCAGAGGCTACACCTGGTAAATTCCTGCTTTTGCAATTCTCCATGAGCCAAGTGACTCAGATTGGAGAGTCGATCTCGAACTTGATATCGCAAGTGCAATCGGTGATTAACAATATGGTGCGAAACCAGAAATCTTCATAACAGTATAGGTTAGAGGCGAAAACCATGGCATTAGATAAATTTAAAGAACATTACATTTTACTGGCTGAAGCAGGTTTCATCGCCATTAACCAAGCAGATGAAGACGCTGCGATTAAATTATTCAAAGCAGCTCAAGTGCTCGAACCCAAAAATGTCCTGCCCAAACTGGGGATGGGCTATTTGCACTTATGTAAGTTAGAACTTAAGCAAGCTGCTAAAATTTTCGAAGACATCCTCGCAACCGATCCCCACCAAGAAATGGCAAAAGCTTTCCTGGGCTTAAGCTTGTCGCTGAATCCTAAGGAAATTCCTGCTGGAGAAAAAGTGCTAGCGGACTCGCTAAAAAACTCAAAAGACCCCCTGGTGAAAGAATTAGCTCATAGCGCTCTTGATTTCGTCGAGAAATTCGTCAAGAAAAACCCCACCCCTACAGAACAGCAACAGAAGAAAAAAACGAAATAAGCGATGGCCTCCTTCCCCTGAGGCCATTTCAGTTATGCAGCAGTCTCATCGTTGAGACCGACTGACTCATTTGCTTTTAGTTCAAAAGACATGATAAACAAGATATGCTCGATACGTATGATAGGTTTTATTGCCGCAAAGCGGCATGCGGCTTTGCCGCACCTTTTTTATCATGCATATCATGTCCATCCCGTCTATCATGTTCCCCTTTTTAACCGGTCATCCTTGATCAGTGCTTTGCCTAAGTTAATTACGTAAGAAGTCAATTATTAATCGCAAAAAAGCTCTCTTATAGCAAGATAGATTAAAAATAATTATTTATATCCGAAAATCAATGTTTTTAATATAATTATTAAATATTAATAACTATTTTTTAAACAAAAGGTATTATATATGACCGCTTCTCTTAATTTAGCTCCTCTTAGTTTAATTAAACCATCAGCACCGGCATCACTCCTCGGTGGCGATGAGCAAGTTATTCAAGCCTTTTCCGAAGTGCCCGCTTCAGATCACGATAGGGTTTATTATCACTTATGGGAATCGACTGGAAAAAAGATTTTTCCAGATTATGGCAAGCACGCCTTTCATGGAACAAGTGGCCAACAGGCAACACAAGCACAAAAACTTGCAGCAATCCATCTGTATAAAATAGAAAAGGAGTTTGCTCAACTCTCAAAAGAATCTCAAGGAAAACTCTACGGACATCTTTGGAAGATTCATGGATCCAAACCTGGTGTTCCTAATTATGGAAAAGACGCTTTTCACGGAACAAATGGGCGAAGCTCAACATTAGAAGAAAGATTAACAGCAGTAAAGCTTGTGCAAGCCGAACTCGATTCAGTGCGTTTTTTGGGTAAATCTGAGAGGCAAATCCAAGCAGAATTCGATGCCATAACAACATACTCGAAAAGCATAGACTATGAAAAACATACGGCACTCTCTCGAGAAAAAGGCAAAGATCGCTGCACCTATTCCTTTCCATATGACAAGACCGTAGTTCCTTTGTCTAAAGGGCGCTTCATCAATGCCAGTTACATTTTTAGCGGTAGGCAAATACACAGTCAATTTCCACGCAAAGCTATCACAGAAGAACATTTCGAAATGCTCTATGAGCAGGGCGTCTCTGTAGCTCATATGTTGCCACAAGTTGGCTATGAAGGGCGCGATGACGCAGAACGGTCCTTTCTTTATGTCCCCGATAAAGCAGGAGAAATTCACACTTACGGCAACATGGTCGTGAAATGCCTTAAAAAGGAACAAATCAAGGATTGCCCCTTAATCTTAAGAAAAATCGAATTTGGTCTAAAAGACAAACCGGCACGTGTTCTCCATCATCTACAAACAATTGGTTGGGTAGATAATGAGGTTCCTGCAATCGAGACAGCAAAAAAAGCAAGCCAACTCAAAATGAAAATCCAAGAAGCACAACCTGGTCCCAGCAATTTACACTGCATGGCAGGAGTAGGCCGAACACCCACTCAAGGCATCATTGATGAGCTTTATGAAGCAGTATGGTCTGGCGCAACTGTTGACATTGCTGCTGTTGCAAAAAGTCAAAGAGATCCTGAAACAGGCCGCACACCTCATCAGCTCAATCTGCGCCAGTACAGTTTCCTCTATGAATGCCTTGAAGACGTGCGTCGCGAAGGCGCTCAAACCCAGCAAGAGATAGTCGACTGTTTTACATCGGGTCGAGATAAACGTGCCCTGGAACTCTTTAATGAAGCGCCGCAAAGCTGGCGTCATCGAGTCTTTGGCGCTGTCTATAAGGTGATGGGAAGTCCATCCAAAGTGCCTCACAACTATGGTGAGCTAGCCTTCTACGATCGTGACGGCCATACCATCCCTTCTGCTAAAAAAGCAGAAGCCCTCCTTGCAACTCAGTAAACACCAAGAAAAAGAGAAATGGCCTCCATGGAGGCCATTTTTTTCTAGTAACTCATCAACTACATCATAATCATCGATTTTTCTGGGGCGGGGAATTTTGCAATTGCTTCTACTGCTCAATCTTCATTCTTACTTCTGTTCGAATTTTCTGAGGAACCTCCTCATAGATGTGATCTGCAATCAAATAAGCTAACTTATCTTGCCCTTCTTTTAACAGACGATCTGCTTCCAAAAGACTCTTTTTCACTTCATTAACCCAATAATCAACTTCACTTAAAAGAGTGTGTTTCTTACTGATTAGATCTTTTGTTTTTTGGAGATTCCACATAAAAAAAAGCACGCCGTTTTTTAACGGGGTAGATTTAGCATATCCACCTTCAACTGCTTTTTGAGTTGCTTCGCCACTTTTAGGATCTTTCAGTTCATGTTCTATTAAAATTTGTCCTACTTGAACCGCAGACAACCCAAATTTTTTGCCTAGCCCAGTTTGATTGATCCAAATTTGATTGAATTTCTTTGCCATACACAACTTCTGATTACGGTCAAATATGCCTGAGGATTTTTTCTACTAGTTTGTAAACAGTCGTAATCCAGATTTGTGGCAGATCATTAGATCGATTGGTATCTCGCTGCTTTGCTCTTGAAATTGCTTTTGCAATGAGCTCCAGCGTGATTTTTTTGCCGTCGATATCTTTTTTGTAATTGGGTAAGTGCCTCTTTAGACGAGTTAGGCATTCTTGAGAGTGTGTAATCCCTTTTCCATCTTCGAAATGGAGCAAAAGCCAATATTCAAAGTTAGGGTTACTAAGAGCAAAACCGTGGTTTTCGCTTTTCTTTGCCCACTGTAAGAGTTCTCTAAGCTGATCCTCTGTCCAATCATCCTTGTCTACAACAATCCATGCCTCATCTGTCTTTCTTAAAGACTCCTGCCGCAAATAACCCTGCATCTTCTTGAGCACCTGAATCGGCGAACTTTCCGTTGGAGGTCTCTTAAGGCATTTTACTAGGACGATCGATTGCGGCTGATTAAAAATAGCAAAATATTGTGGCTCAGTTTTGGAACCCTCCACTGAGACCACAAATAGCTTTTTATATCGACGCTCTCCTAAAGGTCTTTGAAAAGTGCGCGGCTTTTTCGACATTAGTCGCTCCCTTCAATGGGAGATTGTAGAAGAATGCGAGGAATACCTCCTAAACGTCCTTGCAGATAGCTTTTTCGAATATCTTTGTCATATCGCACGTCTTTGTATTCGCTGAAAGACAGCAAGCCGGAAATCCCTTCCGCATTTCTTTCTGCAATCCACATTTCATCTCGGCGCAATAAATCCTGATCCATCAATAACACATTGTGAGTGGTAAATAGTAACTGAGAGCGACTATTATGAGAACATTTTGCAAGATAGCCTTCTAGAAGACGCCTGATCAGCAGTGTATGTAAACTCCTGTCTACTTCATCGATGACATAGACTTTTTTGGATTGGGCTGCAGATAGTTCTAAAAAAGCAGGAAGAAGGTCGATGACGCGTTGAGAGCCATCCGATTCTTGCCGCATATCGAACTTCGTCTCTGAACCATCAGAATTTAAATGATAGGTGACTAACTTCTTTGAGATTAGTTCGCCATTCTTTCTGGTTACGACGAAACGTTCATTCCCAGGTTCGGATAATAATCTGACAGTCGTATCCTCTGCTAATTCTTCTCTCAATTTCATCTTTATCGGTTCGGACAAGGGTAGATTTTCAAAGGGAATTTCTTCACCGCCAAGATGAGATATCCCGGTGTCTAATTGGGACAACATCTTATTCATTGTCGCGTATAGGGGATGCCCTTCATCCAAAAATTGCTCAAAAAGTTCAAATCTTGAATCAGGAGCAATGAGTTCCAAGGTGTCTTTAAACCAGTCATACACTGGCTTGAAAGCATCTATTTTTTGAGAAACTGAATTAGTGAGAAAAAGCTGATTATCGCGAGTACCCTTGAAAGCAAACTGGAGCGATTGGTTGCTCTTTAAAGAGAAATCAAAGTTAGGCTCTCCTGATACTCGGTGATAGAGAGTCTTTTCACTGTTACCAGAAATATGAACTAATTTTTCTTCTAAAATGGCTTTGCGGTTAACAGAAAAACTAAACGCATAAACTGTCTCGTCGATTAGCAATTCAAATTCAAAATGCGCTGGTTGTTCGATTTTTTGTGCGTTCCCAAGCCTAAAACTATCTACAGCGATTAGACTATAGGGTTGGGTCCCTTTAACGATCAGTCCTTTTGCAAAATGCAGGGCCTTAAAAAGATTGGTTTTCCCGGATGCATTTCCCCCATATACAGCCGCAACAGGCAGAACCCCCAGTTTGAGTCTGCCTATTTTAGGGATGCGCTCCCCGTGTTGACGTTCACGGCTTGCTATCAGCGAGAAAGTGGCTTTAGCTTGGAAGGACATCCAATTTTCAATTGAAAATCGAATCAGCACAGGACAGCTCCTTTATGAGGCGTTTTCTCTCAATATACCCTTATTTTATCTGATTTATGGCTAAAAAGCAACATCTAAAGAGAAAAAATCTCTTAAACCTGAACTCCAAAGGATTTAAAAAATGTCTACAGCCATTCGATCCTGCACGCAATATTATCATATTTAAGGACTTGTTAGTCCGTAAGTCATGCAACTGTCAAGGATCATGAGTAACTGTTGTAATCATAGCCATCACAAGCTCCTCCTTTCGCATTAAAATAAGAAGCTGAACAGAGGACTAAAGCGGGTCGTTTCTTAGCATGTGCATTATCTGTAAAAGGAAAAGGAACCAGAACAATTTCAAAAGTATCATAAGTCTTTATAGGCTTTTTCATCGTCATCAGAGTTCCATTCATTAAGCGTGTGGTCTAACCCTTTAAGATAGGATTTATCTAAAGAAGATGCTTTTCTTACAATTACGGTGTTATCCTCTAAAATCTCATAGACGATTTGATCCTTAGAAGTTAGGCGTAACGCATCTCTAATTTCCTTCGGGACTGTTGCCCGAAATTTGGATGTGAGTTTGGAGCTTACTAACCGAGTCATGGTATTAACCTTCTTACAGTAATAATTCTATACTACAGTTGTTTTTTACATGATCTAAATGATCATCGTCTCTTTGCCATAAGTTTTTAAGGACGTAAGAAAATACCTAGATGTGGTATCTATTAGGTGTGGGGCCTAAGTAATTCAAAGTACCCACCCCCAGAAATTCTTTATTCAAGGACCTGTATGACAGATGAAATTTTACCGAGTGATGTAGGGTCTACCGAACGCATTCTTCCCACAAAACCGATCTCTGAAGGGGAAGAAAAGCTTCCCAATGCCTCTCAACCTTTTTCTTCTTTTATGCAGCAAGGAAAAGGATCCCCTCTTACTGAAGCTGGCAAAACCCCGACCATCTCACCTTTTGATCTAGCGCGTGGACAACCTTCTGCCTTGGCTCAAACGCCCAACATGAACACCGTGCTGGCGCAAGTCAATAGCTTAGAGAGCACGATGTCCGATGTGAAAAATCAGATGAATACCCCTAATCTACGCTTAAAATCCTCTCAAAAGTATTTGCTGAAGAACAAGATGAGCGATGCCACTACGAGCTTGAGAGCTGCAAATTCCAAATTAGGATCTGAAATTCCAAAAGAGCCTGATCCTAAATCTTTTTCTGGTCCCCTGGGCAAATTTTTGGGCTATCTCGCCGATGGACAGAACCAAATGATAGCAGCTAAACAACAACTTCAATCGCTTAAAGACAAGGGGCAAGACCTGAATCCCGGCGACTTCCTCATGGTGCAAATTAAGCTCAATAAGGCCCAGCAGGAACTCGATTTTTCTTCTGTTCTTTTATCCAATGCCGTCTCCGATTTAAAGATGTTGATGCAGGTACAACTCTAACCAAGAGCTAGCGCAATGAAGACACACGATTTTGATAAGCTAATCTCCCATCTCGATGAGCTGGAGCTCACCACTGTCCACGGGCGAATTACCGAGGTGGTTGGGATGCTAATCAAGGCCGTCGTTCCTCAAGTCAAAATGGGCGAGGTCGTCTTAATCAAGCGCGAGGGTGATCCCTTGATGGCCGAAGTGGTGGGGTTTACACGAGATGAGGTCTACCTCTCTCCTTTAGGAGAGATGTCAGGCATAGGGACCTCTTCGGAAGTGATCCCTTTACACATGCAATTGCACATCAATGTAGGTCCTCAGCTGTTGGGGCGCGTTCTCAACGGGTTGGGAAAACCGTTAGACGTCGAAACAAAAGGGCCTTTGATTCTGGATCAGCCCTATTCTGTCATGGCGCCTCCTCCTGACCCTCTCAAACGTAAAATGATTAAAACCCCCCTGTCAGTAGGGGTGCGTGCAATCGATGGGGTCTTAACTGTAGGCAAAGGGCAGAGAATGGGGATTTTCTCAGCTGCCGGGGTGGGTAAGTCGACTTTACTAGGGATGATCGCCCGGAATGCCAAAGCGGATGTGAACGTCATCACGCTGATCGGTGAACGGGGACGAGAGGTCAGGGAATTCTTAGAAAATGACTTGGGCACCTTGGGGATGGAGCGTTCGGTGATCATCGTATCGACCTCCGATCAGACAGCTCAGTTGCGGATCAATGCTGCGTATGTGGGTACAGCGATTGCAGAGTACTTCCGAGAACAGGGAAAAACTGTCATCCTCATGATGGATTCCATCACCCGTTTTGCACGAGCTTTGCGGGAGATTGGGCTGGCTGCAGGAGAACCGCCTGCACGCGCGGGTTATACACCCTCTGTGTTTGCGATTTTACCAAGGCTCTTGGAACGCTCTGGTAATTCTGAAAAAGGGTCCATGACAGCTTTTTACACTGTCTTAGTGGCTGGCGATGACATGAATGAACCGGTGGCGGATGAAACCAAATCGATCCTCGATGGACATATTGTGCTCTCTTCTGAGTTAGCGCGTCAGTATCACTATCCCGCAATCGATGTCTTGGCCTCCATTAGCCGTATCATTACCCATATCATCGATAAGGACCATCTCATGCTCATTGGCAAGGTGAGAGAAGTGCTAGCCAATTATAAAAAAAATGAACTCTTGATCCGCATTGGAGAATATAAACCCGGTTCGGATAAGGGAGCAGATTTTGCCATCAAGTACATCGATAAGGTCAACCGCTTCTTGCGACAGCAAGTTGATGAAAAATCAAGTTTTGAAGAGACGGTTCAGCAATTAAATGCCCTCTTCCGATGAAACAACCGGAATATCCTCTAGAACAGCTCGTCACCATCAAAAAGAAAAAGCTCGAAGAAGCTGAGAAGACCCTGCGCGAGAAAAAAAAAGCGTTGGATGCAGAAGAGGAAAAGCTAAAAAAAGCGGAACAAGCACGCAACGAGGTCAAAGAACACCGGTTTGCCAAGCTCACTCAGCTGCGTGAAAAAATGGATGAAGGAGCACCCGGTGACAAAGTGCAGCAGATGCGCTACTACCTCAAAGAAGTCGATCATCAGCTCGTTCAAAAAGAGACAAAAGTCACAGAGCAAAAAAAACAAGTAGAAAACGCAAAAAAACAGGTGGAAGAAGCGCGTGTAGATCTGCTCAAGAAGCAGCAGGATATTGAAAAGTTGCGCATGCATAGAGAAGAGTGGGATAAAGACATGCGCCTCATCGAAAGTCACAAAGAAGAGCTAGAAACAGACGAAATGGGCTCGTCAATGCACTCGCGAAAAAAAATCAAAAAGAAGAGAAAATAGACCTCTTGCGTAACCTGCTTTGCCCGGAAAAAACAAAGATTTTCTAGGCAAATTTTTAGAATCTACGAAGTAGATTCGGGTAGCAGAGGTGAAGCGACTTGAATAAAGTCGCTGAGACGATGATACAAAAAATTGGCAGAAAAGATTTGGTTTTAACGGGTAAATGAGGTTACGCAAGAGGTCTAATCTTAAAATCGCGTGGACAAGAGCAGCCACTTGCGTTATGAGTGAGAGAATACTAGACCTCTTTCGCAAGATAAGGAAAGCTCATGCCAAACGTCAATCCCGTTCCCCCTTCTACCGGCCCTTCCGACAACTCTCCCAGCAAAAAAAGCAGCAATGTCGACTCGGATAAATTCAAGAAAGAGATGCATAAGCGCGTGGAAAAGGTCAATGAGACCGATCCCGAACAACAAAAAAAGCGCAAGCGACAGAATGAAGCCGATGAAGAGGATGATACAATGCCCGCACAAGGACCTACCACTCCTCCCAACCTTGTCACCCCATTTTCTCTAACCACACCCTCCAAAAAAGCCAATCCTACCGATTTGCAAAAAGGGGGAACGATCTCTCCTTTAGCCTCCTCTCAACCCACTAAAAGCCAAGGCGCACCCTCTTCACCAGTACGTCCTCCAGTTCCTTCTTCAGACGAAATGGAAGATGATTCAGGACTTAGCGAGGAAACAACCCTTTTAGGGGGCTCCCCTGCCACCCCTACATCCCAACAATCCTTAAGCGCTGCACCACCACCTGAGGAAGAAGAACTTCCTGAATCCACCTCGGCATCGATCACAGAATTTTCTGAACCACAAGAAACTCCCTATGCAGCCCCATCCACCACGACACCGCAACAAGGAACGCCTCAACCACTGCCTCCTCGCTCACAAGATTCTGTTGACGAATCTCAAGATGAGAGTGAGCCGCAACCCACTCCTCCTTCCACTCCACCCACTAGCTCAAAACAAGCTTCCACCGCTCAAGGACTGCCTCCTCCCCCTATGCTAAAACCCGAACCGAGTAAAGAAGCCGTGCGTCCCTTAAGTTCTCCTGTTACTCCTAAAAAAGAAAAAGAGGGATTTACAGCAGATATTCTGGAAGAAGCCTCTAAAGAAAAGAAACCCGAAGAACAAACGACCGTCTTTTTTGAACAGTTTTTAGGAGGAGGCAAAGAGGGAGATCAAGGAAAAAAAGGGGATACTCCAAAAGATGCTGACGAGCAAGCGATCGAAGGCATCACGCCTTTTTCCATGACACCCCCATCTCCTGAGAAAGACAGAGAAGACGAGGAACGGGTCGCTGCAGAATCGGGTATAGGAGCGTCTGCCACCCCAGAAATTCCTCAAGGGCTTCCAGATGTACAAGCTGCGCCTCCTGTCCATACCCCCTACGCCAACCTGCATCCTCAAGTATTAGAACTTTTTGAGCGTACAGTGGGGGTGATGACCGTGATGCACATGTCGGGAATTAAAGAAACTTCCATCACTTTAGACAACCCAAAATTTGCTTCTTCTGTTTTTTTTGGCTCTGAAATTATAATCAAGGAGTATAGTAGTGCTCCGAAAGAGTTTAACATTCAAATCAACGGTTCACCCCAAGCCATGTCCCTCCTTCAAGGAAACACGCAGGACTTAATGGCGGCCTTTCAATACGGCAATTTCAATTTTCGGGTTAACCGCTTAGATACTGGATTGTTAGCGGATAAACCTCTTTTTAAAAGAAAAGAGCCTCCTTCTGGAGATAAGCAGAATCAACAAGGAACGACCTAAGATGACTGGATTACCTAAAGAACTGATCAACCATGCACAACGAACTTCTCCCTCTGCTGAACACAAATCAGTTGAGCAACGGCGTCCTTCCCGTTTCAAAGAGCTCATGAATAAACAACTCTGCCAGGAAAAAGAGCACCGCAATTCGCTGTTTTCTCTTATAGAAGAAGAACAACAGCCCAAAGAAGAAGAAACCGATCTGGCATCAACTCTTGTCGCCCCCATCGCCCCCATTTTTTCAGCTGATGCCCATCTGACCTCAACAACCGCTATCTCGAGCGTATTAGCCACTCAAGATATCCAAACGCTCTTCGAAGAGATGGCAACCGCGATGATCGTAATGGATACGACACAAGATCGAGAAACCACACTGTTTTTAGATAGTGCCAAGTTCTCTGCATCTGGTTTAGGGGGAACGCGCATCACCATTAAAGAATTTAGCACCTCGCCCAAAGCATTTAACATTGAAATTGCCACCTGTCATGCGGTAGCTCTTCATCTCATCGAAGCCCACAAATCGGCTCTTATTGCAGTCTTTGAAGAGGGCAAATTCCCTTTTTCCGTCCATCGACTCGACACGCAACTACAAACAGAAAGACATTCCCATCAAGAGGACTCTCAAGACCCTAACGAGGACCAATCATGACTCAAAACGCCCCTTTGTTCTGGATCAAACAACTTCAGCATTCTCTTGAAGATCTGAAAGAGATCCCTTTATGGGGCACAGCACCCAGTTTTCCTCTGGATCAATTGGCACACCAATTAGGCGCTCTTCTCCACATCCCGGATCTAAAAATCACCTTAGAGAATGTGGGAATGCGCTCTGCAGAAGAACTGACAGCGGGATTGGGTAGCAATCCCGCTAAAACTGCTCTAGAACTGACACCCTTAAGCACGCCATTATACCTCGTAATTGCCACAGAGGACATGGCAAAACTCATCCATGTATGTCTTGCGACGCAAAATGGAGTAAAAGGTTTTTCTACACCTGCCTTCCAAGAGGGATTTTATCGCTTCCTGCTGCTTCAGGTGGCCGAACTTGTGGATCAACTCAACGCGTTTGATGAGCTATCAATAAAAATCGGCCCCGAATATCCCCTTCCCAAAGAACCGACCTTATGTCTTGATGTCTGTCTTCATGGTCCTAAGCAGCCTATTTGGGCGCGCCTTGTGCTCCCCTCTGCTTTCCGACAAGCCTTCAAGTCCCATTTCAGCACCAGAGCCTTTTCTCCCCTTGGCAGTTCGATGACGCAACACATCGATGTTCCTCTTAAGTTAGAAGTGGGACAAACGCGTCTTACGCTCAATGATTGGAAGCAGGTGACGGTCGGAGATTTTGTTGTGCTCGAGCAGTGCTCTTTTGATCCCAAAACAAGAAAAGGAACAGCTACTCTTGTTTTAAATCAAAAACCTCTCTTACGCGTGCGGCTTAAAGAAGAGAGTTTAAAAATTGTCGATTATGCTTTTTACTATGAGGACACTATGAATGAAAACACTCCTGAAGAACCATCCGATGACAATGAAGAACTGCTTCCCTCATCAGAGCATGAATCCAATGAAGAAGAGCCCTTGTGGATTTCAGAAGATCAAGAGGGTTATCCCCTCGAGCGTTTGACGGCAACTCACGAGATCCAGCTCTCTCTCACCGTAGAAGTAGCGCGCTTGAAAATGAATTTAGACAAACTCTTGCAGCTAAAACCGGGCAATATTCTCGAAATTCCCGTTAGACCTGAACAAGGTGTCGACATTTCCATTGCAGGCAAAAAGGTCGCAAAAGGGGAACTCATTAAACTCGGCGAAATGTTAGGTGTGAAAATCCTACATTTAGGAGAATAATGGTCGATCAGTCTTTTTATAAACAATCCACCCTTCCCGATCTCACCTCAGGTGAGACCCCACCCCCTATTCCAGAAAAAATCGGGCCCTATCCCATCGAAGCCCTCTTCGGTCAAGGAGGAATGAGCCTTCTGTATCTCGGCCATCATCCTGAAACGCGTCAGCCTCTTGTGATCAAGGTTCTCTCTCCCGCCTATGTCACTCACCCCGAAGCCGTCGAAAGGTTTTTACAAGAAGCTCACATCATCGAAATGACCAACCATCCCAACATTGTCAAACTCTATGGTCAAGGACAATGGGAAAAAGGACTTTATATTGCCATGGAGCTGATCCATGGAATCTCTCTTAAACAATTTATCCTCCAACACTGTTTGTCCCTCCGACGGGCTTTGGAAATTGTCTTACAGGTAGCTTTTGCTTTACACCATCTCCATTCTCACGGAGTCATTCACCGCGATCTGAAACCAGAAAATATCCTCATCGATGAAGAAGGGGAAATACGCGTGATCGATTTTGGCGTAGCGCAGCTACACGATGAAGAAACGGATGAAAGTAAGATACCCACAGAAAGTCGCTTTCTAGGAACGCCTCACTACATGAGTCCTGAGCAAAAAGAAAACCCTTCTCTAGTGACTTTTGCCTCCGACATTTACTCTTTAGGCGTTGTACTGTATGAGCTCATTATCGGCAAACTCAGCTTTGGACAAGTTGACCTATCTGGACTGCCCAAAGGGCTAAAACTCATCGCAAAAAAAGCTCTCGCTGTCTCTCCCAAAGAGCGCTACCAAAAAATCTCCGATTTCATTCAAGACGTCTCTCAGTACTTGACCTCTGGCGATTTAGAACGGGAAAAGCCAGGTGCTGATCTACTCAAGGAATTCCAAGAATCGCTTCTAAAAGCAAGCACTGCTCTTTCACCCGTCATGCTCCCCTCTTGGCCACAAATGGACCTAGGGCTTGCCCGTGCCAAAGGAATCAACCAAATGGGCCTCTATTACGATTTCTTCCATCTACCCGATAATACCTTTGTCATCTTTTTGGGAGCCTCATCTATCCTATCTCCTGAATCCGTCGCTTACATCGCTACGTTGAAAGGGATGCTCGCGATGTACATGCAACAATTCACATTAAATTCCCCTAAGACCTTCCAATTGCGAGAGTGTGCTTCTCAGCTCAACCGCATGCTCTGCGAAGATTTACGCCAACAACTGGCTCTAGCGATCCTTTCCCTCGACCCTGGAAAAGATCGACTGAGTTACCTCTCCTGCGGGTTTGATGCGCTCTATCATCTACCTGAAGGCTATGCGAAACCTCGGCAATTGACCTCCGACAATCCCCTCCTGGGCGCTTTCCTCAATGCTGACTTTTCAGAAATCAGCGACAACTGGAATGAAAGCGATGTTCTCATCTTCGACACTCTCATGCCTTTGCCAGACAGCACGCCTCAAGAAATCGAGCAATTCCATCGTCTGCTCGAAGAGGCGATTACAGAAAACCTCCTTCTCTCCGCCCAGCGCCAAGCAGAAGCTATCCTTAAAAAAGCAACCCTCCCCAATCTCTACCCCAAAGCCATCTTCTCCATCCAACGCATCGTTTAATTTTTTATTTTGTTTTCCAAGAATGAAAGGCCTACCATTTCATAGGTCGAGGCATCTAGGACATAGCGATAAATTTTTATTGATTTATAATAATAAAAATAATTATATCATGCAGCTGTAACCAGAGGTTTAATATGTCAATTACAGCTCAAGGACCTACACAATTCCTAGATAATATGTTACAAGCACTAGATGCTATGGATACTATGTCACGAACCCTGGATACTATGTCCTGTCAAGAAATTACTCGGTATTACAACGATAACTTTGGAAAGAAGACGGGTAACACCTATTCTATAGTTTTGAGTAGCTTCTACAGTAGATTTGGTTGCTGTACTGGAAATAAAGAGACAAGAAGGTTACAAATTCTAGGAGCAACAAGGTTAGAAATTCAAGAAACAAAAAGGTTATTAGAACATTTAGAAGCACCTGAACTAGAAGCATCTAGAAAAGCACTTTCTACTAAAGAGCTATTAGAACATCTAGAAGCAACAAGTTTAAAAATTCAAGGACTTCTAAAAGCATCTTAAAAAGAATTTTCTACTCATCATGGTCTAACGTGATTAAACATTCGACAGACAGAGAAGCAATTGCCTCTAACAATCAATTTTGACATTTCCTAATTGCTCACAAATCAGCGATATCGATGATACGATAAAAATAGCGACTGCTTAATAGAGCGTCGGAGACTGGACCTAAATGAAGCAGAACAGGCGAAATCCCGAAGCCTTTTGGAAGAGTAAGAGAAGCTATTTTGGTTTTCATTACATCGATCACTTCAAGCCCCAATTCACGACGGCGCATTTTGACTTCACAGACAAAAAAGGTGTTAGAATGCATTTGAATCAGATAATCAATCTGGCACCCTTTTTTGCGACCTGAGGCTTTTTGAAAATAGGGATTATCAATAACGACATCCTGAACGTGAATTCCAAGCGCCTGGTAAAGAAGAGATCTATTTTTCAGCAAAAGGTTTTCGAGTTGGAAGCCAAGCATAGGTTCCCATCCAGGTAAGCTCGAAAGCGAGACTTCTAAAAACGACCCTTGCTCAATTTTCGTAAGATTGGGTTCGATATAATGGATGTAGAAGCGAAGATAATTGTCGGAAAGCCGATACAGGGTCAGTTTTCCAGGCTTACCTGTTTTTAAAGACCAGTCTGGATGTTTGCTGACAAATCCACAGATTTCAAGAGATTTAAGATGATGGCTCAGTGTGCCGCTCGGCGAATAAGTCATTGTCTTTTGCAGAGTAGTCCGGTCTTTCATTCCCTGACTTAAGTGAGTGACGATCTTTTTATAGATTTCTCCTCTAAAGCTAAAAAGATCATTAAAAATCCGATCAAATTCGTGCACCAAAAGGCCGTTTTTTTCAAAACAGAGGCGTCTAATATTTTCATCAGCGCTTTGATGAGTCTGAATCTGTTCGAGATACCAAGGCACTCCTCCCGTCACACTCAAAATCTTAAAAAAGTCGAGATCTGCCCCTTTGAAGCCTTGAAGATTCAGTAATTCTCTGCATTGTGGAATCGATAGCTCTGTAAGTTCCAGATAGAGAGAAACTCGACCAAAAAAAGCTGTGCTATTGATGATGTTTTTATCAATCCAAGTCGAAATAGAGCCACATAAAATAAGGATAATCGATGGATGGTTTTGCAGGACAAGGTCCCACCAAACTTTTAACTTAGAGATAAATGTCGGATCTTTTGAACCCATCCACGAAATTTCATCAAAGAGAATGACAGTGGATTTGGCTGTGAGATGTCTTGATAGATGAGCAAAAGCATCACTCCAATCTGTGAAAGTAAAAGGGGGAAGATTAAACAAAGTCGCAAGTTCGCGAGCGAAGGCATCACGCTGATTCTGTGCCGTTACCCCTTTAACTGGAGCCAGCCCACTAAAAGGCAAAAAAACCTTATCTTTTCCAAATTCTTCGGCAAGACGACTTTTCCCTATTCGACGACGCCCTTTAATGACAACAAGACAGGCTCGACCTGACTGTGACAGGTCTTCCAGCCTTCGTAACTCGTTATCTCTTCCGACAAATGGTTTCATATAGTCTATATTAAATGAGCAGAATGTTTACATCAATCTATTATGCTCAAAATCGACATTTGTCAGTTTCGAGCATAATGCAATCTTAAGATACTGGTTATAAGTCTAATAAAAATTAAAAAATCTTCAATAAGGCACTCTCAGACTTCTTTTGACCTACTCCCTCTTCGCTGCATTCAAAAAATCATAACATCTACGGCACCCTACGGAGCAGTGTGCGGAATGTGGCCTCTACAAGTCGAAAATGCCTGTTCTTAATTTGCATCGTTGATCGGTAGATTTTTTAAATTCAAAAAGTCATAGTGATCGCCGCAGCTGAAAAAATTTATCCCGTAAGGAGAAACCCATGGCATCGGTTACATTAGTTCCCAATAGGCAGCACTCTTTAGAAGCCTTTATGAAGGCTTTTAAATATGATCGTAAAAAATTTCAACCAGGATCAGTTTTAGAAATTATTACGGAAGAGCAACGCATTAACAGCGGGAATCAACAACAGAAAGTAGTGTTCGTATTTCAAAGCTGGTGTGTACAGTGTTTCCCAACAAGTGAGCATATAATTGGCATGAGCGGTGAACGATTAGTAGGAGAAAGTTTAGTAGGGGTTTCGCGCGTGATAGGGAGAAAACGGCAAAGACCCGAAAAACCTGTTGTAGATATATGTTGGTTGTCTACACAGAATCTGCAACCCGGAGACATTAGAGCAAGGACGATCACATATTACGACAACATTGTTTCCCTTTTTCTACCAAGCATGCCAATAGTTCTAACGAGATTGATTTGGCAGTATACGCAAGGATAAATTCATTCTCATGATTGCAGGATCACAAAAACTACGCATACCCTTCCTTAAGCTTTTTAAAAGAGCAGCTAGTTGAAAGGAAAAATTATCTTGTTGCCGAAGGGAGAATGAAGGACCTCTGCGAGCAACGCGAAGAGGGGCCCCACCACCGAGACATAAGTCCGGCGGGGAACGAGCGCACGAAGCAGCCCGATTAATAGCTATCGAGGCAATTGCAAAACTCCCCGCTACAGCAAAATGGCTCAAAAGGGCGATTTTTCTGTGGCGGGGAGTTTTGCAATTGCCTCTATCTAAATTTTCCACAGAATTCAAAAAAAATCTTTCAAAAAAAATGATCATGGGTTGGAATTTTTGTTAAATGGAAATCTATAACACTTGATTTTTTCTTACTTTTACAATTACATTTTTTAATTCAATGCGGTATATAATAATAAATTTAACATTTAAATAAAATGAAGTCGTGAATATAATATCATTAGCAATCACCACTAGGACATTTAATAATGTCATTGCTCGGCTTAGTTCCTTTAACTTTACAAGCGACAGCGCAGCCAGCGTCTGTGCTTGCACAAGCTACACCCAAAAACGCTACGACTGGCATAAAGGCTATCCCTAGCACCATTTTCGGACGTATATTAAGCTTCCTTCCTACTCAACAAATAACTAGCATCCGTCAAGTATGTAAAGCTTGGCGTAACCAACCTCTCGTTCACGAAGACTGTCTAGATCTTTCTGGACTGCCCAATTTATCCGATAGAGATCTTAAAACCATTCTTGATAAAGCAAGTCGTACTCGCATTACTTCTATTGACCTGTCTAATTGTACAAACATCACAGATGCTGGCCTTGCCCATCTATCAAAACTCACACTCTTAAGCTCCCTTGATCTAAGCGCGCCCTTTCATAACATCACAGATGCTGGCCTTGCCCATCTATCGAAACTCACACTCTTAAGCTCTCTTGAACTAGGAGGGTGCCAGAAGATCACAGATGCTGGCCTTGCTCATCTATCGCAACTCACACTCTTAAGCTCACTTGGACTAAGAGGGGAAGATAACATCACAGATGCTGGCCTTGCTCATCTATCAAAACTCACACTCTTAAGCTCACTTGATCTAAGCCAGTGCAGAAACATCACAGCTGCTGGTCTTGCCCATCTATCAAAACTCACATTCTTAAGCTCACTTGATCTAAATAGGTGCAAAAACATCACAGTTGCCGGTCTTACCCATCCATCAAAACTCACACTCTTAAGCTCACTTGATCTAAATAGATGCAAAAACATCACAGATACTGACCTTGCCCATCTATCAAAACTCACACTCTTAAGATCACTTGATCTAAGCGGGTGCAGAAACATCACAGATGCTGGCCTTGCCCATCTATCAACACTCATACTCTTAAGATCACTTGATCTAAGCGGGTGCAGAAACATCACAGATGCTGGTCTTGCCCATCTATCAAAACTCACACTCTTAAGCTCACTTGGACTAAGAGGGGGAGATAACATCACAGATGCTGGCCTTGCCTATCTATCAAAACTCACACTCTTAAGCTCACTTGATCTACGCTACTGCGATAACATCACAAATGCAGGTCTGGCGCACTTGGCTAGGCTTCCATTACTAAAACTCGCTGTAGAAGTTTCTAAGAAAGAGGAAGAGTCTTGTTCCATTTGCCAGGAAACCTTGAGCGATATGAATCAACGAGTGACGACGGCTTGTGGTCATTTTTTTCATGAGGCCTGTCTTCTGCCTTGGCTAACTCAGAAGAATACCTGCCCTAATTGTAGATTTAATCTTATTGAGGCTTCATCCGACGACGACGAATGAGCACCTTCCTGTAGTGAGAAGTGCGCGTTCTGGCCAAGGGAGTCCCGGAAGGATCTCGCTTTAAAGGCTACCAAACATATACCGTCCAAGAAAATGCTGAAAGCGCTTGATCGCCCGGGCCTTCCCCTGCACAATAACGACAGCGAACGGGATATTAGAAGTGTGGCTAAACGTAGAGCGATCTCTGGCTCCCCCATGACCGATAGGGATATGTTTTCTTTTTAATCGCCCTAGGCTTCGCTGAAGGTTATGCAGTACCACTCAAAACTCACTTCATTTTTTCGATGGTAATGACGAGGGCGGTGGGGGCGGTGTAGTAGGTGCAGTGCTTAGGCACTTCAATGGGTATTTCTTTTTCTGTGTAGTCAAGATCGGGATTGGCGATGATTTCATTGTAGAACATCACGTTCTCGTGGACAAAGGAGGGCCCGCTTAAAAAGCAGGAAAATCTAGATCCGCGGCGCATATGGTAGGCAAGACACTGCTTCAAGAAGTGAAAAAAGCGATCTTGAGTTGCTCGCGTAACAACCGTGTTTGTCTCGATGAGATCTTCTTGTTGTAATAGACCTCGCTTCAAGAGTTCTTGGATCAACTCTTGATACTGTTCTACCGTTATCTGCTCTTGCTCCTTAAGTTCATTCAAAAATCGATACAGATGTGTGCTATTCACCTGCTGAGATTCAAGTTGCTTCAAAAAAAACTCTAAATCTTGCTTCGTATAGCGAATCGATTGTAAGTGTGGGATTTTTTCATGCACTTCACTAACTAAATTTTTTCCAGATTGGAGGAGAAAAGAAGATTGTTCACTCTGTTGCTCTAATTGCTGCAGTTCACTTTCTGTCTGCAGAGGATAATCATCAAAAAATAGCGCATCAAAAACACCGAGAGTGGGGAGCATATCCTGCCACGTCCCTTCAACGATGGTCACATGAGGAAAATTTTTTGCCCATTCACGTGCTTTAGCAGCGACGACAGGGTGATATTCGATAATCGTATGACTCTTAGGATGGTAGTGCTGAATCCGGTTTGCTGAGTAACCACAACCAAATCCCACTTCTAACACACACCCTCGTGGCTGCAGTGCATCAATACATGCTTCCATGTAAGGCTTTTCCCATTCCATCATCACTTGAAATTTTCCATCTTTCAGAAGCACTTCTTGTCCTGCGATGTCTTTGGTGTATTCCATACGGCATAAGGGTATTTTTTTTTCAGATTTTTTCATGTTCTTACCTTCAAGGTCGGTATATCGTTTACAATAATACAAAAAGTATTTTAGGATTCGATACAAGTTCTTTAGTTTTTCTCGGTTGCTAGAGTAAATATACTGAGGTTTTTTAGGCTATGAAAGAATTCCGGAAGCGGTTTTGGCTCGAGATTGCATTGTGCACCTCCTTCCTATCTTTCTTTCAAACACTTGGCGCATATAGTTCTGATGGGAGTGAGCTCCTATTAGCTGCAGCCCAAAGTTCTGCTAAAGAAGATACTGCCGCAGAGAAAGACACGTACACGATCAATTTTAATAACGTCAGCATCATCGAGTTCATCCGATTTGCTAGCAAATTGACAGGACTAAATTTTGTCTTTGAAGAAGAGAATTTACAGTTCACCGTAACGGTTGTTTCGGAAGAACCCGTCACTGCCAAAAATGTGATGTCAGCATTAGCTCAAGTTTTGCGGATGCACGATTTGATCCTGCTAGAACAAGGGAACAATGTACTCATCACAAACAATAGCAATGTCCGACAAATTCCCACAATTATCTCTTCGGATTTACCAGATTCGAAAGCGGAAAACTCTGTTCTTGTCACGCGAGTCTTTCGAATCAAAAATGCCAATGCGAACACTATAGCCGGCATCATTCGTCCCATGACATCAAACGCTGCGCTTATCGAAGTTTCCAATGAAACGCGGCAGCTCATCGTCACTGATATCACAACTAATGTCGACAAAATTGCTCAGCTATTAACGAGTCTCGACAGCCCTCATAGTCCTCTTGAAATTGATACTTACATTGTCAAGAACATCGCACCTGATGAACTGATTGCTCTATCTCAGCGCGTTTTAACACCCTTTACTGATGGCAATCCTCTCATTTTCGTTTCTCAGCCAGAAACCAATTCGATTTTCATCGTATCCACCCCCTATTTGATCGAGCGCTCCCTCGCTGTGATGGAAGATCTCGATCTACCTGCTAAGCCCATGGTATTGGGGCCGATGGCAAAGAAAACTGTCTTCATCTACAAAATCCAAAATAGCACTCCTGATGAGCTCATCGTAGGACTCAAACAAATCGCTGCGCAAATGAAAGCACGAGGCATCATCCAACCTTCCATAGAACAAGCTATTCAGGGACTGGAAGTTGCTGAAGATACAAATTCCCTCATTTTCTTAGCAGATGAAGATACCATTGGGAAACTCAAAGACATTCTCTCTTCTCTCGATTCTCCACTGACTGGTAAAGAGACATTCTTCATTTACAAGATCCAAAAAGCAAAAGAAGACCAAATTGCAGCTTCTTTGGATCAGATGCGTTCACGACTTGAAGCTCTTTCCCATCCTGATGAAGACCTCATCCGTGCGATTCAAAGTCTGAGCTGGATTGAAGATGTAAATTCTCTTATTTTCACCGGCACTCCAAATGCTCTTCAGAAATTGAAAGATATTCTCCCCACTTTTGACGTGGTTTCGGGTCCCGAAGTGCATTCCAAATCGACGTTTTTGATTTTTACTCCTCAGAATCGCAATGGAGAGCAGCTCTATCAATCCCTTGTCGAAACCGGCAATGATTTAAAGAAATCTGGACTAGCTAATAAATCTTTTTTACAAACACTTGAATCTGCTCAATGGAAACCCTCTACTAATTCAATCCTGTTTACGGGAGATCCGCAATCCTTAGAAAGGATCCATGCGATGCTCATTGCTATGGATGCTCCAGGATTGGGAACGACCCAAGCCTCAGAAGTGTTCATCTATAAGCCCCAGTATGCCTCACCGGATCGGATCGAGCAAGGACTCCAAGCTCTCCTTCCTCCCTTAAAGAAATCCACTTCTGTTCCCGACCAAAATTTAGCCAAAGCCATCGAGGCAATGCAGTGGAACGCCACGACGCAATCGTTCATGGTGACAGCAGATTCTGTTACCGTCGATCGATTGAAAGCGCTATTGTCAACAATCGATGGTCCAGGCGAGGTAACAGGACAACTTTCTCAAGGTTTTTACCTTTATAAACTTCAAAGCGCACAAGGCGAAACAGTCATTGAGGAGCTCAAACATATCTCCTCTAAACTACCTACATCAAACCTGCAGAATCAAAATCTGATCAAAGCCATTAACGGCATCGAATGGGTGAAATCGAACAATTCCTTACTGATCACTGGATCTCCCGACGCGATTGAACAGATCAAAACCTTACTTGTCGATTTTGACGTTGCTTCTGGCGCCCCAGTGGGTGCTCAAGCCTTTTTCATTTATAAACCCAAATTTTTACCCGCTAAAGACATTCAACTCATCCTCAACGATTTAGCTGGTGATCTAAAATCTGCAGGTTTAAATGACGCAGAATTTTCTCAAACCCTGAGTACAGCGCGTTATGTCGAATCCACTGATTCTATTCTGTTCACAGGTTCTCAAGGCAGCCTTGACAAAATAAAAGACCTACTCACGACCATTGATACGAGTGAAGCCCTCTCCTCCATTCAAAAAGTCGGCAATCTTACCTTTTTCCTTTACAAATTGCAAAATTCTGATCCTGATAAATTCATGATTTCGATGAGAGCTTTTGGCACTGAGCTCAAAAAATCCAATCCCGATGATCAAGAAGTTGCCGAAGCGATCAATTCGATGAAATTGATTCGAGAAAATAATTCTGTCCTCTTTACAGGTACACAAACGGCACTCCAGCGCATTGAAGATCTAGCCAAAAAATTTGACACAGGCGGCATCCCCGTTCCCGAACGAGCTGCTCCCGAACGAGCTGCTGCTGTTTTCGTGATTTACACTCCAAAATATCTCCCGGGCGATGAACTGATTGGTATCTTGTGTGAATTCAAGCAGAACCTCAAGATGTCGGGAGTTTCTGATCCCGCTTTCTTTGACGTCATTGACAACATGAAATGGATCCCTAAAACACATACCCTACTTATCTCAGGTGATGAGAATGCTATTACTCGTGCGCAAGGACTTCTAGAGAAATTTGATGTGGCAAGCAGTGAATCTACCACCCCTTCCATTGAATCGATCGATAACACGAGTTTTCTCGTCTACAAATTGCAGTACCACACGGGTATTGATATTCAAGGCGCTCTTAAGCAAGTGGCTGCGAATTTGACAAAAGGTAGTACACCGAATGTCGCATTAGCTGAAGCCATAGAATCGCTGCAGTGGATCCAGGTTACCAACTCTCTTCTCGCAACTGGACAAGCAGATATCCTATCAAAAATGAAGGATCTGATCGCAAATCTCGATGTTCCTTTGAGACAGGTCTTCATTGAAGTGCTCGTGATTAATACCACACTTTCCAACAGCCAGAATTTTGGACTTCAGTGGGGAAGTCAAGTCAAGTATTTCGATAAAACGATTTTCCAAACCGGCAACTTTCCTGTTAGTAGTAGCTCAGGAAGTTCAGTTCCTACAGGACTTGCTGTACCTCTTCAAGCGATTAATGCCACGACGACACCCACTAACACCACTCTTCCATTTAGCACGGGCTTTGACTTAGGGGTCATTGGTGATATCATCATGCACAAGGGAAGATCGTTCATTTCATTGGGATCTCTTCTCAACGCCATCCAACTCGATACCGACACGAGTGTGGTGATCAACCAGAAAATTATCACACAAGACAACCGTCAATCGACAATCTTTGTCGGTAGCAACATTCCCTACACGGGTGCGATTGTCACTAACTCGCAAAGCAATACGACCACGACCTCTAACATTGAATACCGCGACGTAGGTGTGACATTGACCATCACGCCCATGTTAGGCGAAAATGACGTGGTCACCCTAGACATTGTCCAGGATCTTTCACAGGTAGTGAGTGGCGCAAGTTCTACCAATAGCCTCGTGCTAACTGGTATCACGACCTCACATACCCACATGGAAACGCGCGTTCATGTGCCAGATAATAAATTTTTAGTTTTAAGCGGGATGATCAACGATAGCAAATCCCATTTCCGCACCGCAATCCCCTGCTTGGGAAGTTTACCTGTCGTTGGAGCCTTATTTAGCGAAAATGATCGCCAAAATCAAAAAGCGAATGTTATCATCTTCGTACGCCCTCAGATCGTCGACACTGTTGAGGAATATAAGCAGATCACAGAGCGCCAGGAATGGCTCTTTAAAGATCAAGCGCGCTTACCTGTCCTCAAAGAAGAATTTGACGAAGGGTTAGATACGGTGAAACTACCTGAAGATGAATAAACATCTACTCTGCACATGCATCCTGCTCTGCGGGTTGACTGCGTGCCATCGCGTTCCTGATCAGATTGAGCCCACCCTTAATTGTGTGGTAGAAGATCGTTATCTACACACGTTGCCTTCCCCTTTCCACCCCCTAACCGAAGAGGAGCGCTCTCAAGACTGGGGAAAAGAGATGTGGCTAGCTCAGCGCTTTGCCCAACAACTCGATCTTTACCAATCGATCATCTGTTTCAAACGAGCTGAGATGCTCATCCCCCCGGAAGAAAAAGGGCGTCTTCTCGAAATCCAGTATGAAATCCTCTACAGCTACTACATCGCACACAAATGGACGGATGTGATCTACACATTTGAACACAGCGCTCTAAAACATGCCGACATCAGTTTCCCCGCACTTCGCGATATGCTGATCATCATGTACGATGCTTATTACCATGAACAGGATGAGCGTCAAACGCATAGAATGCTTCAACTCATTCAGTGCTTTTTTCCCGAAGAAGCTCAAAAAATTTATCTCTCCAACGCCCTTGTCTCGGGAGATATAGCTCGCATAGAAACAGTTGATCCTCGCCCTGGTTATCTCAATAATTTTTTAACCACGTATACCCTAGAAAAAAAATCTGTAGGAAAAGCTCAAGCTCTTAACGCTGTTCTTCCCGGGGCCGGATACTATTACCTGGGCCAAAAACAATCCGCTATCACCGCTTTTTTACTCAACGGGCTTTTCATCGGCGCTTCCACTTATTTTTTTATCGATGGGAATATCCCCGCTGGCATTATCTTCACAAGTTTTGAGGCTGGATGGTACTTTGGTGGCATTTACGGAGGCGGACTAGAAGCCAAGTACTACAATGAACGCCTCTACGAGCGCCTTACCACACCGATGATGAACCAAGAGGGACTTTTTCCCGTACTGATGTTAAATTATGCGTTTTAAGCTTAGACCTTTTTCGAAATTAAGGGTTCGTCGATTTTCGGGATTATTTTGGCCGATTTTCGATTTTTTTTGCGGGGATAGTATACGAAACAAGATACAATCCCCGCAAAAAAAATCGAAAACTCGGCTCAAAAGAACCCCAAAATCGACAGAACCTTATTTTCGAAAGAGGTCTATCGTTATTTTCTGCTTACTTCCTCTAACACTTTATGCAAGACCAGGATTCCATGAACCTTGGGGCAAAGATGCCGATTTAGCACGACCCATCCAAACACAATCCTCATCTTCTTCCCCTTCCCTAGCAGCCCAAGTAGCTGAAAAGATCATCAACTTCCACCAACAAGTTCTCTCTCCAGTAGATGGCCCTCGCAGCCATTTTCGCCCCTCTTCCTCTGGTTACATGAAAGAAGCTATCCAAAAATACGGCTTCATTAAAGGCTTTGTCATGGGATGTGATCGCTTACTGCGTGAAAACGGCGACGACTGGCACTACCAAAAAATCGAAAGCGAAGGCAAACTCTACAACTACGACCCCGTCCCTTAAGCTTTATTCGAAGTAAGAGGGATCGAGGAAAGAGAGATCTGCTTCTTCAAGATCATCTTCTTCATCCACTACCTCTTCTTCTACAGTCTCGGGAACTTCTTCTTTCTTAGCTGAATCTTGCCGTTTGGAAGAACGCGCTTTGAGAATGAATTCAATCGGAGCACCTGTGAATTGGTAGGTCTCACGGAATTGATTGAGGAGATATTTTTTGTACGAATCGATCATTAAATTCGGGTTATTGACAAAGAGAACAAAGCGCGGGGGTTGGATATCAACTTGAGCCATGTAATAAATTCTCAAGCGCTTCCCTTGCAACATAGGAGGATGGTACTGCTGCACCACCTTCTCTAAGAATTTATTGAGCTGACCTGTGGTGATCCGTCGCGTCTGTTGAGCATCGACCTCTTTGATCGTTTTGAACAACTGATTGAGATTGCGACCATCGAGACCTGAAACAAATAATGAGGGGCAATGAAGAAGAAAGGGCACGTCGTATTCAAAGCTCTTGCGGCAGTGCTCCATGCGGAACCCTTTGACCAAGTCCCATTTATTGAACAAGACAATGCATCCCTTTCCCTGAGCTTCGATTTCGTGAGCAATCCGCTTTTCTTGCGTTCCCATCCCATGAACAGCATCTATGACAAGCACACACACATCGGCGCGGTCGATAGCGCGTTCTGTGCGCACGGCGGCAAACTTATCGACAACTTCTTTTTCTGATTTCTTACGGCGAATGCCTGCGGTATCGATTAATGTGAAGTGTGTTCCTTCCGCTTCAATGTCGACATCGATGCTATCGCGTGTGGTTCCTGCAATGGGACTGACCACGCATCGCTCTTCATCGAGCAAGTAATTGACAAGTGTAGATTTCCCGACATTCGGTCTACCCACAATCGCCACACGGATGCTGTCATGCTTCTCTTCTATTTCTTGAGGGAAGACAACATCTTTAAAAGCCGCTTCGAGCAATTCTGCAATTTGAAAGTGGTGAATGGCAGAGACGGGAACAACGGTGGAAATGCCCAAGGCATAAAAGGGATAGACCAGATCGACTTTAGAATGGTCATCAATTTTATTGACTGCCAAGATCACTTTTCTACCGGTTTTCAACAAGAGGCGCGCCACATACTCATCAAGAGCTGTGAGGCCAGCGAGGAGATCGACAACCATGATGAGCACATCCGCTTCTTCAATGGCAATCTCTGCCTGACGTCTAATTTCCTCTTGGAAGGCAGCCTTGGAATGGGGATCGATTCCCCCGGTATCGATAATTTCAAACGACTGACCAAAAAAATCAGCAGGAGCATAGAGGCGATCGCGCGTGATCCCCTCGGCTTCATCAACAATGGCAATTCTTTTTTTGCAAATGCAATTAAAAAGAGCTGATTTTCCTACATTGGGGCGCCCTACTAGAGCTAGTTTGATCTGTTTGCTCATAAATCCTACGAGATGAATGGACGATTTTACACTCTTCGTGAATAAAATCCAATCTCTACTCAAGGCTGCTAGAAAGGACATTTTTCCAAGCCTTAGTAGACACTTTTTTAAAATCGCAAATCTCTCATATTTAAGCCCACATTCCTAGACCCATTCAGCAATTTTTTTGAATTAGCCCACAAGGGATTAAGTCTGAGGTTCGAGCAACAAACAAAACAAGATGAACAAGATATGCTTGATATGCACGATGAAAAAAAAGAGAGGGAGTTACCACAATCTGAGTTAACTAGGACCATCTTAGGTTGCAGCTGTGCCCCATCCCCGAGCACATACTCCAAGCGAGTAGGGCTCGGGGATGGGGTGGCAAAATAGCTAAAAAGGGCGATTTTACTGGGTCGTGGAGTTTTGCAATTGCCTCAACATAATATTTTTTTTATCGTGCTAATCAGGCGTATCCTGCAAATCATGTTTTTCTGCTGCTCGCTTTCGATGATTTAGCCCAAGCTCTCTGCGGCTTTGAGTTTAGTAATCATGGTTTTTCGATCTCATCGCTGATCGAGCGCAGTAATTCCAGAAGTTCATGACGGTCAAAGCTCTTGATTTGATCTTGCTCATCAAAGCTAATCACGTCTTCTATGAGTCCCATTTTCCTCTCGATCATTTGATGAATGTGCTCTTCGATCGTTCCCTTGGTCACCATTTTAAACACTTGAACTCCGCGATTCTGCCCAATCCGATGAACGCGATCTGTGGCTTGGTTTTCTCGCGCGGGATTCCACCATCTATCGTAGTGGATCACGACCGAGGCTGAAACCAAGTCGATTCCCACACCTGCAGCTTGGAGGGAAGCTAAAAACACTTCGCACTGGGGATCTGTGCGAAATTTGTCTAACTGAGCTTTGCGATCGCGTGTGTTCCCTCGGATCCCAGCAAAACCAATTTTGTGCTCTTTTAAATACGCTTCGAACATATCTAGCATGTCTAGATACTGAGAGAAGATCACTAACTTTTGACCACTGTCACGCGTTTCATGAAGTAACTCGATGAAATAGTCCCATTTACCTGATTTATGCTTTTGGAATTCATCGAATTGCTTGGTGATTAAACACGGGTGATCGCAGATCTGTTTTAATGTAGAAAACAGGGAAAAGATGTGCATGTAAGGGATCTGCTGCCGGTTCTCCAGATCCTTAAGTAGGCCCTCTTTGTGTTGCTTGAACGTTTTGTTGTAGAGTTCCTTTTGTTCAACAGAGAGATCGCAGTAGGCAATCTCTTCTATCTTTTCAGGAAGCTCGAGCAACACCTCGGTTTTTTTTCTTCTTAAAATGAAAGGTTTTGTCAGGCGAGCCAACAGCATTTTCCTTTCAGGATCTTGATTGCGTTCAATCGGATTGACAAAATACTCTTTAAACTGGGCTTCTTGAGGCATGTATCCTGGAAGGACGATATCAAAAAGGGATTTGAGTTCAAGTAAGCGATTTTCGATCGGCGTTCCAGTCAGGCCTAGCCGCATGGTTGCTTCTATTTTTTTCAATGCTTTATGAGTTTGGGACTGAGCGTTTTTGGCAATTTGCGCTTCATCAAAAATGGCGATATCAAAAGGGATATCGGAAAGGGCGGTTTTTTCATGGCGCAAAGTTCCATATGAAGTGAGCAAAAGATCTGCCTGTTCTTTAAAATTGTCGAGGCTGCGTCCGATTCCATAAAAAACCACCACGCGCAAACGGGGTAAAAACCGCTTTAACAACTCTTCCCAGTGATAAATCACTGACGTGGGACACACGACAAGAAATTTTGCCGAGCCTTCACTTTTATTGTGAGTGGCTGCGAGCAATCCCATCGCTTGGTGCGTTTTTCCCAACCCCATCTCATCGCATAATAACCCCGATAGTCCATGCATTTGGAGAAAGCACAACCAATGCACCCCGACTTCTTGATAGGTTCTAAGAGAGCTTTTAAATCCTGTGAGATCGATGGGTTGATCTGTTTTAAACGTTTGCAGGGTTTCCAAATGCTGTTTTGTGAGGTTATCTTCTTCAGTTTGTCCGTCAGGAACAACGATTTCCTCTAACACGCTCAGACGCAGCCAATCTAAGGTGTTGAGCTTGAGAAATTGCCCGTCACGCAGCCACTTGCGCTTTGAAATGGCTTTCAACCAGTTAAACCGAGGCGGTCTTAGCAGAATGATCCCAGCTGGTGAAAAGAGGTACTTTTTATTTTCATTGAGAGCCTTCCACACATCAAACAGGGCTATTTCTCCTACCTCCGTTTCTAAAGAAGCGCGCAATAACCATTCCGAAGTAGGGGTTTTTTCCCATTTTTGCATGCTGTGAACGCGCAAATGGATATATCTCGGTTTGATGAGCTCCTTTTGAATCGAAATGACAAAGGGTTTTAAGAGATCTAGTTCGTAATGGATGAAATACGACTCATCCTCTTTATTAATCGTTCTTTCACGCATGAAAGCTTCTGGCAGTCGTTTTTCAGCTGGAATTTCACAAAATCCCTCTCCTGCCACGTACGAAAATTCTCCAAATAATTGTACTGGAATAGAGCGGTAAATCGATCTGAATGTGAACTGTGGCCTAACGACAATGCTGCTCTCATCATTGATGAAGATTTCCACACCACATTTTTCCAAGGGGGAATGTTCACTAAAAAAACCTCTCAGCTGTTCTAGCTCTTCTCGGTTGGCTTTGATGAAGGAAGAGAGCTGGGAAGGATGGATCGTTAGACCTGAATAGAGATGGGTTCCACCTCTGCCCACTTTTTTGGCGAAAAAACCTTTACCCTTAAGAAAAATCCACTCTCCAAAATCGACAAATTCCCCGCTGATGTCAGACAGATCAAGCGCTGCTTCAAACTGCAAGAAACCATCCTTGCTCATGTTAAAGCGCAGTTGAGATTCGATCGCGTACACATGGGTTTGAAAACCTTCAAATCCATTAAGCCAAGCGCGATGGCGATTGATAAAATCGCTCATCTGTTCCCGTTTGATGACCTTCTCTATTCCTTCAAAAAGCAATCCCTCTAGCAAGTAAAACCCCTTGCCATCGATGTAAGCCCAATGCCCAAATAAAGCTGAGGGCTTTTGTGATAAATCTCCAGGTTCAAACACAGAACAGCGGATGTGCAAATTCTCATTAGCATCAAAAAAAATCTGGTAATTTGCTTTCACCCCAGTAGTATGGATCGAAGTTCCCACGAGATACTTGTGAATGATTTGCGTGTGTTTATTTAAGACAGAGGCAATTTGCTTCGAAGGGATTTCTGGTTGATTGAAAATCTCATCGATTTGAGCAGGAAAAAAACCGCTTGTTGGCACGTAGAGCCAATCACCGACTTGCAATACCTGTTCTTTGGGTATTTCTACTGCAGCACTTTTTTGCAAAGGAGTACTTTCAATGAGAAAGAGACGCCGTTCGACATCGTAGTGAATCGCTTGAATCTTATGTTGTTGGAATTCATGTACGGGCAAAGGAGAATTGACAGAACTTAATGTAGGGATCAGATGGGGCCAATTGACCTCAGCAATGTAAAAACCAGCGGTGACGGGAGCAAAATTTAAAGAGATCCATGAGGGTAGTTGATGAGATTCTTGCTCAAAAGAAAGCGTGTACTTCACTTGATCCTCTTGCAGAAGCATCCACCATTTAGCAAGATCTGACCAAAACGAAAGCTCAAAGCGCAACTGATGACTGGGCCGACCTTGACGCCATAGCGCCAATTCCTCAGGTGGTAAATTAGAAAATTTCAGTGATGTTTCTTCCGTCTCAACTTGTCGATCGAACAAAATTTCATCTAAACGTTTTTTCGATTCAGTCGTTGTACCTTGTATCTTAAATAGGCACTTGTTTGTCACAGAGCAAGCTTCGTAACCTGATCGTTTTTTTTGTAAGATCGAAGCATCGTATCCATGCCGTCTACTAGCTAGTTGACACATCCGATTCCACAGAGAGTCGCGAAACCGAACATGGAGAGGAAGGAGCTGTTGATTAAATATTTTCAAGTAAGCAGCAGCTAAGTGGGGACAGCTTTTTGTCTTTTCGGCTTTTTCACAAGAACAGAAGCTATCGATCACCTGCCCCAAATCATCGAGCTGCATGAAGGGCCAAAATGGCGTTTTGACTTTAGGCTCTTTGATTTCAATTTGATAGGTTCCATCAGAAAACAACACCTGCCCAATACGCTTGGTCTTTAATAAGGCAGCTCCTTTTGCCAGGTCTTGCTTAGAAAAAGCTTTCTCATCCATATTTGAGCCGAGGTATCAAATAGTCCACTCTTCAAGATGCCTTGAATCGACTATGTTTTCAACCTCTGATGTTCAAAGGGGTGCAATTAAAAACTTTAGGTTACCGGAAAGAGCAATTGAAAAGAGGCATGCAAACCTGATCACGTAGATCCTATTCCAAAAGCTGACCGAAGTCGATTTTAACGGGTAAATGAGGTTACGCAAGATGCCTTAATGGCTCAAAAGGGCGATTGTGCTGTGGCGGGGAGTTTGCAATTGCCTCTTTAGCTACGAAAACGCGAGACTTTTGATCACCTCGATCACAGCTAATCTAAACCGCGCTAGATCATCAAAGCGGTGCTTTTCTCCCCATTGATCGCCCTCTTTTGGCTCAGGAGCTAGTTGATAGACCTGGTAAAAAATAGCATTTTTTGTCTCTTTCGGTAACTTCTGCAACGACTGATCAAGCTGATCCGTAGAGCTTTGTTGATTGATGATGTCGAGCAAAGGGGCAATCGATAGCTCTTTGAAAAGCTCTGGACGTGATAATTCCAAATTAGCAAGTGCTTGTGCTAATTTTAGACGATCCAAATCAACATAACGGTTCTTCCCCGCCCACTCATCGCCCCCTTTGGGCTGTGGAGCCAGCATGTAGATGTAATAATCCATTCTATCTCTGAATGCAGCGTCTTTAAATGCAACAGGAATCAGTTTTGCCTTAAAAGCTTTTGCAGCATCCAAGGAAACCCCCGAATCATCTAGGTGAAGTAAGGTTAGAAATGTGAGAGTTGCGAGATGAGCAAGGCCAGCATCTGTGATTTGATAGCAACTGTTTAGATAAAGTGAGCTTAAGAGTGTGAGTTTTGATAGATGGGCAAGGCCAGCATCTGTGATTTTATAGCACCTGTATAGATAAAGTGAGCTTAGGAGTGTGAGTTTTGATAGATGGTCAAGGCCAGTATCTGTGATCCTTGTGCAGTTGTATAGACCAAGTGAGCTTAAGAGTGTGAGTGTTGATAGATGGGCAAGGCCAGCATCAGAGATGTTTTTGCACCCGCTTAAATAAAGTGAGCTTAAGAGTGTGAGTTTTGATAGATGGGCAAGGCCAGCATCGGTGATGTTTTCGCAATAGCATAGATTAAGTGAGCTTAAGAGTGTGAGTTTTGATAGATGGGCAAGGCCAGCATCTGTGATCGTATAGCACATGCTTAGATTAAGTGAGCTTAAGAGTGTGAGTTTTGATAGATGGGCAAGGCCTGCATCTGTGATCTTTGTGCACCAGTCGAGATTAAGTGAGCTTAAAGATGTGAGTTTTGCTACATAGGCAAGGCCAGTATCTGTGATCTTGCATCCCCTTAGATTAAGTGAGCTTAGAGATGTGAGTTTTGATAGATGCGCAAGGCCAACATCTGTGATGTTTGTGCAATTAGATAGATTGATAGAGGTAATGCGAGCACCACTTGCTTTATCAAGAATGGTTTTAAGATCGCTATCCGATAAATTGCGCAGTCCAGAAAGATCTAGACAACCGTCATTGACGAGAGATAGGTTACGCCAATCTTTGCATACATGATGAAACGTGCAAGTTATTTCTCGAGCAGGAAAGAAGCTTAATATACGCCCGAAAACGGCGCTAGGGATAGTCCTTATGTCAGTCATTGCGTGCTTAGATGTAGTTTGTGAAGGGGCAAGCACAGGCGCTGGCGCTGGCTGCGGTGTCGCGTGTAAAGTTAAAGGGGTTAATGACAATGACATTGTTAAATCTCCTAATGTTATTAAATATGATGATTATGATTAGCATTATACCTATTTATTTATTTTATTTAAATGTTAATTTTTTTTATGTGTAAGCGTTAAATAGAAATGCCCCTACTGGTAATAAAATAATTTACTACTGAAGTAACACTACAGAAGAGGGAATTATTACTATGAAATTGAGAAAAACAAATAATTTCTTGCTTCAATAATGAGCAAAAATGACTTTTCCATAAGTAGCTCCAGGTTAAAGCTATCTATGCTCTCCTAGGTTCCCTGAAAGGAGTAACCTAAAATTTTTAATTATAAAGTGTAACGAGATGTCCTGTAAAGACACAGCGGGCTTCTCCCACCATCTCTATGGCTCGCTCCGTGTCGTTAAAAAAGGGAAATCGAAAAGATAAAGTGGGATGAAAGACATTTTCCTCTAAAGAATTTTTTGTCATGACAGACCATGCTTCACCACCTTTTAATTGTGCAGCGACAAAAGCTGCAGCAGCAGCTCCCGTGCCACAAGCCAAGGTTTCTCCTTCAACGCCTCTTTCGTAAGTGCGCAAAGCAATCACCTGTTCGCCTTTGCTCTCAACGACATTGACATTCACACCATGAGGGCTAAAAAAGGGATGGAAGCGCAATTCTCTTCCCAGATGAGCTAACGGCACCTCTGAAATCTCATCCACCCAGATGACAGCATGAGGTACCCCTGTATCGAGTACAAAAACCGTCAGAGCTCCATGACTTGTTTCTACGACAAGCGGCCAATGGTCGATGCGAGGTGGTCCCAGATTAACGCTTATCTTTCCCCTACCAATTTGACAGGTGAATAAACGTCCTGCCACTTCTACGAGGATAGTTTCTGAAACATAGCCCAGCTTCCCAATGAAATCAACCAGACAGCGAAGCCCATTCCCACACATGGTAGGCTCGCTGCCATCTGCATTAAAAATGCGCATCCTGTAATCAGCAAGAGATGAACGTTCCAATAAAATCACCCCATCGGCACCCACACCTAAGCGACGATTGCAGATAGCAGCCACTTGAGAAGGATTTAATAAAATAAAATCCGAGCGGTTATCGATGATGATGAAGTCATTCCCCGCTCCGTGATACTTGGAAAAAGGGATGTTCATTAGATCTCTTTGAAAGAAGAAACAATCTTATCAATGAGTTTATAATCCTTTGCTTCTTGAGCATCCATCCAGGTATCGCGTTCAATGGCTGTGTTGATCGTTTTGGGATCTTTTCCCGTCGCTTTCACATACATATCAACCAAGATACTGCGCGTCTTAAGAATTTCTTTAGCATGAATTTCCAAATCAGTCGCCTGACCTCGGATCACTCCGCCAATCGACGGTTGATGGATCATGAAGCGCGCATGCGGTGTAGCAAGCCGTCGACCAGGAGCCGCACATAGACTTAAAATCGACCCCATCGAAGCAGCAAGACCAGTGACTAGCGTTGTCACCGGAGAGGAAATCATTTTGATCTGATCCCAAATCGCAAGGCCAGCGTCTACAGAGCCACCTGGTGAGTTAATGATGAATAAAATGGGTTTTCCTGGATCTTTAAGATCTAAATACCATAATTTTTTCATCACATCTTTAGCAGTATCGTTGTCTACTGCATCAGCTAAAAATATGCGACGCGCGTGCAAGAGCGTTTCATCGACTTTATCATCGATCGAGCTGAACATTTTCTTATGAGAGTGCCCAGGTAAATCCTCTGGCTCTTCATTGCGCATAGTAAACTCCTGTTATGTTAGATTAATGTTTTAAAATTTAGTCCCCAAAAATCACTCTTTTTCGTTTGAGTTTTCTAATTCCCTCTATTGTCAGTCAACTACAAGCTCTGGATAAAGCGGAAAGCGTTGCAACAGGTCCGCTATGTGTTGTTGTACCGTTTTCAAAACGGCCGGATCAATCGCCACTTTAGCTCGGCTCGCCTCTCCTTTTTCAGAAAGGCCTGGCTTGCAATTCTTGAGTAGATCGTAAATCAGATCGCCAATTTGCTCCATTTCTTTTTCCTTCATGCCCAACGTGGTCAAAGCGGGTGTTCCCATGCGGATGCCCGAGGTGTACCAAGGACCATTGACATCAAAAGGGATGCTGTTGCGATTGACGGTCATTTTCGCTTCGCGCAACGCACTTTCTGCCTGTCTTCCTGTTAACCCAAAACTGGAAGCCACATCAAAAACCATCAAGTGGTTATCAGTGCCTCCTGTCGTGACTTTAACCCCTTTTGAGATAAGTCTTTTTGCTAACGTAGAGGCATTGTTCACAATTTGTTGAGCATACTGTTTAAATTGAGAGGTGTTGGCCTCTTTAAAGGCGATCGTCTTGGCAGCAATCACATGAGGTAAGGGGCCTCCCAATACAATAGGACAGCCTTTATCGATCACCTCTTTGTACTCTTTCTGACACAAAACCATACCACCGCGAGGGCCTCTGAGCGTCTTGTGAGTCGTTGTGGTGACGACGTGAGCGTAAGGAATGGGATCGAACTCTCCTTTCATCACCTTGCCAGCTACTAATCCAGCAAAGTGGGCCATATCCACCAAGAGAGTAGCCCCTACGGAATCCGCAATCTCGCGCATCTTCGCAAAATTAAGGAGTCGGGGGTAAGAGGAATAACCTGCAATCACAATCGCTGGCTTTTCCCGCTTCACCTGTTCTTGTAAAACCGCATAGTCGAGAAACCCCGTTTCCTTGTCGACATCATATTGTACAGCTTGCATCATCTTGGCGGAGATATTATGGCGATAACCATGCGTGAGATGTCCTCCAGAATTCAGAGACATCCCCATCACCTTTTGCCCGACCAATAATTTTCTTATCTTTTCATATTCATCAGGACTTAGCTCATCAATGCTCTTTTTTCCTAAACGCTCTAACTCTTTGTTTTGTATTCTATGCACCAAGATACCCCAAAACGCCACCATGTTAGCATCAGCTCCGGAATGAGGCTGAACATAAGCATGATCACAACCAAATAAGGCCATGGCTTCTTTGGCGCATTCCGCTTCGATTATATCGACGTTTTCACAACCGGCATAAAACCGGTGAAAAGGAACCCCTTCCGAATACTTATCCGTGAGCAAATTCCCCATCGCCAGCTGAACAGCTAAAGAAGAAAAATTTTCTGATGCGATGAGTTTTAAGTGGCTACGCTGGTCCTTGAGCTCTTGCAAGATCGCATCCGCGATCAAAGGACAAGCAGCCTTGATGTGGTCGAGACCTGCAAGAAAAGCAATCGCGCACTTGGTTCTCTTGCTTTCGTCTACGCGTTTAAAATAGTGCTCGAGATGAGACATTAGAGACTCCTTGGGACCTCTTTCGAAATTAAGGGTTCGTCGATTTTCGGGATTATTTTGGCCGATTTTCGATTCTTTTTGCGGGGATAGTATACGAAACAAGATACAATCCCCGCAAAAAGAATCGAAAACTCGGCTCAAAAGAACCCAAAAATCGACAGAATCTTAGTTTCGAAAGAGGTCTAATAAACTCCCACCAAATTAACACAACCGGTGGGAGTTTTGCAATCGCCTCTATTGTTATTTCTTTTTACTCACGCGTTTTTTAGCCGCAGGAGGTTTGCTTGGACCATCGCAGCAAGGACATGGGCATGAACAACTTTTCTTAGAACATTTGCACCCTTTTGCTTTTTTGCAACATGGGCAAGTGCAGGAACAGGGATTCATCTTTTTTCGCGCTGTTTTTTTGCGAGCAGGTGCGCGTTTTTTCGCAGTGGAAACTCGTTTTTTCTTTGCCATATAAGCCCTTGGTTAAAATTGTGGAGTGTATTGAATGAGAGTGCCGTCTTCAATGTGATGATTTTCTCCAGTTTCATATTGCTGGTCATTGATGAGCACTTTAAAATCACAGCCGGTTGATAGATTGGCTTCCCAAATCCATTCATCGGGACCAATATTTTGAAGAAGGACGCCGTGTTCCCAACTAAGCCCCGGACCATTGCCACGTATGTAAAGATTATTATTGTATCCCACATCGTACTTGATCATCACTTTAGTTTTCTTTCTAGGCTTAACGGTAGTATCACTCTTTTTTTCAATTTTATGAGCTCTCGACATGACGCTCTTCCTAAGTTAACTAATTTGCACATTGTCAATATTTTTTTTAAAAGTAAAGCAGGGGCAGCCAAATTCTCAATTTTTGCTTGAGCAATATTCAAGAAAGACGCTAATCTATCGCCACAAGATACCATTTATCTAATCATAAGGATTCCTATGCTCGAAGATCTTAAAGACATTTTAGATATCCAAGAGCTCGACATGAAGATGCTTCGCCTCCTCCGCATCAAAAAAGAGCGTCAGAAAGAACTCCTTCAGATTGAAGATCTTCGAAAAGAGCTCCGCCAGCAACTCACTGAAAAACAGACCGAGATTGAAGACCACAGCAAAAGCATTCAGACACTCGAGCAAAAAATCCAAGACCTTCTTGCGCGCAGCAAAAAACTAGAAGCTCAGCAAGCCAATGTCAAAAAAGCTGATGAATTCAACGCTCTCACTCAAGAAATGACCCAAATTGAGAGAGAAAAGATCTCTTTAGAACAAAAAGTGTCCGATCTCGTGGATAAGCGAGTCTCTGAAGAAGAGCTTCACGAGCGCATTAAAGATAGTTTGAAAAGCTCAGAAGAGAGCAGCTTGGCTTTAGAAAGAGAAATTCAATCTAGTATCAAAATGATCAATGATGAAGGCCTCAATTTAAAAAGCCAACGCGATAGCCTCGCCACCAAATCCAACCCAGAGATCCTAGCCATTTACGAGAAATTGCTCCGCAATAAAAAAGATCGCGTCATTGTACCTATTGAAAACCGTACATGCAGCGGTTGCCACATCGTCTTAACCGCTCAACATGAAAACTTAGTGCGCAAGGGAGAAAACCTGATCTTCTGCGAGCATTGCTCACGCATCCACTACTGGCAAGAAAGCGAAGCCCTTGAAGGGACTGCCGCTGCCACACGCCGCCGTCGCCGTCGCACAGCGAGTGCTTAACAAGTTATCGGGAAAGCGGACAATCGCTGCCAGCAAAAACTGGGAGAGGAAAGTCTGGACTTCGCAGGAGAAGATACTAGTGAAAGACTAGGGGCCGCAAGGCTACGGAAAGTGTCACAGAAAACATACCGTAGCTATAGATTACTCTATAGCTAGTAGGCTGAAAATGCTAACTTCATGAGTTAGCCGCACTGACAGAGATGTTGGGCGCTACAAACCCTATCTGAAGCAAGACAAGAAGGCGTTAAACTTGTTCTCCGCAAGAGCCTTCCAAATAGTCGCTTGAGGATTTTAGCGATAAAGTCCCTAGAGGAATGATTGTCCAAAACAGGATCCGGCTTATCGCTTTCCCGATTTTTTTAACGATTTACTCTTTTGCGAGTTGAGCGTTTTACAAGGTTTTTTTTAAGAGGAATCTTTGGCGCCGAGCAAGTTATTTTATAGGTAACAGCACCATCTCTTACTAATATTTCGACGTCAAGGCGATAAAATATTTGGCGGGGCCCCCTCGCTTCGCTCGCAGACGACCCTTCATTTTCCCTTCGGGACCACGAATAATTTTTCCTTCACCCCAGCCCCTTAAGAAGCCTCCGGCACTCAGAATCAGTAATTTATAAATCTATCGATTAAAAGAACATTGACGCACCAAATATATTTGGTATAATAGGAAGATATGCAAAGGGAATAATCGTGCCTATTAGTGGAAAAGAATTAGCTAAGTTATTCAAGAAGCACGGCTATGAAGAAGTGAAGGGCGCAGGAAAAGGGTCCCACATGAAATTAAGAAAAGGAAATAAAACGGTAATTATCCCAGCGCATAAAGAACTGAAAAAGGGCCTTGAAATGGCCTTGAGAAAACAACTTGACGGAGATAAATAATGCGATACCACTTCAAAGTTCATAAAGAGAAAAAGAGCTTTTGGGCAGAATGTATCGAGCTTCCAGGATGCGTCACTCAAGGTGATACAAAAGAGGCTTTAGAGGCAAATATGCAAGAGGCTCTTAATCTTTACTTAGAGGAAAGTGAAGATTCTAAACATTTGGCTCCTCTTCCCAAAACCTCGCTCAAGGCAAGTCGTAGTATTGTAGAAGTTCCTGTTGAACCTTCTGTGGCTCTTGCTTTTTCTATTCGACAGCAAAGAATTAAGCAAGGAATGACGCAAAGAGAAGTTGCTGACCACTTAGGAATGAAGGGAATTTATAGCTATCAAAGACTGGAGAGAAGATGCAATCCTACTCTAGATTTGATTTATAAACTTGTCCTACTTTTTCCTGCGCTTTCCTTAGATAAAATCTTGCGATAATCCCACTTGAAGAAAGAGAAGGGCTGTTCCTGAAGGGATAAATGAAGAGCCTCTGCGAGAGACGCGAAGAGGGGCCCCCGCTACCGAGACGCAATCTGGCGTGGAAAGAGCGCAGAAGGCAGCCCGAGGTTTTTAAGAGGGCAGCTAGTTGAATGGAAAACTTGTTTGTGGGTCCGAAGGGAAAATGAAGGGCCTCTGCGAGCGACGCGAAGAGGGGGCCCCCGCCACCGGGCGGGGAACGAGCGCACGAAGCAGCCAGAGGCCTCAGATTGCAATGCAAAATTGCAGCGCAGGAAAGCTCACCAGAGCGGGCAGGGTAGTGTTCCACACACCCTGCTTCCCAGCACGCGATTTGGCGCAGCAAGGTGAGGCTCAAGGGGGTTGCGGGGGACAATCGACACGCAAGTGCTTTGTCCCCGACATAATGAAATAGTAAGGCCCTTCATTAAAACTCTTCTTTTTTCCTTTTTTCTCTCTCAATCATCAACATTTTCTTTCACAAAAGAAAGAGGATGAGCTTTGTCGTAGACATCGCGTTTGAGGCGGGTGGAAACTTGGGTGTAGATTGTGGTAGTGGCAAGAGAACTGTGCCCTAGAAGAATCTGGATGGTCTTGAGATCCATCCCCTTTTCGAGCCAGTGAGTGGCAATGGTGTGACGGATGGTGTGGGGTGTAATCCTTCCGCTCAATCCGCTTTTGAGCAGATAGCTTTCAAAGTTGCGATCGAGAGAACGAACAGATATCCGCTTGCCCCATTTGTTGAGAAAAACAGCCCGTGAATCAGCCTCTTCTGGTCTGTCATGATGATCGAGATAGCTAACTATCCAACGCACAGCGGTCTCTGTGATCGGAATCATGCGCTGCTTCTTCCCTTTTCCCATCACGCGAATCACCTTTGCCTGCTTATCAATATCCTCGCGATTCATCGCAGCCACTTCGCTAATGCGCAAGGCGCTGCTGTAGAGCAATTCCATGATGCACCGATCACGCAAGCCTAGATAACTTGTCGTATCGGGCTGCGCCATCAAGTGCTCGACTTGTTCATAACACAAGGATTGAGGAAGTTTTTTTTCTCCCTTAGGACTTTCGATCTCATCAAGGGGATTATAGGTCACAACTTTTTCTTTAAGCAAAAACCGAAAAAATGAACGCAGAGCAGATAGCCGTCGCAAGACGGTCTTTTTAGTCGATTGTTTGGCAGCTTGATCTGCCAAATAGGCCCTCAATGCTCTTTTATCGATTAACTCAATTCCAAAACCCTCGGGTTTGAGAGTTAAGTTCTTATAGTCAAGCTTGGACGAAGGAGGAGTGATGTTTAAAACTCGAGTTTCAAAAAAGAATTTAAAAGCTTCCAGATCTAAACAATAATTGCGGATTGTGTGATCAGAAGCCTGTTTGACCACCTTCAGATAGTGGAGAAATCGATATACCATGAGAGAGAAGGGGCGCATTGCATTTTCCATCTTGTTTCACTTTGAACCTTATGATATACTACGCCCGCTTAGTTTGTGCGAATTTTGACTGGCTACGACTTTGCCAAATCAATCCTCTCGTCAGCCTTCCCTACAGGGGATGGTCTTCCTCGTTCGGACCGCTACGCTTCGATTTGGCTTTGTCTCGCAGAGTCAAAATTCGCACAACCTAAACGGGCGCAGTATAAAATAAGTCACAATTTTTTAAAATTTTGAGTTCGCATGATTACCATAAGAGAAATTACTAAAAAAGTCGGCCCCCGTATTTTGTTTGAAAACATTTCGATGACCTTCAATTCAGGATGTCGTTATGGATTAACGGGCCCCAATGGCTGTGGTAAATCAACTCTTCTCAAGATCATCATCGGCACAGAAGAATCAACAAGTGGTTCGGTAACCTTGCCTCGCCGCGTGGGCTTCTTGAATCAGAACATTGAACAATTCCGAGACTTTAAAGTCCTCGACGTCGTGATCATGGGCAATAAACGGTTGTGGGAAACACTTGCAGAACGGGACAAGCTCTATGATGCCGAACTCACAGACGAAATCGGGATTAGATTAGGAGAGCTCGAAGAGATCGTTAACGAAGAAGATGGATACAGTGCTGAATCCGATGCTGAAATGTTGCTAACTGGCATGGGAGTTGGCGCAGAATTGCATCATGAGAAGATGAGCGCGATTCCTTCCGATCGACAATTCCGTGTTCTATTGTGTCAAGCCCTCTTTGGCAACCCCGAAGCCCTGCTTCTTGACGAGCCCACTAACCACCTCGACATGGAATCGATTGGGTGGTTAGAAAAATTTCTCCACAACTATAAAGGCGTGTTGATCGTCGTGAGCCATGACCGCCATTTCCTCAATGCTGTCACGACCCATATCGCTGATATCGATTATGAGACCGTCATCATCTATCCTGGCAATTACGATCAAATGCTTGTCACGAAGACCGCAGTGCGCGAACGAACTGAATCTGAAAATAAATCCAAAGATAAAAAAGTTTCTCAGTTGCGCGAATTCGTCGCTAAATTCGGAGCGGGTACACGCGCTAGCCAAGTGCAATCGCGCTTGAGAGAAATTGAGCGTTTGGAGCCACAAGAGCTTAAAAAATCCAACATCCAACGCCCTTATATCCGCTTTTATCCTCCTGAAAAACCCTCCGGTCAAGTCATCTTTCAAGTGGAAGATGTGTCTAAAGGGTATGATGGGAAAAAAGTCATCTCCCATTTTTCTATCGACATCACTCGCGGTGATAAAATCGGGATCATTGGAAACAACGGCAAAGGGAAAACGACTTTGCTCAAGATGTTAGCAGGTGTGCTTCCGGTTGATGGGGGAAGAATTGAACTAGGCCATCAAGTCCAAATTGGTTATTTCCCTCAAAACCACGCAGAAATTGTCGATAAAAAAAGCAATCTTACCGTGTTTGACTGGTTAAAGAAAAGACGAGAGGGTGTGTACGATCAAGATGTGCGCAGCATTTTAGGAAAAATGCTTTTCTCAGGCGATGACGCCTTTAAACCTGTGGCCCATCTTTCTGGAGGAGAAACGGCGCGCTTGATCATCGGTGGGCTCATGCTATGCAATTACAATGTCTTAATCCTCGATGAACCCAATAACCATCTCGATCTCGAAGCTGTATCGGCTCTTTCCTGGGCATTGAAAGACTACAAAGGAACAGTGCTAGTGGCAAGTCATGACCGCGATCTCATTAACAATAGCGCCACATCGATTTTAGCCTTCGACGAAAAAGGATTGAAACCATTTAAAGGACCACTAGACGAATACTTAAGTACGAAGAACTAAAAAAGACCTCTGTCGAAAGAGGTCTAAAGGCAACTGCATGAATGAATTAGATCTTATCAACCAAGCAGCCATCACATACCATCCCCAACCCGCCTTCTCATCCCCCTTAAGCGCTCAAGAAAAAGTGGATGCCATTGCTGCCCATTTTCAAGAGATCATGCAGATCTTAGGACTAGACACCAATCATCCCTCGCTTTCCAAAACACCCGACCGGATAGCTAACATGTACATCCATGAGCTCTTTAGAGGATTAGACACAACCTCTTTTCCTGACATGACTTACGTGGATAACGACGTCATCGAAGAGACCCAAGGGATGATTCTCGTTAAGGGGATCCCAGTCAAGAGCACCTGTGAGCATCACTTTGTACCCATCATCGGAAGGGCTCAAGTGGCCTACATTCCCAACCAACTCATCTTAGGGCTCTCTAAGATCAACCGAATCGTCGATTACTTCTGTAGACGCCCTCAACTGCAAGAGCGCCTGACGGCACAAATTGCCGATTGCTTGTCGATTCTTCTTCATACTGAAGATGTTGCCGTAGTCATAGAAGCAGAGCATTTCTGTGTGACCCTCAGAGGAGTAGAACACCCCTCAAGTCGCACCTTAACTACCTGCTTGCGAGGGATCTTCCACAATGACCCTTTATATAAAACAACGCTATTCAATAATTTGACAACTTAGACAAAATAAAATAAACTGAAATTATAAAACAAGGATTTATAATGGCAGAGCCTATTCAGCATTTTCCGCCAAAAGAAGATTACCCTCATCTCATTCGGGAATTGCACTTAAGCATTGACCTGCTCGCTGAACATCTCCAACGATCCTTAGATAATCACAATCTCGCCACCGATTCTCAATTTTTAAAGAGTTTTGCTGAGAATGTGATTAACTGTAGCAAGCTGATTAAATCCTTCAAATTCCAAGAGATAGGCAATAGCTTTCTTCGCCACAAATTAGAAGAGATCCTCCCTATCCTAATGAGCGTATTACACCTCTCTTTAGATATGGCTGGAGGAAGCTCACATATGACGCTTCTAGATGCAGCTCAAACGCCCTCTGAACTCCCCCAATTTTTTAAATCCTTAGACAACTATCCCGAATCCACGCGGATCTTAATCCAAGAACTCGATCTTCTCTCCAAAGAACTTCAGCCCTAGAGAGGCAATTGCCTCTAGGCCTCCACCTTCGGCACAACCATCGGCACATTCCTTTTAAAGGGCCAAAAAATGTCCATCCCTAACGGAATCAAATTAGCAATTGACATCGCCATATTGGTCGTCCCATTGATGATGCGCGCAGAAGCTCCGGGTGTTAAAGCACCCATGCTTAAGATAAAGGCCACGACATAAAAAATCTGTTGTACCAATCTGACATACTGCGCCTGATGCCACTCCTTGATTTTTTGTTGCGCCTTTTCAAGTTGTTCTAAAAGTTGAGCTTCTTCCTGGTGTTGAAGAAGTAATTCGAACAATCTAAAAACTTCCAAAGCAGCATCCACTCCCATATCTGCCTGAAAGGTCTCCATCATGTCAGAGACTTGTTGCAGAGAAGCATCCTCTGACAACAGCGATCTCAACGGAGATGATTGTAACCACTTGTCTTGGTTTTCTTGATCACCGATGACCTGTTTAAACGCTGCTAGATCCAGTTGTGCTGCTAAATCTTTGTGTGTTGCGATATTCAACACGCGAATGCCTATCTCCGTGATCAAGGGGATTGTGATCACAAAAAATAACACGGGAAGGATCCAGGGATTTGCCGCAAAGAAAGCACCAACCGCTCCCAACGCAGCTACTTTCACGGCTAATGAGACAATGATCATCAGGATTCCTATCAGCCCGAAAAAAAAGGCATCGAGGACCATTTTCCACATGTTGAGCATGTCACCATTGCGATACGCTGTATACGCTTCTTTGAACTCTTGATAAGCGACCCATACATTGATCGCACCACCCACTTCTCCCACACAACTGGTCATCCAACCCACCCAGGACAGAGCCTGTAAGGAGGGAGCAAAATACTGGACACCGGTAAATCCCGTGTAGGCACTAGTAAGAGCATCCCCACCGATCATGCCAGGGTGATAACGCTCGAATGTATTAGCCAATTTTTCTTGTTTATTCGCTTCTTTTCCTTCAATAACTTGTCCCACCAGACTTAAGGGACTAAATTCCTGATTTAATAATGGTTGTAATGCGCTCATAATAATCCTATTTAGGTTTAGAAAATGAAAATAAAAAATATGAGAATAGGGAAAGAAATACGGCTTAGCGCCGCTTATGAGAACGCAATACAAAGCAAGAAGGAACAATTGAAGATTGCCCTTCTTTTATGAAATCAGAAATTATCTCATTCTTTGTGTACATATAAAATAAAGTTGTTAAGTTTATTATGATTTTATTATTAAACCAAATAAAAATCAACTAAAACCATCGATTTCCAGCGAATTGGGTTAAAAGGAGAACTCCAATCATTCCAACTAACAGAGAGCCAAACACTTGGCAGCCCCTAGGTCGTTGACGTATTGGCTTTGTGACTCATGGGGTGATTTTATCAATTTTTTTCTGGGTCGGGTGTTTGCAATTGCCTCTCTAGACATTAGACATCTTACTTCAGCTATTTCCACCAATCGAACGGGGATAAGAAGGAAAGGCTCCCGCCCATCGGTCCTGTCAACAGAGCGCTAGCCGCTTCCTGGACTCTAGCGTGATGTGGCTGCTTTGTGACCCTTTCGGTGATTTTAGCAACTGTTGCTGAAGCGAATTGAGCATTAAACAATTTTCTGACTAATGCAGACTCTTTAGCTTTGAGTTGAATCGCTCGTTTACTTGCTCGAAGAATTGGTTCTATTTCTTTTTCATTTCTTGGGACCCCAGGCTTAATCCCATGTCGTGCTAAGTAGGAGAGGTAAAATCGCACGCGCACTTCGGTAGAAAGTGATTTGGCTTTAGCTATGATTGCTTCGATTTGCTTTGCATTCACCAGTCCGGTTTTGCGGTATTCGATGGCAAATAACACGACGCGTGAGGCGGCATTATTTAAACTAAAGAACGGACAGTTGCCCCATTTTTGCTCTTTAGGACTCATTTTTTCAATAGCCAGAGTGATTTTATCTTGTTTAGTGCTTCCATCTTCTCGTAGAGCATCTAATAGTTTGGGAAGCTCTGTATAGAAAAATTCTATGCCTTCTTCTTCAGGCCTAGAGCTCTGGGCTACCATAGCCAAGAGCAAGTCTTTAGTCACCAGTTTAAGATCGATTTTAAAAACTGTTAGAGTGGATCGCTTATCAGGTCTTGACCCCCCATTTCCAATAACCATGTAGCCATTGAAAAAAGTAACAGTAATGACATGTTCCTTCCAACCCAATCTCATTACCTGAATATCCCCTTCTCGCACCGCAGTAACATACTCATCTGTTAAAAACGGTGGCGCCGCTCCGCTTTTGTTGCTATCTGCAACTTGCTTGGACATGGTAGCAGCATGATGAAAAGCATCTTTTACTTTGCCACGGGTTGCATCATCTTTTACTTTGCCACGGGTTGCATCATCTTTTACTTTGCCACGGGTTGCATCATCTTTTAAGGAATAAGCATCATTAACAACATCGAGAAACCACCGACACATCCTATCATCGTCATCAGGCATTCCAAAGGCCGAGTGCTTTTCTTTTCTGCGCGTTGGCTCAGGAAAACCACGCAAATCATGTGGTATACCACAGGCATTGGCTACGAGCTTTACCACTGCCAATTCTTCCAATTGACCTTCAGGACCTTCATCATTTTGAAAATCTTTAAGGGATTTAACTTTGCACTGATCAATCCATGCTGTCCTAATCGCTACAGACTCCTCTACAGACACCGCTTCAGAATCCCTTTTGAATACCTCTTCTAACTCGGAGGCTAATAGAGGATATCCTTCGCCTTCCACAAACTCAAGAGCTTCTTTGATTAAATGGTCACGATCTTCCTTGGACACACGTGATAAGAAGTCAAAAATGACTTCCCAATTTTTTTGAAATGCCAAGCCTTCACGAGCAAAAAGCATGGACGAGAACATTAAAGTCAGAGGATTTTTTCCATCCTTGTCCTCCTTGTTCTTTAGCTTGGGGTCCAATCCTGCTTTTATTAAATAATCAATACAGGCTGGATCATAGAACTTTATTTCCCCTAGCATCACATGGAAATAGGTTCCTCCAATATAATCGTCACCAAAAAAAATATCGCCTTCTTCTATTTTCCTGTGAATTTGATCGTCCATTTTATCAACCATTGCCTCGACCACCCCCGGTTGGTTTACCCTCGCTGCTTCTAATAAGGGCAATTGTCTACCTGGTCCCTTGACGTTAAAAGCCTCTTTGGGGCTAGTTTTCATAAACTCAAAAACTACCTTGGGATCAGGTTGTTCTAAAGCGTCATGAATTGTGGCTTGGACACCTCGTATTTTAATCTGGGTTATTGGAGATAGACTACTCTCTTCAGGTATAATTAAAGAAAGGCTTGGTCGCCGCTCTGCTTCTACTTTAGGTATAGTCAACGAAAGGCTCATGGGTACTATTGACTGGCTCCCTACTACTTCTTTAGGTATAGTCAACGAAACGCCCATGGGTGCTATTGGTCGCCTCTCTACTTCTGCTTTAGGTGAAGAAATGCTCATAATTATCCTAATTCCGGTTGTTTATAAATATAATTATACACATTAATTTTATATTTATAATTAAAAATAATGATTTTTTATACATATATATTATTATATATTATAAGATAATTAGAGATCTCAAGCGACTGATTATCAACGAGATTCAGAAGAGGATGATTTTAAAGTCTTCTGCGATAATCATTTGTGGAAAGAGACAATTGCAAACTCCCCGACCAGAAAAATCGATGATTTTGAGTCAGTTTGCCAGCCGCTTAAGCCGCCGTGGCCCCATCCCCGAGCGCATACTTTAAGCGAATAGGGATCGGGGATGGGGTGGAGTTTCCAATTGCCTCTATAGACCGAGTTCAGTAAACTGAGCTAAAAAGTATACTGCCATCGCTAGTGTCATCAAACCGCCAACCACTCGACGTGCCTTAGTTTGCCGAAGGAGGAGGGGCTTTGAGATCCTTTTGTCAATTTTATCAACTGTTGCTAAAGCGATTTTAGCATTAAACATGTCTAATTGAGGCTCTTCAGCTTTGCGTTGAATCTCTATTTTACTTGCTCGAAGAAGTTCTGGCACTTCTCCTGCACTTTGTGGAATCTCAAACTTAATCGCATGTCGTGCTAAGTAGGAGAGGAAAAAGTGCACGCGCAATTCGGTAGAAAATGATTTGGTTTGAGTTTTGGTTTGAGCTACGATTGCTTCAATTTCCTCCGTATTCACCCCTTCAGCTTCCGCTTTAGCTTTGCTGAGTTTGATGGCAAATAACACGACTCGTAAGGCAGCTTTTAAACTAAAGAGCGGACAGTTGCCCCATTTTTGCTCTTTAGGACTCATTCCTTCAATAGCCTTAGTGGTTTCATCTTCTCGTTTAGTGGTTCCATCTTCTAGTATAGCACCTAATTTTTGGGGAAGCTCTGTATAGAAAAATTCTACGGCTTCTTTTTCAGACTTAGAGCTCTGGGCTACCATATGCTCGAGCAATTTTTTGGTCACCCGTTTAGGATCGATTTTAAAAGCTGTTAGAGTGGATCGATCATCAGGTCTTGGACCTCCATTTCCAATAACCATGTAGCCATTGAAAAAGGTAACGGTAATGGCATGTCTCTTCCAACCCAATCTCATTACCTGAGTATCCCCTTTTTGCACCGCGGTAACATACTTCTTTGTTAAAAACGGTGGCGCCACTCCGATTTTGTTGCTATCTGCAACTTGCTTGGACATGGTAGCTGCATGATGAAAAGCTTTTTCTACTGCATCACGGGTTGCATCACCAAAGGAATAACAATCTTTAACAACATCGAGCAAACGCTCACACGTCGTATTATCGCCAGGGGGCATTCCAAAGGCTGTGTGTTCTGCTCCTTCTTGTATTTCCAGAGAAAAATCAATCAACTCATCTGGTACACCACAGCCATTTGACATGAATTTTCTAACAGCAAGTTCCTCTGTTTGACCTTCCTCTTTTTGAAAAACATCTATGAATTTCTTTTGGCACTGCTCAAGAACCCATTGTGTTCTTGCTCTCTTTCCCACAGAACCTTTTTCAAATACCTTACCTTTCGTAAATACCTTGCTTAACTCGCCGGCTAATTTGGGGTATCCTTGGCCTCTCATAAACGTAAGAACTTCTTTGATTAAATGGTCACGATCTTCCTTGGTCACTTTTGATAAAAAGTCAAAAACGATATCCCAGTTCTCTTGCAATGCCAAGCATCCACGACTGAAAAGCATGTTCGAGAACAGTAAAGTCAGAGGATTTTTTCCATCCTTGTTCTTTCGCTTGGGGTCCAATCCTGCCTTTATTAAACAGTCAATACAGTCTGAATTATAGAAGAGTCTTCCTTCTCCTAGCATTACATGGAAATAGGATCCCCCAATAGAATCGGAGCTCAAAGAATCGTCTTGTTCTATTGCCCTGTGAATGTGATCGCCCATTTTAGGAATCATTGCTATGGCCGCCTTGATTCGGTTTAATCCCAATGCTTCTAATAAGGGCAAGAAGCTATTTGCTCTCTTGACGTTAGAATGCTCTTCGCGAAAATCATTTTCCACAAACGCAAGAGCTGCGCTGTCAGAGTGGTCTAAAGCATCATAAATTGTGGGTTGGCCAAGCAGGCGTATTCCTGACCCTACTACTGGTTTAGGTATAAGTAAAGAAATACCACTCATAATTATCCTCGTTTTAGTTGTTGATAAACATAATTATACATATTAATTTTATAAATATTATTAAGAATAATGTTTTTTTTAATTACATTATTAAGAATGTAATTATCAGATAATTAAAGATGATTCTCAAGTGATTGATTATCAATGAGATTCAGAAAGGAATGATTTTAAAGTCTTCTGCGATAATCGTTTGTGGAAAAATAGACTGGGCTTCTTGAGCAAATTCCTCAAGATCTTGATAGCGCGCTGAAAAGTGGGTTAACACAAGAGTTTCCACCCCTGCTTTGAGGGCCATCTCAGCAGCTTGCTTAGCTGTCAGATGATAATGTTTATGTGCGAGATCGCGATGCCTTTCTAGGTAGGTACTTTCACAGATGAAAAGTTTGGCGTATTTGGCCAGATCGAGGATGGCAGAACAGGGCAATGTATCAATGGCCACAGCTAAAACATCCCCTGATTTCACATGACTTACATCATCGAGGATGATCCGTGCGCCATCGACGATAATCTCTCCTCTTTTTTCTATTTCTCGAACCATAGGACCTTTTATGCCATAAGCATCGAGCTTGGATTTATCAAATTTACGAGTATCTGCTTCGGTGATTCTCCAACCAATGTTATCCACCCCATGCTGTAAAAAGCGCGCTTCAATTTTAAATTGCTCGTTCTGGACAACGATACCCTCTTCAAAGATCGGATGCTCGATCACTTGGATATTCTGATGGTAAATGGTGCCAAAACGCAAGCGATCAAAGTACACCTGACCGCTTCCTGGATAATAGCAATGGATGGGATGAGGAACTTTATCGAGGTTGAGTCTCATGAGAATGGAGCCAAGCCCTAGGCAATGATCGCCGTGAAAGTGACTCACAAAAATGCTGGTGACATACGTGGGAGCTACGTTGGCGAAGATAAACTGCCTTTGCGTTCCTTCTCCGGGATCAAACAAAAAACCTTGTTCGTTCCAACGCACAAGATAGGCACCTTGATTGCGCGTACGCGTGTGCTGTTGGCTGGAACAACCGAGGATGACAAGATCGCGCACTGTCATGAAAGACCTCGTTTGAAGAAGGGAATTTTACCCAATGCCATGCCACAGAGTCCGCCGACAATATGGGCTGTATTGGCAATGACGGGAGCAATCGAAATCACAGAGAAGGTTTTTAAAGTAAATGTAATCAGCTCAAGAGCAAACATGGAAAGAACAAAGATGAGTAGAAAGACAAGAGTGGAGCGATTTAAAGGATACCCTTCCCAAGGAGCACTTCTCTGTCGCATCCAAATGAATCCCGCCATCCCTACAACGACACCAGAAAAACCGAGAAAATAAGGACCACTGACTAGATACTGAGCCACATTAGCAACTATCCCCATGATGAGGATCAATAGTAACAACTTAAAGGGACGTATGCGATCTTCAATCTGCCTTCCCAGTATCCACAACCACGCCATGTTAAATAGGATATGCAAAAAGTCGTGATGCATTAAACAGGGAGTAAACAAACGCCACACTTCTCCTTGCCGGATTTTTTCAAAAAGAGGAACTTGGGAAGCGACCTCCCAACCTTTTTCTTTCACGAGTTTCAAGAAAGAGAAGATCCCTTTCCACGAAGGAATTTGTTCCGCTTGTTCGATCACCTGTTGTACTTGGGGAGGTAGTTCTCTCACATCTTCAACATCCTTCAAGGGAAGGCGTGCTAAGGCGTCTTGCATCTCTTGAAAACTCTTCGGATAATCAAACAACAGAGCTTGTTGTAAAGGAGTGAACACAAGGCGGGCAGAAATAGGCCCTCTCTCTTTAATAAGGACAGACTCTTCGACATCATTCCACAAATACAAACCAACGCACACAAGTAAAATTAAATGGGTCAGGGTCAAACGCAACCGATGCTGCTTAATCACAATACGCGGCTTAAGTGCCCATTTTATCTGTTCTTCTTTTGTCACTTGTGAGAATTCTGGAGAGGGCGGTGTGTGAGGAACACTCCCCTCCATGGAATTAAACTGGGGATCTTGAGGATTGTCATGATACCGTTGGAACCATTCCAGTGCGCGAGGAAAAGCATCCTCATTGTGCACCCAAATACTGTACTGCTTAATGTGTGTTTTAGGATCGACATAGGGCTCATAAATATTATCAATCCCCTCTTTCAAAAGAAAGGAGTAGAAGGCATAAGCTTGTTTTTCTGTTTCAAAATTTCCAATTAAGCGCATGTGTCGACTATTTTCTTAACGATCAATGAAGTAGACAGTCCTGGAACAAGATCCACAATATGTAGTTTTCCACCGCACTCTCGCACGACATCTGCCTCGATGCAATTCACGCCATACTCAGCGCCATTCACATGCACATCGGGTTGGATCTGAGCTAAAATTCTGCGCGGGTCTGTCTCATCAAACCATGATACATAATCGACCATTTCCAAAGCAGCAATCATGCTTAATCGGTACTTTAATGCAATGATGGGGCGCGAAGGACTTTTATATTCCTGGATCGATCGATCTGTATTGAGTAGCATCAATAACAGATCTGCCTGACAGGAGGCTTGAAAAATCATCTCCAGGTGACCTGCGTGCAATAGGTCAAAGGAACCATTTAGAGTTACAATGGTCTTGCCTTGAGCTCTCCACTCCTGAACACGTGCTACTAGATGACTAGGATCGACGATCTTACTATGAAGCGCAGCATCTAAAGCCTTATGCTTTTTGAAACGCGACATGGAAAACCTCATCATAGTGTTTGACGAAATGCACGCGTATTCCTTTTTTTACATAGGGAGGCAACTCATCATAATCCCTTTGATTGTCTCTTGGGAAAATCAAGACTTTGGCACCTGAGCGTTTCGCTGCAATCATTTTTTCTTTCACACCGCCGATGGGCAGCACTTGTCCCGTAAGAGTAATCTCTCCTGTCATGCCGAGGTCTTCTAGGACAGGTTCTTCGCGCAATAAAGAAAGCAACGCTGTGACAAGGGTGACTCCTGCTGATGGACCATCTTTAGGTGTGGCCCCTTCGGGGATATGGATGTGAACCTGACTTCCTCTAAAAAAAGAAATTCCAGGCGCGTACTTTTCCACCATACTATGTAAATAAGTCCAAGCAATCTGAGCGGATTCTTTCATGACATCACCAGCTTGACCGGTGAGCTTCATGTCCGATTTTTCAGCTTCTACGCGCGTGGCTTCCACGTAAAGCGTAGCACCGCCCATCGAGGTCCAAGCAAGCCCCATGCACACACCTACCGGCGTACGCTGGTAGAAACGATCCGTCGTGAAGACGGGTTTTCCTAAGAATTTTTCCAGGTTCCGATCGGTCACAGAGACTTGTTTCAATTTAGTCTTTTTTTTCTTCTCTTGGGCTTTGACGATCTCAACAGCCACTTTACGCATGATTTTCTTCAGGTTGTTCTCTAAACTGCGAACACCTGCTTCTCGCGCATACTTATTGATGATCTGACCAAGGGCTGAGGATGAAAACGACACGTCAGAAATCTTGAGCCCCATGTTCTTGCGATTTCTAGGAATCAAGTACTGCTGTGCGATTTTCACTTTCTCTTCCATGATGTATCCAGAGAGGCGCAAGATATCCATCCTATCTTTTAATGGCTCTGGAATCGTATCGAGCACATTGGCAGTTAAAATGAACAACACATTAGACAAATCGCATCGCACATCGAGATAGTGATCCAGAAAATCTTTGTTCTGTTCCGGATCGAGCACTTCCAATAAAGCCGAAGCGGGATCGCCGTGATAACTCGAATTCAATTTATCGACCTCATCCAACATGATGACAGGATTCATCGCCTGTGTGAATTTCATTGCTTGGATCAACTTTCCAGGCATCGCCCCAATATATGTGCGCCTGTGTCCTTTGATTTCAGCTTCATCGCGCATACCACCGACAGAAAACCGGTAAAATTGCCGATTTAAGGCTCGAGCAATACTTTTGCCGATGCTCGTTTTCCCCACACCTGGAGGACCGACGAGACAGATGATGCTTCCCTTCACACCACCAGCTAACTTACCAACAGCGATGAATTCTAAAACCCGCTCTTTGATGTCATTGAGCCCATAATGATCTTCTTCTAATATTTTCTGAGCCTGTTTGTAATTCACCTTATTGTCGCTTTCGAATCCTCCGCTGAATATTCCCCACGGTACGATCGTCAACCAATCTAAATAATTGCGGCATACGGCATATTCAGCAGACTGCACCTCTAAGACGCTGAGCTTCTCCAGTTCTTCTGTGATCACCTGCATGACATCGGGAGGGACTGTTCTCTTTTTCAAGCGCGCTTCAAACTTTTCAATATCACAGGTCTTGTCATCTTTTTCTAAACCTAACTCTTTCTTGATAGTCTTCAGCTGCTCGCGCAAAAAGAACTCGCGCTGCGTCTTGGAAATAGACGATTCGATCTTTTGATTGATGCTGTTTTGCAAGCGGCTTAAATCGAGCTCTTTTTTTAGTAGCACAAGCGCTTTATCAATTCTTCCTTGCAGATCGTAGGTTTCTAACACTTCCTGCAGCTCGTCTCTACTTGCCGTTGTCAAGGCGACGGCAAAATCCGCCAATTTTCCAGGCTCTGTAAAATCAGAGTGTCCAAGGAAAATCTGCAACTCCTCTTTAAAGAGAGGATTGAGCTTGAGTAACTCTTTAATCGTCGTGATGATGCTGATCGAGTAAGCCTTTAACTCTTTGGAGAGCTTATCCACATGATCATCGTGATAGATGATTTGCGCTTTGAGATACTTGGATTTGAGCGACTTCTTAATAGAGATCCGCTTTTCCATGTTGAGAACAACTTGCGCACCCCCTTGCTCCATCGGGATAATCCGCAGAATACGCGCTAATACGCCTACTGAATACAGATCATCAAATCCCACTTTATAAATGTTGGCATCTTCTTGTTTTGTCAAGAAAAGCCCCATGCATTTATGTTCAGATTTCGCAACGGTTTTTAACACCTCGTAATAAGCACCTGGTTCGATGACAAGGGGAGCTGCCATTCCAGGAAAGAACGGGCGACGACTCAAAGGCACAACAAATACTTCATTGGGTGCTTCAAAAGCCGCTTTTTCCCGCGCTTGATCTTGACGAACAGATTCTTGTATCTCAGCTGCAAGAGTTTCTTCGGTGTGCTCTTCTTCCATCACTTCATTGTCCTTTTCAGTACTCAATGGCGTTCTCCTTTAGAAGCAGGTCAATCTATCACTTTTTTTAAAAACGTGCAACACAGCGCCCAACACTATAAGCTTCATTCAGTAGAAAGACAACGGCAAAATAGCCTCCTATATCTTTAAGGACTAATTCTAGGGTTTCTGCTAGAATTTCAAACCATGATAACCTTACTTATCGATACAAGCTCAGAATACTGCCTGCTCGCCTTAATTAAGGATGACGCGACCCTCATCCATACTTTTTATTTACATCACAATCGCCTCTCCCAACGCCTTGTCCCAGACATCATTGCCCTTCTTCACTCAGCTAATCTTTCAATCGAGACTATCGACCAAATTGCAGTAGGTGTTGGTCCGGGGTCTTACACAGGAACGAGAGTCGGTGTCGCCGTGGCTAAAACTTTAGCTTTTGGCCGCCATCTTCCCTTGAAGGGATTTTGCTCTCTCCTCGCTTTCCTCCCCGACAAAGAGGGGAGTTTTGCCTGTGTGATGCCAGCTAAATCAGGGGCTTACTTTCTCCTCAAAGGCCACCAATCATCCCATTCTATCCTTGTTCAACACTCAGGACTTCACACCCGCGAAAACCTATCCCAAGAACTCCATACCGTTGACTTTGTAAGCGTTAACCAACCAGAAACTCTAGAGGGTTTCGCCTCCTCTCAAACCATCGTCCCCTTTAACCATTGCCCTCACAACCTCTACAAGTTATTACACACGGAACCCCTCCATCAAGCCGAACTCATTTATCTTCATTCACCTAGTTAAGAAGTCTATTTCTTGAATAATATCCTCTGATTGCATAAGATAAAGACTCGTCTATATGACTGTACTTTGTTAAAACTTAAGCGAAGGGAATACATGCCAAGTGTGAAGGTCCGACCAGGAGAACCGATCGATAAAGCCTTACGAGCTCTCAAGAAAAAACTTGATAAAGAAGGCGTAATGAAAACAGCCAAAGCTCATCGTTTTTATGACAAACCTTCGGTCAAAAGCCGCGCTAAGTCAAAAGCTGCTCTTAAATATAAAAAAACTAAGCCAAGATTTTTTAACTTTTAAATTTAGCACTTGTCAATCCCGCTTGCCATTTTCTTGGTAAAAAAAGCCTCGACGTGTTAAATTAAAGCTCATCGCGATTCATACGGCCATTTTTTGAAGGTCTCAATAACCTTCTTAAAATGGGCGCGTTAATGAGTAGAGGCAGTTGCCTCAGTAACCATTCAACTTGGCTAAACAACATGAGTGACTATTACGCAGTTCTTGGAGTACCCCGCGGTGCTACTCAAGATGAAATTAAAAAAGCCTACCGCAAAAACGCTCTCAAATACCATCCTGACAAAAATGCTGGCGACCAGCAAGCTGAAAAGAAATTTAAAGAAATTTCTGAAGCTTATGAGATCCTAAGCGACGACAAAAAACGACAAATCTACGATCAATACGGCGCAGAAGCTCTCAAAGGCGGTATGGGAGGAGGCGCTGGCGGACATGGTGGTTTCTCTTCCATGGAAGAAGCGCTGCATACATTCATGAACGCCTTCGGAGGCGGTGGTGGTGGTGGCGGCGGTTCCATCTTTGACAGTTTCTTTGGTCAAGAGCATGGAGAAGATGCAGGTTATCGCCAAGGTGCTAGCAAAAAAATGAATCTCACACTCTCTTTTGAAGAAGCGATGAAAGGAGTGGAGAAAGAAGCGTCCCTCTCTAATTATGTCAGCTGCGAAACATGCGATGGTTCAGGTGCAGCATCCGCAAGTAGCATCAAAAATTGCACACGTTGTCATGGAACAGGACAAATTCACCAAACGCGCGGCTTCTTTAGCATGACAAGCGCTTGTCCCCAGTGCTACGGCAAAGGAAAAATGATCACAAAACCTTGCGCAACCTGCCAAGGAGAAGGAAGAACAAAACAGAAACAGCGCGTCACCATTAAAGTTCCAGCTGGTGTCGATACAGGAATGCGTTTGCGCATGTCTGGATACGGCGATGCGGGAGAAGGTGGTGGAGAACCAGGTGATCTTTACGTCTTCATCAGCGTTGAGCCCCATTCCGTTTTTTTACGCGACGGCGATGATATTATCCTTGAACTTCCGATCACATTTACAGAAGCAGCTCTTGGTTGTAAAAAAGAATTACCAACCCCTCTTGGTGGCAGCTGTCGCATCACGATCACTGAGGGAACACAATCAGGTAAAGTGCTCCGCGTGAAAGAAGAGGGAGCCCCCAATGTGCATGGGCGTGGACGGGGTGATATGCTTATCAAAATCAGCATCGAAACACCTGTTTCTTTAACAGACAAACAAAAAGATCTCCTCAAAGCTTTTTCAGAACTAGAAGGAGAGCATAATTCTCCCCGCAAACGCAGTTTTTTCGATAAAGTGAAGAGCTTTTTCACGGCCTGAGGCAATTACACCATAGCCCCTACTCGCTTGGAGTAGGGGCTCGGGGCTGTGGGATGGGGCCGCTTGAGCGGCTGGCAAACTGACTCAACCTGACTACAGCGATTTTTCTCTCTCTTTTGATCCTCATTCTGTTAAAAGAGGAGAAAAATCATGAGTGACCATGCAGCCATTTCCTTGGAAAACTTTCACACCTCATTTTCTTCCGCCTCAACATGTATCTTGGAAATCTTTTCAGAGAGAACTCACGCGTGCACACCAAGCACTCGCGCTTTACCAACATCCCGTTTCCTCTTTAGCCCTGGCTAGAGAAGCCATCGATTCACTTTACCCGATTCGCGTATCTCCTCAACGCTTTCTACACTCCCCACGTCTTAAGAAATACGCACCCATCCTTCATTACCAACAAGCATTAAAAAATGCACTCTGTAGGACAAAGCATCGACCGATCACAAAAGCCCTCTTATGTCGTTTACATGCTAAGATCAAACAAGGAGAATTACCTGCGAATAAACTCGGCACCTATAGACAAGAACCCAATTGGATTGGACCAGAGGGCAAAGGACCTGAAGAAGCCTACTATTTTCCTCCCTCGGAAAAACTCATCCCCTCTTTGATGAACAATCTGATCAGCTACACAAACTCTCAAGAAAAAGATCCTCTTGTACACATCGCCATCATCATTGCGCAGCTTCTCATCATCCATCCTTACATTGATGGCAACGGACGCGTAGCACGCATGCTCATTCCCATCTTGCTGATCCAACATGGATTCCCACCTTTGTTTCTCAGCACTTACTTTAAACGGCATCGATTAAAATACTTTCACCGCCTCTACGCGATCACATCAGAACGAGCGTGGGAAGAATGGATTCTCTTTTTTCTAAAGGGGATCTCTTCGACAATAAAAAACCCCGAGAAGTAGCCCTCTCGAGGTTACAGCAACAAACTGTCTATTCAATTAGTTACAAGAACCCATTGAACCTGTTCCCATTCCTTCACAGCTAGACATCTTTTTTCTTTTCGCAGATTTTCTCTTTGCTGTTTTTCTCTTCACAGCTTTCTTAGCAGTTTTTCTCTTTGCTGTTTTTTTCACTGCTTTTTTCGCTGTTCTTTTCACAGCTTTTTTCGCTGTTCTTTTCTTTGCTTTCTTTTTCTTTGCCATTGGTGGCCCCCTTGTTGGTAACTAGTTGTTTTCCATGGTAAATGTTGGATCTACCAACTTCCCTTCCATAAAAAGTCTTCTTCGCACTGAACATCTCAATGTCGTTGAATCCTTCCACAAAAGGCGATGCTTGTTACGCAACACTTGCTTACGCACAGATGCTTCGTCACTAAGCTCTTTAAAGATCTCTTCTAATAAAAATTCTTTAAAATTCACCTTCATTCCCATGGAAAGCTTCTTAATCACACATTACTCATGATTAAAATATTTATTCAACACAAACAAAATATTTTTTTTAATTTATTTCATCTTTCACTATCTAAAGGCACCCCAAAGCAAACCAATTCAAATCATTTAAATTCGGTTTTCTTGGGTGAAATTCAAATGAAACAAGTATATACACAAATGAATTCAAAAATTGGTTTTTGGCTACGTCAGCTTGGCAGCAAATTTTTGGTCTTCACTCGCGCCTTGCTATCCAGCAATGGTCGCTCGCTCCAGACACAAAAATTTGCGCCGCTTACCAGACAAATTTCCAATTTTTAATTCATTTGTGTATATATCTTTTGCATAATCAATTTCTGGAGTTCGCTATGGATCTTTTTTCTCTTTCATTACAACTTTTAGTTGTCATCACATCCGATTGGAATAACGTCGATGGCACGCTATATTGTTATGAGCGCAAAACAAGTGATGATGAATGGCAACTCGTCAACAGTCCCATTCCTGTAACTGTCGGAAAACAAGGATTGGCCTGGGGACAAGGACTGCATCCCCCCATGCAAGGACCTCAGAAACGAGAAGGAGATCTCAAAGCCCCCGCTGGAATATTCACACTAGGGAGTATTTTCTGTAATTCTACACACACTCAACACTGCCACCATCTCCCCCATCTTGTGATTGAAGAAGGTTTAGAAGCTGTTGATGATCCTGAATCCAAATACTATAATCAGATCATCCATCGCAACCAAGTTTCTACTCCGGATTGGACTAGCTCTGAACGGATGCATGAAGTGGGATTCCAATACGACTTAGGTCTTGTCATCAATCACAATGCCGCTCCGATACAACCTGGTAAAGGATCTTGCATCTTCATGCATATATGGAGAGCATCTTACAGCGGGACCGCAGGATGCACAGCGATGTCTGAGCAACACATGATCGAACTTCTCTCATGGCTCAATCCCGACCATCACCCCCTGCTCATTCAATTGCCGGATGTATTTAAAAGGTCTGAAGGCGGCCTCTTCTTCCCATCCCAATTAAGGCTTCAGTTCAAATGAGCTTAAGAGTGTGAGAGTGACTAGATGGGCGAGGCCAGCCTGTGATCTTAGAGCACTTGCTTAGATTAAGTGAGCTTAAGAGTGTGAGAGTTACTAGATAGGCAAGGCCAGCATCTGTGATTTTTGTGCATCCGCTAAGATCAAGTGAGGTTAGAGATGTGAGAGTTGCTAGATGGGCAAGGCCAGCATCTGTGATGTTCTCGCACCCGCTTAGATTAAGTGAGCTTAAGAGTGTGAGAGTTACTAGATGCGCAAGGCCAGCATCTGTGATGTCTGTGCACCAGCTTAGATCAAGTGAGCTTAAAGATGTGAGAGTTCCTAGATGGGCAAGGCCTGCATCTGTAATGTCTGTACATACTCTTAGATCAAGTGAGCTTAGAGAGGTGAGAGTTACTAGATGGGCAAGACCAGCACCTCTGATCATATAGCATCCCCTTAGATCAAGTGAACGTAGAGATGTGAGTTTTGATAGATGGGCAAGGCCAGCATCTGTGAGGTTATAGCACCCGCTTAGATCAAGTGAGCTTAAGAGTGTGAGAGCTCCTAGATGGATAAGGCCAGCATCTGTGATGTTTTTGAACCGCCTTAGATAAAGTGAGCTTAAGAGTGTGAGGGCTACTAGATGGGCAAGGCCAGCAGCTGTGATGTTATAGCACTCTCTTAAATTAAGTGAACTTAGAGATGTGAGAGTAACTAGATGGGCAAGACCTGCATCTGTGATGTTCTGGCAATTAGATAGATTGATAGAGGTAATGCGAGTACCACTTGCTTTATCAAGAATGGTTTTAAGAGCGCTATCCGATAAATTGGGCAGTCCAGAAAGATTTAGACAGCCGTCGTTGACGAGAGATAGGTTACGCCAAGCTTGGCATACATGATGGACGCGAGTTATTTGTTGAGCAGGAAGGAAGCTTAATATACGTCCAAAAACGGCGCTAGGGATAGCCTTTATGCCAGTCATTGCGTGTTTAAGTGTAGATTGCGAAGGGGCAAGCACAGACGCTGGTTGCGCTGTCGCTTGTAAAGTTAAAGGAACTAAGCCTAATGACATTGTTAAATCTCCTAATTGTGATTCTGCGTTTAGATTCTCCAGCAACTCTTCTACGAGATTGTCTATGAACTCTCAAGTTCATTTTCTGACTGCATTGATTCGCTGGAGCTTTCACGAAGCCCAAAAACCGATTTTTCGCGGTTGTTTTGGTGAAAAAAAAATTTAACAAAATTCTTAGCTATACTGACAATATCGGTACTTTTTCAGAAAGATCAAACTCTCTCAGGTGAGAATTTATGTATACAAGGCGAAAGGTTCTGAATGCATCTCCATCCTCAATCCATGTTAAACACCTTATTTTCAATCAGTTATGGTATTTTCTTAGAAAGAAGCCATTTAAATTCTAGACTTATCATCAAAAACAGCCCCTTAAATTCTAACCCTGCCACAGAAAACAGCCCGTTAAATTCTAGACTTAAATTCAAAAACTGGTAAATTAGAGATTAATCAGGAGTTATACATGAACAGGGATCGGTCCGCGTTTTTGATAGAATGGCTAAACTCAAATGAAAGAAAGCCTTTGGTTATTCGAGGAGCGCGTCAAGTCGGAAAAACCTGGATTATTCGAGAATTGGCTCAATCACAACAACGTCAACTTGTGGAGTTAAATTTTGAAAAACGGCCCGATATGCAAACCCTCTTTACCTCTAATAATCCTACTGAAATCCTTGCTAATATCACCGCTTTTACTGGAAAATCTATCAAGCCTTCCGAATCAATTTTATTTCTAGATGAAATTCAAAGCGTGCCGCAGTTATTAGCTAAGTTGCGTTGGTTTGCCGAAGACATGCCTCAGCTACCAGTCATTGCGGCTGGTTCTCTCCTCGATTTTGCTCTTGCTGAACATGAATTCAGCATGCCAGTAGGCAGGATAGGATATCTATATTTAGAACCCCTATCCTTTGAAGAATTTTTAGATGCAACTGAAAATCACAAACTACGCAACTACATACAAATTTATGAATGGCACACTAAAATCCCGGACGCAATCCATACACAATTAATCAGGTTAATTAAAGAATACCTAATAGTAGGAGGCATGCCTTCCGCTGTTTTATCCTGGGCAACAAAAAAAGACCCTAACACTCTTAACCAAATCCAACATGATCTTTTAACTACCTATCGAGAAGATTTCTCAAAATACAAGGGAAGACTTTCTATTGACCGTCTAGAAGACATAATGAATTCTATTCCTCGACAACTTGGGAAAAAATTTGTCTATAGCCATGTGAATCCACAAACGAGTTCCGCACCATTAAAACAAGCCCTAGAACTGCTTACGAAAGCTAGAGTGTGTCATTACACCTTATCCACTTCTGCTAATGGATTACCGCTTGGCGCAGAAGCTAACAGTAAATTTTTAAAGATTATTTTATTAGATTGTGGATTGTGTTGTATTTCATTAGGCCTTTCGTTACACCATTTGGCATCAATATCTGAAATAGCTCTAATTAATAACGGAGCAATGGCTGAACAATTAGCAGGTCAAATACTCCGAACAACAACCGCGGCCTACGCTGACCCAATTCTTTACTATTGGCAACGGGAAAAATTAAATTCTTCGGCCGAAGTAGACTATATTATTCAGCATGAGAATCAAGTGATACCCATTGAAGTAAAAGCCGGCACTACAGGGAGCCTGAAGTCTTTACGTGAATTTGTTAAGGAAAAGAAAATCTCTCTTGCCGTGCGAGTTAACTCAGACAAGCCCAGTATCGTTATTACACAAATAGCCGATCAAGCAACCCCTCTTCACTATAAATTACTGTCTTTGCCATTTTATTTACTTGGACAAGTCCACCGCCTTATTAAGAATGCCACTACAACATAAAGGTTCTGCAATAGCATCTCCCCACTTCCAACACACATGGACCGGGAATTTTCTCGGGCTTTTTTCTAAGAAGCTATCAACATCCAACAAGCCATAATCCCCATCCCGATATCTTCAGACAGCGTAACTGTAGAAAGAGGTACATCCAAAACCGTTCCCATACATGCACAGCGAACATCTAATCCTTGTCTTAACGCTCGGATTACTCCAATTGCTCCCGTTCCCATGACCAATATAGTAATGACATAAGTAACTACAGGATAGACAAAAGAAAGATAAGACAGACCTAAACCAAGTTCGATAAATGGATAGAGATAAGCATAGCCTGAGAATTTTTTTGCTACTAAATCATACATCTGAAACCCGTCAGCAAAACCTCTAGGGTTAAACAATTTTAACAGCGCAAATTTGCATAGAAACAACCCCATAAAAAAATGCATCCAAACAAAATTGCTTTTCGACACACCATGAGTCAAAGCCACAGCCTCTAAGGCGGCGATCAAAACAAGCGCAAATAAAGGCCAATATCGTTTCATGCCCCCCCGATATTTACATAAGATAAGTACTAACCCAACTTGCCCCCTATCTTACCCGAAGGACTGGCTGCAACACACGATCTACTGCGCTTCTCTCCTCGCCAAGGTGAACTACCTTGGCTTTGTCGAGAATCTTGTATCTCGTGGGTTTCGCTCAGTCCTTCGGGCAAGATAGGAGGCAAGTTGGGTTACTAACAAGAACGTTATAGAAACTTTTCAATTTCTCAAAAGAAAAAGTTCTGCAATAGCATCTCCCCACCTCCAAAAACAGCAAACAACAATCATTTACAACAATCTTTCCGTTCCCTAAGCTTTTACACCTCTAATTATTTTGATACCCCACATGGAACACTTATGAGCCTCCCAGCGATTTCTTCTCGATTATTTTTTGTTCAAGAACAATCTTCTGTTCACAGTTCCCAACCAGCCACTGGCTTAGACAAAGAAAGTTCGCCTCCTCCCAGCACAACTGAGAGCGAAACTTTATCTGCTGAGGATAGCTTATATCTTTCCTCTTGCCTACCGGTGTTTCTAGAAAAAGACAGACAGCAATCTTCTCGTCTCACCGCAGCCGATTCCTCAAGCGCACCTCCTCCTCTTCCTAAAGAAGACCCAACATCTTCTTTTTCTTCTCCAATAAAATCCGCACCAAAACCTGCAGAATACTACTTAAAAACTCCAGACGGACCACATTATCCCAAGTACTTTGAACAAGATTCCAATCACAAACTGCGTAAAACACTCAAAAGTCTGCCCGGAAAAACTCGGCATCACATGGTAATCGGATCGGCACAAAAAGATATGGCGCGCATTCGAAGTGAAAAAATACAACCGGATGAAGAAGGCAATCTTTACGTCAAATCGAAATCAACCGGCCAGCTTCGTCAGTATAGACTGCACCCCTACAATTCCCAAAAACAAAACCCTAAAGAAAATCGTCTAATTCCTGTGCAAGGTCATAACATTTTAGAATTTTCAGGTGAAGGGGTCCACAGATGCTATCAAAAGTTTCTCGCATCCGGACTTGTTGAGTTTGAGAAATACCTAGCTCAAGAACATTCTTGATGTAATTAATCTTTTTTCTTAACATCGCCTCTCTTTTTTTGGTGAGCGATGCTGAGAATCATTAGACCTCTTTCGAAATTAAGGGTTCGTCGGTTTTCGAGATTATTACACATCTTGCGTAACCTGCTTTGCTCAGAAAAACCAAATATTTTCTGTCCAATTTTTTTATCGTCATCTCAGCGACTTACCAAAGTCGCTTCGCCTCCGCTACCCGAATCTACTACCGTAGATTCTAAAAATTTGCCTAGAAAATCTTTGATTTTTCTGAGCAAAGCAGGTTACGCAAGATGTCTATTTTGGCAGATTTTCGATTTTTTTTGCGGGGATAGTATACGAAACAAGATACAATCCCCGCAAAAAGAATCAAAAACTCGGCTCAAAAGAACCCGAAAAGCGACAGAACCTTATTTTCGAAAAAGGTCTGTTCTCCTTCTTCTCCTTTTACCCAGTTTCGCAAGAGCTGACTGGGATCATTTATTTTCAGATACAGAAGATCCTTCCCTTTTTCATCATGTCCATGTGATTTCAGGGCATCTCAATCTCAGCTTTCAAGATACTCTCATCGAAGGTGCACACTCTCTTCCTATCATGCGCACTTACACCAGCGCAGGAGCACTTGAACGCTCGGCCGAAAATATCGATCTTATGTCAAAACACATGCGCGGAGGCTGGATGGTGCAAGGAGGATGGAACGTATTCCCCCACACCAATCTTCTGTTAGAAATCGGGCGCAAAAAAGAAAATTATCAGATCTACCTGGCAGAGCGCAGTGGCAATATCATCCATTATACCTATAGCCATCGCGAGGGAAAATATCTCTTTTACTACCGACCTGACACAAAACATAATCAAAGCCCCAGATCCTTAAGCGCTAGAACTAATATTGAGAATTATCTCCTTCGCTTTAATTTTAAATCTGGAGAAGCGGTTCTTTTTTTACCTGATGGAGGATACCGCACGTATCATGGAGAAACGCCTCGCCATCTCGATCAACACATCGATAAAACCTACTACCGCCTTATCTCTGAAAGACTGCCCAGTCGACATCAAATTGACTACATCTATGATAAAAAAAATCGCCTAACCGATATTGCTCTCAAGAATCCAGATGGAACTAAAACCTTCACATCCCTTCATTTCCATTTAGAAAGCACAAAAAGTCCCTTCCACTACAAGATCCAAACTTCAGATAATAAAACACTCGATTACCAGGCGATCTTATTTGAAGGGCGCGATTACCTGTCCACCATCACAAGTACCTGTCGTCCCTTAGAAGATATTCAGTATATACCAGCGCGCAAGCACATAGGAGCCAGACTCAATCGCTTCTCGCTCGGTGGGGCCTTGCAGTTCCAAGCACAATATTATACTCCCTCTAATGATAAAGAAGCGCAAAAGTGGATAGAGGATCCTAAAAAAAGGCCTTTTTCTGCCGACAGAGTGCGCACCCTCGAAGCGCCTATCGGTCCTCAAGGACAACTTCGTCCTATCGCACAGTTTTCTTACATCAAAGGACAAACAGATGTGCGTGATGTCGACAATTTTCTCATGCGCTATCATCACGATAAAGGACGCATCTTCTCCATCGAATACTTCAATGAAAAAGACCTTCTTCATTCCACACTCAAATTTGTATGGGATAAGCAGCGACTCCTCGCCAAAGCCATGCTCGATCAACAAGCCACTCCCCATGTTAGCAAAACCTTTCAGTACGACAGCTTAGGGAATGTCACTCAAGAAACGCTATGGGGCAATCTCACTGGAAATGCCACTGCGCTCTTTTCTCTCAATGCACAAGGACAACTCGTCAACGGAGAAAGCTACAGCAAACGCTACACTTACCAACCCCATTTTAATCTTCCGCTTCTTGAAGAAGAAGATAACGGCCTCACCTACCGCTACCATTACAAAGAGAAAACCGATCTTCTTGAAGCAAAATTCACCTGTGATCGAAACAAAATCCTCATCCGAGAATTCTACATTTACAATGCAGATCATCTCCTAACCGCAGAAATCATCGACGATGGATCTTCCACTTCCCTCGATAATCTCACCGACGTCACCACCCGCCATATTAAACGCTATGACCTCGATCCCTCCACAGGCTTAGCTAGATCCCTAACTGAAATGTATCTCGATCTATCGACACACACAGAACAGCAAATTCGACACACGCGCTACACCTATTCGCCTCAACACAAAGTGATCAAAGAAGAGATCGACGATGCGACAGGCACATACCGTTACACCATCTATACAGACTACGACCCACAAGGGCATGTCATTCGCAAAACCAATCCCTTAGGTCAAGTCAGCACCTATACTTATAATCAGCAAGGCGATCTTCTCACTTCTCACGAAGTGGGCTCGCCTAAAAAAACTTACACCTACAATTCTTTTCATCATCCCATCACCTGCCAAGAGATCGATGACAAGGGCACGATCACAACGATATCCAACCTCTACGATTTCAAAGGACGCCTTCTTTCTCAAACAGACACAAAAGGCAACACAATCACGCAACATTACGACCCATTTGGGCATTGCAGTGAAACCATCTTGCCTGCAGTCACGGATGAATCAGGAACACCCTACAACCCAACACTGCATTTCACCTACGACATCCAAGGCAACCTCACCTCCTCAACAGATCCCCAAGGCAATACCACTCGCACTTACTACAATGCCCTTCGCAAACCAATACGCATCATCCATCCTGACGGCACAGAAACTCATCACCGCTATCACCTCTGTGGCACCCTCGCACAAACCATCTATTCTGATGGCACACAGATCGACTACACCTATGATCTGTTCCAACGGATGACGAAAAAAACCATTTCCTATCAAGATCAAATCCTCAGCACAGAAACCTGGACCTACAACGCCTTCCAACTGCTCTCCACCACCGACTCCAGCGGACTGACTACCACTTACACCTACGATCATGCAGGACGCAAGATCGAAGAAAATACTGGAGGGCGCCTCACCACCTACACTTATGATGCTCTTGGTTTTCTAGAACGAACCTCACAAATGAATACAACTCACGTGGAATTACACGATAGCGGAGGACGCATCGTGGAAGTCTGGGATGAACCCCACCTCGAAAACCACATGATTTTCTCCTATGACACGCACAACCGCAAAGAAAAAGCACTCCGCTACACAGCTCAAGGAACAGCTACTGATCACTTCACTCATGATAGCACCAATCGACTCACCTCTCACATAGATCCTCACGGCAATCTCACACAAATCCTCTACGATGAAACCCATCTCAATGATCTCAACCAACACGTCCTCCAAAAAATCACCATCGATCCACTAGGTCATCACACCATCGAGACACATGACGCAGCCGACCGCGTCATCCTCATCGAAAAAACAAACGCCTCACATAACACCCTCGCACGCGAACAAATCCTCTACGATCGCGCCGGCAATCCAGTCCATCACATCACCATCGTCTTCATCGACGATCAACCGCTCAAACAAATCACCTACACCTGCCACTACGACTCGATGGGACGCGTACTCAGCGAAACAGAAGCCAACCAAAAAATCACACTCTACACCTACGATCAACGAGGACGACTTGCATCACGCACCCTTCCTCGTCACATCACTCTCTTCTACACCTACGACGGACTTGATCGCCTCCTCGAACTCTCCAGCTCCGACGAAACCATCCACTACCGCTACATCTACGCACTAGGCCCCCATCCCATTCAGATCGACGATCTCATCCAGCACACCACACTCCAACGCACCTACAATCCCTTCAACGAACTCATCGATGAACTAACACCCTACAACCACAGAATGCATTGGGATTACGACCAACAGGGTCATTGCACCCAGATACAACTTCCCGATCATTCCTCCATCCACTACGACTACGATGGACAACATCTAACAAAAATCCGACGCCATGCACCTCATATCACTTATGAACACACTTACATCCACGACATCAACGGACATATCGCACAAGAACAACTCATTCTCAACCAAGGCATCCAAACCACAACACGCGACCTTCTCGAAAGACCCATCGCCCAATCCTCACCCTATCACCACCATACCACACACTACGGCCCCTCAGGTCTTGTCATCCAAACCACCAATTCCCTCTTCACTTCCAAAGACTACATCTACGATGCGCTCAACCAACTCATCCAAGAAGGCACCCAAACCTATCACTTTGATTCCCTAGGCAATCCCACCAACTGTCACGTCAACGATCTCAATCAAATTCTCTCAACACCCACCACCACTTTCCACTACGATTCCGACGGTAACCCCACACAGCGCACCACCACTTCCGAAACCCTCACCTACGACTACGACGCCCTTGGACGCCTCATCACCATCCACTACCCCGATCACCACATCAACTACATTTACGATCCCCTTTCACGCCTCATCGCAAAAGAAACACCCGATGAAACCCTCCACTACATCTACGATCACGACACAGAAATCGGCACCATCCTCCACAACACGATCACACAACTTAAAGTTCTCGGCCAAGGCCTCAAAGGCGACATCGGCGCAGCCATCGCCATTGAAATCGACAACACACCCTACATACCACTCCACGATTTCAACGGCACCATCATCGCCCTCCTCTCCAACCACCACCTCATCGAAACCTACGACATCGACGGCTTTGGTAAAGAAACCTCCCCCTCCTCCCTCAATCCCTGGCGATTTTGTTCCAAACGCCACGATGAATCCCTCATTTTCTTTGGACAACGCTTTTACGACCCACTTCTCGGCCGTTGGTTAACACCCGACCCTTCAGGTTTTGCCGATGGCCCCAATCTCTACATCTACGTACTCAACAGCCCCCTCAATCGACTCGACCTTTTTGGACTCAATTCCGAACGCAACTACCCCACAGACATTCGCATCAACGTCCCCATCGAAACATTCTTCCGCCTACCCAGCTACAACGCCATGATCCCCTGCAAAGGCTTCATCAATGATGTCGCCGTCGATTGGTTTGTCTCCTGTGGTCACTGGCACAAGCTTCAATTCACACCCGAAGAACAACAAGTCGGAACAGTCAACATCATCGACCACCTCTCTGAAATCATGCCCAAAGAAGGAATGCTCGTCGGCCTCATCACCGCGCAAAATGGGATATCCACCTCGGCCAAAGAATTTTCCGAAATGAGTCGATCGATCACCTCCAAAATTCCCGAAGGCACACTCTTCATCGGCCTGCACAACCCCTCCAGCTGGCTACCCTTCGATGTCAGTCGAACATTCAAAGAAAGAAAAGGAAAAGAAACGCCAACCGTAGCGCGCACACGTCAATTCATGGGAGCCATCGCAGAAAGTCTCCACAAGATCAACCCCAATCTCCTCTGGACGCACATTCCCCACAGCGAAGGAGGAGTGATCGCTCGCCGAGCCATCGAAGGACTCACTCCCGAACAACAAACTATTCTCCGCAAGCAGCTCTATCTATATACCATTGGCTCCGCGATGCCCATCCCAATCAACTACGCCTCTAACGTCGTCAATGTCTACTCCAAAAAAGACCACATCACAAAAAGATACGGCAAAGAATACCGTAATAACCCCGATTATGATATACAGATGATGCCATGCACTTCCACGAGGTCAAACATGACCATGTACTTTGCCGACCACAAATTCCTCGGCCAGACTTATCAAGCATCTATAGAAGACAGAATTTCTAAATTAAGAAATGTTCATGGATTTTATGATGGCCAAAATTAAACATTTTTTCATTTTTTTATGGTTATTACAAAGTACTAATCAAATGTTCGCCTTTGAGGAGCCACCACCCCTATATCTTCAATATGTTCGTGAAATTACCCGTAAATTTGGGAAAGAAATAGAAGAAGATCTTAATCTTTCATATTGTGGTCATGGCGGAAGTATGCCTTATACTGTTAACTCTATCGAAGTCCTTTTCACTGCAAATAGAAAAGTAAGCGTTGAAGAAGCACGTATGTTAGAAATAACATGCACTGAAAGATTGATTAATGCTGTCAATTCCCATGAAAAAATGAAAAAATGTTTAATTTTGGCCATCATAAAATCCATGAACATTTCTTAATTTAGAAATTCTGTCTTCTATAGATGCTTGATA
>JABDFI010000001.1:0-609 GCA_013286595.1 Chlamydiota bacterium | reverse complement strand
ATTTAAAGCTAATAGAGCCGATGTGTCTATCTCATTTAGAAAAAAGGATGGAGCCCCTTTTGATAACGCTGTTTGCCATGTGTTCCAAGCTAAAGACAAAATAATATATTTTGCTGAGGATTCCAAGACTAATAAGAGAACACAAATTGCAGAAGAACCTTATGAAGAAGCGCTTAGAATTATAAAGGAAAATCCTTAAAAATTCTGATCTTGAATCTTCTGGACTTCATCAAGCTATAGCAATCCTATTTATTTCAAAACAAGAGAGATGCTAAAAGACATTCAGCTTTTTAATGCCGATTTTTTAGTTTTACTAATCAAGAAGCTGAAATTACAGATCCCCAACACCGATTTTTTACGACAAATACATGGATTTCACTATGAAGTTGAGTAAAATTTTGCTTTCATTTTTATTAATTTTACTTGCAGAGGTAGATTTGAACGCCCAAATCGATCCAAACCCACCATACCTTGAATACGTCAATGAAATAACACAGACATGTATCAAAGAAATCGAAAAGGAATATGGTTTAATATGCTGTGGAAGCGGTGGAAGCATGCCCTATCAAGTCAACGAGATAATGATAGACTTTATGACAAATCGAAAAG